>JAISCS010000002.1 GCA_031265365.1 Verrucomicrobiales bacterium
CGCCATCGTGCGGCAAGCCGACATCATCATCGCCGCGATGGGTTTCGCCGAATACGTCAAGGCCGACATGGTCAAGCCCGGCGCGGTCGTGATGGACGTCGGCGTCAACCGCGTCGAGGCCCCCGCCAGCGCCAAGGGTTACCAACTGGTCGGCGACGTCGCGTTCGACGAAGTCAAGGAAATCGCCGGCTATATCACGCCCAACCCCGGCGGCGTCGGCCCGATGACCATCGCAATGCTGATGGCCAACACCGTCCGCGCCGCCGAAAAACAAACCCGCTGACGGACACCATGCGCGAGGAGTTTCATTTATGTCAGAACCGAAAAAAGAGAAAGAACCGAGGAAAAGCCCGGCCATCGAGGAGCGGATGCTCAAGGCGCGCACCATCATGCTGTTCGGCGAAATCAACCAGAAAGTCGCGCGCGAGGTGGCCGAGAAACTCATCGCCTTCGACGCTGACAGTGACGCGGAAATCAAGATTTTCATCAACTCGCAAGGCGGCCACGTCGAGGCGGGCGACACGATTCACGACATGATTCGCTTCGTCAAGGCGCCGGTCAAAATCATCGGCACCGGCTGGGTGGCGAGCGCGGGCGCGTTGATTTACGCCGCCGCCGACCGTGAGCGGCGTTACAGCCTGCCGAACACGCGCTTCATGCTGCACCAACCCAGCGGCGGCGTCGGCGGGCAGGCGACGGACATCAGCATCGAGGCGCAGGAAATCTTGAAAATGCGCGACCGGCTGAACCAAATCTTCGCCGAGCAAACCGGCAAGACAGTCGAGCAAATCGCCACCGACAGCGACCGCAATTTCTGGATGAGCGCGGAGGAAGCGCAGGCCTACGGACTGGTCGGGAAAGTTATCCGCAGTGTCAGCGAGTTGTAAAAACACCTTGCGCTGACGGTGAAGATTCTCTAATTTCAAGCCGCCGGAACGGAAAGAAATTGCAAGCTTGCGAACCCCGCCAGGGCTGAAAGGCAGCAACGGTAGCATGACTTGGTTTGCCTTTCGTTCCGGTTTTTTTACGCGACCCCGGCGGGCGGGCGATTTTTAAGGCTGGCCTTTCGCGGCGGTTTCGCTACGCTGACGGGCATGTCACGCTACGAACTCATGAAATATAACCGTTGCGGCAGCAGCGGCCTGAAACTCCCCGTCGTTTCCCTCGGCGGCTGGCACAACTACAGCAACCTCGACCAAGCGCGAGCGCTGACGCTGAAGGCATGGGACCTCGGCATCACGCACTTCGATTTCGCCAACAATTACGGCCCGCCCCCCGGCGCGGCGGAGACCAGCTTCGGCCAAATCATGCGCCGCGAGCTGGCCGGCCACCGCGACGAACTGATTGTTTCATCGAAGGCGGGTTATTATATGTGGGAAGGGCCGTACGGCGACTGGGGTTCCAGGAAATATCTCACCGCCAGCCTGCACCAATCGCTACGGCGCTTGCAACTCGACTACGTGGATATTTTCTACCACCACCGCTTCGACCCTGACACGCCGTTGGAGGAAACGATGGGCGCGCTGGCGCAATTCGTCCGCGAGGGCAAGGCGCTCTACGCCGGCATCAGCAACTACCCCGCCAAAGCCGCGAAGAAAGCCGCGAAAATCATGGCGAAACTGCACGCGCCGCTGGTCATCCACCAGTGCGCCTACAATATGTTCCGCCGCGACATCGAGGACAAGGTGCTGGAGGAAACCGCCGCGCACGGCATGGGCATGATTGTGTTCAGCCCGCTGGCGCAGGGCGTGCTCACCGACCGTTATTTGCGGGGCATCCCCGCCGACTCGCGCGTCGCCGTCAGCGGCCAGTTCCTCAAGGCGGAGCATTTGACCAAGCAGAAACTGGACCTTGTCGCCAAGTTGAACGACCTCGCCAAAGCGCGCGGGCAAACGCTCACACAACTGGCGCTGACATGGATTTTGCGCGACCGCCGCGTGACCAGCCTGCTCATCGGCGCGAGCCAGCCGGAGCAAATCGAGGATTGCTGCAAAGTGGTCGGCGCCGAGTTGCTGAGCGCGGAAGAGTTGCGGAAAATCGAAGCCATCCTCGCGCCGGTCAGCCCGATACCGTCGGCGGTTCCCGCGCGGCGGGTGGTCAGGAAAATCATCAGGCCCGTGGCGCGGAAAACCTGAGGGAAGCCGCGCGTCAATCTCTCCCGATGAAACACTCGCTGATGATGTTGTTAGGGATGGCGCTGGCCGCGGTGGTTAACGCCGACGGTGACTTGGGCGGCAAGACGGACCGCGACGTGACGCGCGTGCCGTTTGACGAAGGCAAGTGGACGCTGGTGTGGGCCGATGAGTTCGACACCCCCGGCGCGCCCGACCCCGCGAAGTGGGCGTTGGAGGAAGGTTACTTGCGGAACAACGAGGAGCAATATTACACCAAGGGACGGCTGGAGAACGCGCGCGTCGAGGGCGGCAAATTAATCATCGAGGCGCGGCGCGACCACTGGCAGGGCAAGCCCATTACCTCCGCGAGCCTGACCACGCTGGGGCGGCGCGTGTTTCTTTACGGGCGCGTCGCGGTGCGGGCGAAAATTCCCACGGGACGCGGCACCTGGCCGGCGATTTGGACGCTGGGTCTGCCGCCGGCGGGCGAGCCGCGACCGGACTGGCCGGGTTGCGGGGAGATTGACATCATGGAGAACGTCGGCAAAGACCCGGCCAGGATTCACGCCAATATTCATTGCGCCGCGTACAATCACATGAAGCGCAACGGGCGCGGCAACTCCATCACGGCGCCGGCGCCGTGGGAGGATTTTCACGAATACGCGGTGGAGTGGCATCCCGACCGGCTGGAGTTTTTCTTCGATGACCAGCGTTATTTCGTGTACCGCAAGGAGGGCGATGATACGGCGGTGTGGCCGTACGCGACGCCGCATTATTTGATTTTGAACCTTGCCATCGGCGGGGCGTGGGGAGGGGAGGTTGATGTTGCGTTGTTGCCGCATCGCTTTGAGGTTGATTATGTGCGGTATTATCAGGCGAGACGTTGAGTTGGGCCACTGAGGGAATTATACGCCGAACGCTGAACTACCCCGTCCGCATTCGCGGCCACCCCTTCACGGAAGGGGAATCGCTGCCGCTGAGACGACCTCATAGACCATGCCCCGGCGTGAGCAAATTCCCCTTCCGTGAAGGGGTGGCCGCGTAGCGGACGGGGTAGTTCAGCGTTTGGTGCTATATCCTCGCGAACGCTAAAACACCCCGGATGCACCATGGCGAGGAATCATTATAAAAGCTGCCCGGCTGCCCTGAGACACTGGCGCAGTCGCGGGAGGTCCACCGCGTGCACGTCGGGCGCGGGCTGGCGGCACGCCAGCGCCGCCGCCAGGCCGGCGGCCTCGCCGGTGACCAGGCAGACCGGTTGGACGCGCAGGCTGCCGGCGGCGTGAGTATCAGCGGACACGCAGCGCCCCGCCACCAGCAGGTTGCGCTTGCCCCGCGGCGTGAGGATGCGGTACGGGATGCCGTGCGATTCTCCCTTGCCGTAGTGCGGGTAGCTGTGGTCGTTCATCGCCGGGACATGCACGTCGATATAATAGTTGTTGCGCCCGATGCCGTCGTCAAACTCGCGCCGCGCCAGCCAGTCCGCCGTGGTGAAGGTGTAGTCGCCCGTGACGCGGCGGCTCTCCCGCACGCCGAGCAGGCCGCCGGTGTTGACCAGCAGCGCGCGGGCAAACGCGGCGGGCGCGTATTCCTTGAACGCCGCGAGAAATTGCGCGGCCTGCGCGCGCCCCCGCGCCATCGCCGCTGACAGTGACCCCTCGTCCAGCGGGTCAACGTCCCGGAGATGTCCCGCGTTGAACTGCACCACGCCGTGGCCGACCTTGTTCGCGCAGAGATGCGTGTCGATAATCAGCGGGTATTTCCCGGACGCCAGAATTTTATGAACCGGGCTGGCCGCGCGGCCGCCGTACAGGTCCGGCATGGCGTCGTGGTCAACGCCGGCGATGGTGAAACACAGCGTCGGCATCTGGCGCGACGCGGCGCCGGGGTTCAACTCAAACGCCGCGCCCGCCCAGGCCGCGAGGTCGCCGTCGCCGGTGCAGTCCACGTAAACTTTTGCCTTGAGCGCGGTCAGGCCGGCCTTGCTGGCGACGATGACGCGGTCAAGCTCATCGTCAGCGCGCATTTCCACCGCCGCCAGCCGCGTGAACAACCGGACGCTGACGCCGTGCGCGGCGGCCAGCCGGTCATAAACCGTTTTCAAATATTCAGGATTAATATCCACCCAGTCATAGCGGCCCGGCGGGATGTGGGGCACCCCTTTGCCGGACTCGTTGAACACCGTCAGCGCGAGGCCTTGGTAAATCACGCGCTCGCCGTCCGAAAACGGCGTCCACGCCGGCACCAAGCCCGACGTGCCCATGCCGCCGAGACAACCCGTGCTCTCAATCAACAGGGTCTTCGCCCCCGCCCGCGCGGCGGCGATGGCGGCGGCGCAACCGGCCGGGCCGCCACCGGCCACCAGCACGTCCCACCGGTCGTCCGAACGCGCGGGCACCGCCGACGCCGCCGGCGCTGACGGTGACCAAGCCAGCCCGGAAGCCAGGCCGAGCGCGCCGGCGCTTTTGATGAAGGCGCGGCGTTTCATCGTGAATCTCCGGTAACGCCACCAGCGCGACGACGGCGGCGCACGGTCAGCGCCAGAATGATGCCGCCGAGTAGTAATAAGAACGACGGGGCGGGTTCGGGGATGATGCTGAGGTAGATGTTCTTTCCGATGATGTCGAAATCCAGCACCGCGTCGGGGATGGCGCTGACGTTGAGGTTTTGGCCCAGCAAGTCGCCGGTATAGGTGGCGAGTAGCAGCGGGTCGCCGCCGAGGTAGTCGGTGAGGGTTAGCGTGGCGCCGTTGAAGTTTAGGTTGCCGTTGATTTGCAGGAAGTCATCGGCGGCGGCGCTGAAGTTCAGGATGGAACCTTCGTTCATGATTAGGCTGTCCAGGGTCAGCGTGCCGTCGGGGTCGAGGGTGGCGCCGCTGTTGATGGTGGTCGTCCCGGTGATGACGCCGGCGCCGCCGAGGGTGCCGCCGTTGATGTTGAGGCGGACGGCTTTGAGTTGGCCGCCGTTGAGCAGGCGCATCTCGCTGCCGGCGCCGGTTTGGGTATAGACTTTGCCGTTGAGTTCAAAGCTCGCGGTGGCCAACGCTTTGTTCGCGCGGTCCACGGTGATGGCGCCAGTGTTGGTCCAGTCGGTGTTGATGAACAGCGTGGCGGTGTGGAGGGCGTCGTCGGTGGTGTCATCGCCGAGGGCGACGTTGATGGTGCCGGTGTTGGTGAAGTCCGCGCCGTTGTTGACGGTGAAGCGCGCGTAGGTGGTGCCGGTGTTGGCGCCGCGCGCGTTGTTGCGGATGTCAATCCGGCCGTCGTTGGTGAATTTGCCGTCGGCCGCGCTGTTGTTGGCGACGGTGAAGTTCACGCCGGCCACGAGGTAGTCGAGGCTGGTAACGCTTTCGTTGAGCACGGAGACGACGCCGCTGTTGGTGAAGACATTGGCGCCGGATTGGGTAAACGTGACGGTGTGGGTGCTGTTGGCGTTGGTGAAATTATGGGTCGTCCCCTGCGAGACGACGACGGTGCCGGTGTTGTTAAAGACGCCGTTGGTGGCGGTGTGCTGCAGAACCCGGTTACCGCTAAGCCCGCCGACCTGGGAAACCACCGTGACGCCGACATTATCAATCGCGACCCCGGAGAGTAAGGCGGTGCCATTGACATCGGCGCCGTTAGTGAACGTGGCGCCGTCCGCCACGTTCAGCGCGCCGCCGGAAATGCCGCCGTTGCCGTTACCGCTCCCGAGGGAAAAAGTCGCGCCGCTGCCGACGTCAATCAACCCGCCGGTGTTGGTGATGCTATTGGTACGCAAGGTCAGTGTCGCACCGGCGCCCAAGCGGAAGGTGCCGCTGTTGGTGAGCGTCACGTTTTGGTTGCCGGCCGCGTTTCCCGCGATACTGCGGCTGACCGTCACTTCCATCAGGCCGCGGTTGGTCATGGTAGTGTAACCGATACGGTTGCCACTGGTTACCTTCAGCGTGACGCTGTCGCTGATGGTGAGCGAGTTGCGGTCCACGTTACCCACGCCCGCGGCGGTGCCGCCGAAGCCGTAGGTAAACACGAGCGGGTCGGCCCCGGTGGCGTTGTCAATCACCACGTCCGCCCCCCCTTGTGGCAGCAAGGTGGTGGCCGTGCCGTTGAGCAGCCAGTAAGTCGCCGAGGAGTCCCAAGCCACGGTACCGCCGTCGGCCAAGGTTTCTCCATTCAGGGTATAAGTATCCGCGTTGAGGTTCATGGTCAGCGCCGCCATCATGACGATGCCGCTGACCTTGAGCATCGCGCGCCAGTTGATGTTATGGTTCATTTTCATGGTTTTTATTTACTTTCTGTTGTTGTTGTTTCTTTAATCCGCAGATTACGCAGATTTTCGCAGAGTTTTTTGTGGTTTAATCTGCGTTCATCTGCGTCATCTGCGGATAAATATATTCCTCCTCGATGGCGAGGTCGGGGCACGACCCTAGGCCGATGGTGTTCTGCCGGGGCCGGATAGGGAACGCCTAGATTAAAACTAGGCGGGGAAATTAGCGCGAGAGCGCGAGAGCGCGAGAGCGCGAGAGCGCGAGAGCGCGAGAGCGCGAGAGCGCGGTGCTGCGATTCTATGGACTATGTCAATCATGTTCAAGGTGTTATCGGTTTTTCACTGGCGCTTAACTACCCATGTTTTTTAGTGCTTGGCCTCAGTTTGCGCCGACAACGGATGCGACGTTATACTAATCCTCATATTAACGCAACTATTTATTTTATTTTTTTTGGTTGAAAGCAATCCTCGCGCAGAGACGCGGAGACGTGGAGTTTTTTTAGTGGTAACTAGTCCTCTGCGGCTCTGTGTCTCTGCGCGAGGTTGGTTTTAATTGAAAGCAATGTTTGCGCGGTTATTAAAACCCCAGCCCCGGCTTCGCGCGTAAATCGTGCCAGCGTAAGTCAAAGCCACGCTTCCCTTGCGCGCCGTCAACCGACAGGCGCAAAAAACTCTCCGGCGGCGCGTAGGTGAATTCCGCCCCGCCGCCGGCGTAGGTGTAGTTCTCGAACGCTTCCAGCAGCGCCTTCACCGCCTCGCGCTTCGGTTGCCACCAGTCGCCCGGCAGTTTGTGCAGCACTTCTTCCACGGAGATGATTTGTATCCGCCCCGCTTCGTTCAGCGTCAGCGTCCCGCCGAGGCCGGTGACTTCGCTGACTTGGCCGTGCACGTGCAGTTTGCCCGACGCGCGGCCGTCCATGATGAAATTCTCCGGCGACAACATCCGCGTCAGCCGTCCCAGCGGCACCTTGCTCGCCGAGGCCCAGCCCGTCCACGAAAAATCCAGCAGGTTCACGTCCACGCCGCCGTTGACGTAGCCGGTCTGGTCCTCGACGTACCCGCCGAATTGCGCCGAGACGTAGGAGCGGTCAAAGGTCATCCACAGGTCGAGCTTTTTCGCCGTCACGCCCTTCCAGTCCAGTTCCTCGATGTGCAGCACGGGCACGAGGTTTTTCGCGTGGTCGTCCTTCGGCGGCAGACCGATGAACAGCGAGCCAGATAGGTTGATGACCCGCAGGCCGAGGGCGTCGTACGCGAGGTCGGTCGGCGGGATGTCGAAGCCGATTTTGTTGAACGGCAGGCTGGCGAAGTTGTCCAGCACCATGTTCGCGCTCTCGGCGGCGAACTCCATCGGCAGCGGGAAGCCGGGCTTGCCGAACGAGTACACCACCAGTTTGCCGTTGACCAGCCGGAAATAATCCAGCGTCCACGGTCGGGCCGGCGCGCCGTTGGTGACGGTGGCACCGGCCTTGGCCGGTTCCTTCCGCGCCGCCTGCACTTGGTCGGCGAAGAAGAACAGGTCCGGCCCGATGTACACCGTCGGGTTCTGCACGAGCAGCGATTTGATATGCTGCCGCTGGAGGCCCGCCCAGTTGAACGTCAGCGTGATTTGCTCAAACTTCATGATGGCCGTCAGCGGGTCGTAGGGCGAGTTGATGAGCAAGTTCTCCACCGTGATGGTTTGTTCCTCCTGCGACCCCGCGTCGTCACCGTCAGCGCCGAGCCGCAGATTGCTCACCACAATCGGGTCCACCGACGCGAGGTCAATCGGGATGGCCGGCAGCCCCGCGCCGAGGTTGTCCAGCGTCAGCGTCCCGTCGCGCACGATGAGCGTGCCGATGACGAGGTTGGCCAGCCCGCCGCCTTTTTTCCTCGGCGCAGTGGGTTGGCCATGGTCGGCGGCCGGCGGCAGCGATTCCTGAAATTGCTCCAGCCGCCGCAACGACAGCGACGGCCCCTGCAAGTTAATCAACGCGACCCGGCCGCGCGCCAGTTCCCGCCACGCCCAGTCTATTTCCAGGAAGTTGATGCGCGCGAACGGCTCCGCCCGCCCCGGCTGCGCGACGGATAAATTTTTCACCCGCGCCCCGTGCCATCCCAGCCGCGCCGAATCCACGCTGATGTTGACCCCCGCGCGCCGCCCCGCCCACTCCACCGCCGGCTTCAACTCGCGGCTCAACAAAAACAGCGCCGCCACCCCGCTGACGATGAGCGCCCCCGGCACCCGCCAGCGTTTCCTGCGGTAAAATTTTTTCGGCGTCGGGGACATAATTTTGCAAAAAATCTCGCATAACGCCGTGAATAAGCAAGCCGCTAATGGCGGCGCGTTTATTCCTTTGCCCCATCCTCGCCGCCCTTCTATACTCGCCGCCATGTTGCGTTGGGCTTCATGGTTGGTGGTCTTGTTGTATGGCGCCTTGCTCGGCGTTGCGTTGTGCCGCCGGACCGCGGCGCCGGTCATCAGCAGCGCGCCGCCGCCGGTGCCGCTGACGGTCTATTACGAAAAAGACCCGCTGCCGGTGGAATTGTTCGCCCAATGGGCGGCGCGCCAGCACGTCGCCGTCACCCAGCGCCCGCTGACGTTCACCGCTGGCGCGTGGCCCGCTGACGGTGACTTGTACGTCGTCTCCCCGCGCTGGCTCGCGTCGTTGCGACAACAAATCCCCCTGCGCGCGCCCGCTGACGGCCAGCTCGCCCGCGCCGTCAACCCGGCGTTCACCTCGCAACCGTTCGACGCGGACAATCAATTCACCGTCCCGTGGCGCTGGACGCCGTATGTGGTTTATGAGCGACATACATACGTTATAACTGGCCTCCCTCCTTGTTTATGGATTGGCGATATGGAATTGCCTCAGGCCCTGTCTGGTCTGCGCAATAAAGTTTCGGCCAACCAACACGCTGATGGTGACATAAATCCTGGCACGGTTGACCCAAAAACATTGGCGTCGGAAGTTGAATGTTGGCGCGCGTTTTTGGCAAACGAGATTAAACTTGCCATCCTGCCCGCCGCTTATCTCGAGCAACATCATGCCGACCCGCGTCTTACCGATGTAAGATTGAGGCTCCCCAACGGCGAGATGCGCGGCACCATCATCCACCTCGACCTGTTCGCCACGCCCGCCGACGGTGACCCTGAGCGTCAGCGGCTCGCCGACGATTTGGCGCGGCATCTGTTGGAGGAAGCGCAACAACAGCGTCTCGTCACCGCCAGCGGCTACTTCCCCGTCGTCACCAAACTCGGCCACGAATTTGACTTCGCCCCCGTCCCGCTGCCGAGGGAACACTGGTTCAACCGCAGCGAGTTCCTCATCGACCGCCCGCCCGCTGGTGCTGAGTTTACTGGCATGAGCATGGATTATCTATTCGATGGCGGCTCCATTTTGCTGGACTTCGATAACAGCGACAATGCACACACCTATATATTGGTGAAACATCGCGACGCTCCGTCGAGCAATCCTGATTATCAACAGTTTTTCATCGCCCAAAGGCCGGACTTAAAAGACCGCGTGGAAATTATCGAAGGCGGAACCGTTGAAAAAGTTATCCTCGCGAAGGCGGAAAAATTTCTCGCCAGCAACCGCTCGGACCAAGAAATGAAAACCACGCTGCATCGATTCATCAAGTTGATGAGTAATCGTCAACTCCAATGGCGGGAAACCGGCGAGGGCACGTGGAAATCCATCCGCCGCATTGACACTTCGCACCCGCTGGTTCGGGAAGTGTTCGTCACCGGCAGCGACGCGGCAACACGCTGACGGTGAAAATTTTGGGGTTCTATCCCGTGAACCGAGGCATTGCTGTGGCGCGTGGTCAGCGCGTAATAATTCCCCTTCCGTGAAGGGGTGGCGCGGAGCGACGGGGTAGTTCAGCGTTCGGTTTTGGCAGTTTCCCTTAAACGCTAAACTACCCCGTCCGCTCCGCGGCCACCCCTTCACGGAAGGGGAATTAGCTCACGCAAGGGCATGGGTGGTGGCGGGTGTTCCGGCGTCAGCGCTTTCACTGCTAACAGCGCGGAACCAAAAAAGTTAAAAATATTGGTTGACGGCACTGCTTGTCAGCATTACTATCACCACATGAACACGAAAATATACTTCGGCAATTCGCTTAACCGCTCGCTGACGCTCGCGTTCGCCTTGTCTCTCTCAGCGGCGCTGACGGCGCGGGCGGATGAGTATCATTGGGTCGGCCCGACCACCGGTGGCGTTTGGGATTTGGTCAACACTTCTTACACAGGCACGTTGACTTGGGCGACCGGCACGGCGTATTAGTGGGCCAGCGGTAGTGGCAACTGGTCGCAAAGCGGTAGCACTCCCGCGACGCGCAGCCCCGGCCTGTTTAGCCAGCAAAACCTTCCCGGCAGTGGCATTCTCTCGGATGATGTGATTATTGACGACACCGTCAGCGACCTGACCATCTCGTCGTCGCTCGCCAACGGGCACTACCAGCTCAATAGCCTAACCATCGCCAGCGGCGTCACCATTAATTTGTTGTCAGCCTCACCACGCCTCGGATTTAACAGCTTTTTGAACAACGCCGGTCTGATACAAATCATCAGCGGCGGGCGCACCCTGGCGCAGGACGCCTCCGGCAGCGTCGGTTACTTCATCAACAGCGGCACCATCCAGGCCGTCGGCACGGGCGCGCAACTCAACATCAGCGCCACGGTCAACAACGCTGGCGGCCTGTTGCGCGCCGGCAACGGCGGGGCGCTCAACTTCAACGGTTCGCGGCTCATCACCGGCGGTGACCTGCATATTGAGGCCGGTTCCTCGTTCAAGTATGAAAATGTGCAATCTCTTACCGGGCAGCCGTTCACGCTCAGCAGCGTGAATTTCAACAACGAGGGACACCTCAACTGGTCCTACGCCAACGTCAACCGCCACAAGAATCTCGTCATTGACGGCGGCGTATTCACCAACAGCGGCACAGTCTCCTACATCGTCAGCGGCTCGAACGGCGAAGCTAATCCGTATTACGACTATGATTTGAAACTGAACGGCGAGGCTACCGTCACCAACAGCGGCGTCATGCTCTTTCGCAACACGGGAATGGAGAACACCGCCCGCACCAGCTTCAGCTACGACGAATACGTCAGCCTCACCGTCAGTCTCACCGGCACCGGCTCGTTCACCAACAGCGGTTACATTGAAATTTACAACAACACCATCGGCGTCACCAGCGGCGCCAGCGGCACCAAGACGCAATACACGGCGCTGACCGTGAACGACGGCGAGAAATTCACCAACACCGGCACCGTCAGCGTCAGCCTCGGCGCGGACACGCTCGACGACGCGCAGCATTACGCCATGCTGAAGGTGAACACCAACTGGACGAACCACGGCACTGTGCTCATTGACGGCGCGGACAAAACCTTGGCGGAAGCACGGCTGGATTTGACCGGCCAAACCTACACCGCCGCCGCTGGCTCGCTGACCGAACTCGCGGGCGGCGGACAAATCATCGCCAACGCTGTCAACCTCAGCGGCACCATCGCCGGCATGGGCGAAATTCTGGCGGCGACCACCGTCAGCGCCGGCGGGGTGCTGGCGCCGTCCGGCACGCTGACGTTGACCGGCGACCTCACCGTCAGCGGCGGCACGCTGGAATTTGACGGCGCGGCCAACTCGTTTTTGTACATCGACGGCGACGTGGATTTCACCGGCGGCATCCTCAGCGTCAGCAACATTGACCTGACCAGTGGCAACTATTTACTCGCCGACTACACCGGCAGTTTGCTCGGCCAAACGCTCACCATCAGCGGCGTGAGCGACGCCGTGTTGGATTTTGCCACCGGCGGGAAAATTTACCTCGCCATCCCGGAGCCGTCCGTGTGGGCGCTGTTGCTAACCGGCGGCGCGTTGCTCGCCGTCCTGCGCCGTCGGCGCTGACCATCAACGTAACAACGTGGCAATCAACGTAGCACAGACAATCCTGTCTGTGTTCTTGTTCTGGAGCGGCAGAGCCGCTCTGCCACGATACACAGACAGGATTGTCTGTGCTACGTTATATAGCATTTCATCATAACATTGGCAGAGTACCCCGTCATCCTGAGCGAAGCCCTGCAAGGGCGCAGTCGAAGGAGCGGCCCAGCACGGACCAACAGGCTGATGATGACTAATCCGCTGACGTTCACCAACCCGCTCCTTCGACTACGCACCTACGGCGCTACGCTCAGGATGACAAGGTACTCTGCCAATATCGTAATGAAATGCTATAGCAGTGGCAGCGCTGACGCCGGCCCCTCCACCGCCCCGGCCTCCTGCGCGAGCGAATTCCCCTTCCGTGAAGGGGTGGCCGCGGAGCGGACGGGGTAGTTCAGCGTTACCGGAAATTGGAAAGCCGAAAGCTGAAATTATTTATGTTTTCAGCTTTCTGCTGTCCCAACGCTGAACTACCCCGGCGCTCCGCGCCACCCCTTCACGGAAGGGGAATTATGCTGCGCTTACCACACGCCGCCGCCATTCCACTGTTCACGGGATAAAACCTATTTTTTCTGCTGACGCTGACGGCGGATTTCATTCCAGCGGGTTAAACGCTCCGCGATGATTTTCTCATAACCGCGATTGGTCGGCTGGTAAAACTCACTGACCGCGGCGAACATTTTTTCATCCGCCACACCGTCAGCGTAATCGTGCGCGTATTGGTAGCCGGCGTGCCGGCCCAGCGCCTTCTCGCCCGCGTAAGTCGCGTTCTTCAAATTGTTCGGCACCTCCAGCGTGCGGCCCTCCTTGATGGCCGCCGCCGCCGCTTCGCCCGCCAGGTAGGCCGCGTTGCTCTTCGGCGCGGTGGCGAGGTAAACCGTCGTCTCCGCCAGCGGGATGCGCGCCTCGGGCAAGCCGATGAACTCGACCGCTTGCTGGCACGCCACCGCCAGCGGCAGTGCGTGCGGGTCGGCCAGGCCGATGTCCTCGGCGGCGCTGATCACCAGCCGCCGCGCGATGAACCGGATGTCCTCGCCCGCGTGCAACATTTTCGCCAGCAAATACACCGCCGCGTCCGGCTCGCTGCCGCGCACGCACTTGATGAACGCGCTGATGGTGTCGTAGTGCGCGTCCTCGTCCTTGTCGTACACGACGGCCTTGCGCTGGATGGATTCCTGCGCGACGCTGATGGTGAACCGCACCGTGCCGTCAGCGCCGGCGGGCGTGGAGAGCACGCCGACCTCCAGCGCGTTGAGCGATTTCCGCGCGTCGCCGTCGCAAACTTTCGCCAGGTGCAGCAGCGCGTCATCGTCGGCGACGACCTTGAACTCGGCCAGCCCGCGCTCGCCGTCGGTGAGCGCGCGGCGCAGCACGGGCGGCACGTCCGCCACCGTCAGCGGCTGAAACTCGAACACCTGCATCCGCGAAATCAGCGCGGGGTTGACGTAGAAAAACGGGTTGTGCGTCGTCGCCCCTATCAAGCGAATGGTGCCATGCTCGACGTGCGGCAGCAGCGCGTCCTGCTGCGCTTTGTTGAAGCGGTGAATTTCGTCCACGAGCAAAATCGTCCGCTTGCCGAGCGTCTGCCAGTGCACCTCCGCGTCCTGCACCGCCTTCCGCAAGTCGCTGACCGTGGCCTCGACCGCGTTCAGCGCGACGAAGCGCTCGCCCGTGAGTTGCGCGATGAGAAACGCCAGCGAGGTTTTCCCCGTCCCCGGCGGCCCGAAGAACAACAGCGCGGAAAAGCGGTTCGAGGTGATGAGCCGGTGCAACAATTTCCCCGGCGCGAGCAAGTGCCGTTGCCCCGCGAATTCCTCCAGATTACGGGGCCGCATCCGCGCCGCCAGATTTTTTCTGGTGTCCGGCCGCAACGGCTCGCGCTGGGCAAACAAATCCGCCATGCGCGCCATTATCCCGCTGACGGTGGGAAAATCCAAGCAAACAAAACAATTTCAACACGCAGGCGCGGAATGGTTTGTGGCCTTCAACCTCGGCGGCGGCGCCAAGTGGCGGTGGCGACCAGCAAACCGGCGCCGAGGCCGAGCAGGACGGCGGCGGATGGTTCGGGGATGGTGAGGTAGGTGACGTTGAGATTGCTGATGTCGAAACCATTACTGGCGCGAAAGGCCACGCCGGTGATGGCGAAGGCGTCGTTAGTTCCGACCCCGTTCCACGAAAGGTCTGTTTGCTTGGAGATAAGCTGGTTAATGTCGTTGTCGTCGCTCATATACAAGCTGAGGGTATAGAGATTGTTGCCTTGGGCCGCGATGGAGAAGGAAACATTGTGTTCCATTTTGTCGTTGAAGGACACCGCGTTGTTATTGTCATTCCAGTTGGTGCCGAGGGATGTTGTGTTCCAGTTATACATCATAAGCCCGCCACCAGTACTTTCCGGCGCGCGGTAACCGAATAAACTGTTTTTCGTACTTTTGGGATAATCCGCAACATAGGCGGTAGAGTTGTTGTTGGAGATCACGTCCGCTTCATAGTGGATGAAGCCGAAGGAAATCTGGGAGTCGTCGCCAAAGTTAACAGTCGAGATGAAACCAGCGGTAAAGCTCATGGTGAGGCTTTCGCCGATGTTCAAGTCGCTGAGTTTGATGCTGGAACTGGTGGTGCCGTCGGGGAGTGTAATGGAATCAGGGTTGAAGGCACGATAAACATTGTCACCATTGCCCACTCTGAGTTTGCCGTTAACCAACGTTGTATAGGCACTAGTGCTGCTGGCAGCTGTAACTTTGGCGAATTTACCGATAACGGAGGTGGCGTCATAGGTGGTGTCGTTAATCATTACGTTGTCCGCGCTGATGGTGAACGCTGACATTAACATGAACGCTCCGCCGGCGAGCGAGCGGAGATTCCCAAGGTTTGTTTTTATTGTTTTCATAACGCCACTAGATAGTGTAGTCACAAGATTTGCGTCCAGAGGAAGATGCAACGGATTTGGACGGCAGCCAAATAGGAGGAAGTACGTTTGGCATAGCGAGTGGCAATGCCGCGCCAGCCTTTAA
>JAISCS010000089.1 GCA_031265365.1 Verrucomicrobiales bacterium
TTAAACCTCAGTTATGGCGCCGCCGCGTTCCCAACCAACTGACCAACTACCTAGAATTATGTCTCATCGCTTAAAACCTCGCTTTGGGCAACAGACCGATGAAGACTGACCCCTTTTCCCATATTTTTACACCGGCAAGCCGTATGATGCAGAAATCGGCGGCTATATTTTCAAGTACCGGAATTATTCGCCGGAGATGCAGCGGTGAACCACGACCGATCCTAGTGGATTTCCTGACGGAACGAATAACTATGTGTATGTTTCAAACTTTAGCTAGTAATGGCAATTTTGATCCGAATGGTACATTTAATTACATGGCTGACTTTAACTCACAATATTCAATACTTAAAGGTACTATGGAAGCACATGATACTGCAACTGATTCCACACTATCGCCAACTCACTTTCTGGATGACGGGGATGTATTCCATAAGTATGTAACATCATCAAATGCTTCCCTGAGTAGTACGATTAATGGATATAGCAGAGTTTTTTTCATTACACATGGCCAAGTACAAAATGGAAATTATACATTTTTGTCTCCAGACGGTACTTGGCAACCTACATCGTTCTTTGGCAATCTGGCGAATGGAGCAAAAATAGTTATGGTGACTTGCTGTGATGGCGCTATTCCAAGTGGAGGTAATGTAGTTGGAGGTTCTGGATCTGCAGGAGATCTCACTTGGAATGCCTCGATGCAAATTGCGGTAACTCAAACATGGGATTTTTTGTATGAATAATGTCGGGCTGGTATTTGTCTTTTTATCGTGTTTTTTTTCGCAATCACTATTCGGTGAGGAAGTATTACCTTTTTCAAAATTATTTTATTTGAAAACTGATATAATGCTTGATGGCGGTTCCATGGTATATGACTTTAAGTCTGATAGTGAAAGGCGGGTATTATTGGTTATTAAGCAGAGTTATAATGATAGGATTAAAAAAAATCCTCCCATATTGCAGATACTTGTGTTTGGAACACAACAAAATAATCCTACGGAAACCTATTATCCGAGAATATCAGAATTTGATAAAATAAAAAATATTATTAACGAGTCTGTGGCTAGTGATGATTCGCAAGTAAAGCGGAAACGTAATGAATTACAAGGATTACTCAGTTTTATAGATGATAAGCAAAAAAAATAATTCAATAAATGGACTTTTACTACCAAGGAATTTTGCGCTGGTCCTACGGCTTTGAAAATCCGAACAAGGCGGCGGCGTTGTTGGCGAGTTTGCTGCCGTTTTGTGTTTTGTGGTTCGCGCAACGACGCCAAGCCGCGAAGTTCTTTTGGATTTCGCTGTTCGGTATCACATTCTTGGGCGGATGGTTTTTGTTGATTAAGACATATTCGCGCGGCGGGGTGGTGGCGGCGGCGGTTTCGCAGGGGTATATGTTATGGTGTTTGCGCTCGGTTATTCGCCGGCATTGGCGCGGGGTAATGGTTAGCGGGTTGGTGGTCGTGGCGGCGCTGACGGTGATGTTCATCGTTAGCGGGTTGGGAGCGCGGCATGTGGAGAGTGTCGGCGACGCATCGGTGCATAATCGGTTTGCGTTATGGCGCGGCGGGCTGGCGATGCTGGCGGATGTGCCACTGGGGGTGGGGACTGGGAAGTCAGGGCAGTTTTACATGGATTGGTACCAACCGCTGACGGCGACGGCGGGATACCGGACGATGGTGAACAGTTTTTTGACGTTTGCCACGGAACAAGGTTTGGTGATATTCGGGTTTTGCCTGGCGGTGTTATGCGGATTTTGGAGGATGGTTAATCAGCGGATTGACGCGGATTCACGCGGATTATTCTTAAGAGTGGCGGCAGCGGCCTCATTGCTGGCGTTTTTGGTGGCGGGATTTTTTAGCACGACGATGGAGGCGTGGGTGTTGTGGTTGCCGCCGTCAGCGGCGGTGGTGATGCTGGCGGTGGTGTTTTGGCGGAGTAAAAAAAATTGGTCGCTGATGGTGAGGCGGGCGCTGGTTGGGGGCGTGGTGGCACTGGCGGTGACGGGATTGCTTTATGGCGCGGGATGTTGGGAACGCTCGCGGGACGGGGTGAGCCGGAGTTTTGGTTTTCGGAACGGTGAATTGGCGGCGGTGCGGTTGCGGGCGAAGCAGCCGCTGACGGCGGGGCGCGTGATGTTGTGGGCGGACGCGGAGGTTTTGGGGACGGCGCATGGCAAGGAGGCGCGGCAGATTTTGGCGCGGGGCTTGGCGGCGGAGTTGACGGTTTATGAGGACGCTGACGGTGGAGAGGTAACGCTGAAACACCCCGCCGGCTGCGCTGGCACCCCTCTACGAGAGGGGAATTTTGATACGTGGATTTATTGTGGTCGGCATTGTTCGCCGACGGTGACGGGTGACGGGCAGCGGACCGTGTTTGTCATGCCATCGCCAGCGGTGGTGGGGCAACTGGCGGCTAATCCGCCGCCGGGTTTGCGGGTGGTCACTTCGTCGCGGGTGGCGGGGCGTGATTTGGCGGCGTGGCCCGCTGACGGTCGAGTGCTGGCGCTGGGCGGCGCGGAGAAAAATGTGCAGTGGTATTGGGATGAGATTTTGGACTGGCTAACCGCGAATGAACACTAACAGACATCTTCGGAAAATCATTTTGTTTCGCGTCAAGAGGCCCAGACGCAAAGTTAATTTAACCAAGCAACTTGGCGTTTTGGTGGCTTGGCGCGAGTTTTTTTGCATGGTTGCGCTCATCAGCGCCTGTCAGTGGTCGTCCGGGCAGGAACCACGCAAAATTTCCGTGCCGCCGCCGGTGAACCTGGAGCGGGCGGATTTGTATGCGTGGCGGACTGATTATCAGCCGGTGGCGGTGCTGGTGCTGTGTCCGGGGTTTAACGGGAACGGCAAGGATTTGTTGCATGATGAACAGTGGCGGAAATTCGCCAAGGAACACCGGCTGGGGCTGGCCGGGCTGTCGTTTGCGTCAAATCCCGAATTGTTCCGCTTGGGGCGCGGCTATTATTACGCGGGCCAAGGGTCGGGCGACGCGCTGCTGGCGTGTGTGAAGAAAGCGTACGGGAAAAATTTGCCGCTGTTGTTGTACGGTTTTTCCGGCGGAGCGCATTTCACCGCGCGTTTTGCCGAGTGGCAGCCGGCGCGGGTGACGGCCTGGTGCGCGTACTCGGCGGCGTGGTGGGACGAGCCAATCGCCGACAATCATGCGGCGCCGGGCATGGTCGCCTGTGGCGCTGACGATGAACGTTATCAGGCAAGTTTAGAATATTTTCAGGGCGGGCGGCGACTGGGCAACCGTTGGGCGTGAGTGGAACTGCCCCGCACGGGGCACCAACCGTCAGCGGCGTTGGAGCAATTCGCACGGGAATATTTCGCGGCGATATTGAAACAAGAGTCCGCTGACGGAGTGTGGGTTGACCGGCGGGGACAAACCGCTGACGGTGACTGGCGCGCGCGCGACGCTCGATGGTCGTGGTTGCCGGCGGCGCGCTTGTCAGCGGACTGGCGCGCGTTGATGGAATAGGAGCAAAGCATGAACAACTGGATGAGGATTCTCGGATTGTTAGTGACAGCCACTGTGGTTGTCGCGCAGGAACAGGACAATTTCACCTTGGGACCGTACAAGCAGGTGGAAGAGGCGCGCGTGCAGGCATGGAATTTCGGCGGGCGGCAGCCGGCGAAGGGGGTGCTGGTGGTGACGTCGGATTACGGTCTCAATCCGTCGGGTTCGACGTTGAAGGAAATCGAGGCGTGGCAAAACAGCGCGAAACAGCACGGGCTGGCGCTGGCGTTTGTCAATTTCAAATGGACCAACCTCAACGTTCCGAAAAATCCGTTCGACGGCGGCGCGGAATTGCTGGGGCAAATCGCCGCGAAGGTCGGCGGAAAAGGCGCGCCGGTGTTCATTTGCAGTCGCAACGACCCCGGCAACCGTTTCGTGCTGGATTGCGTGGACAAAAACGTGCCGCTGTTAAAGGGCTGGATGTGCTATGACAACCGGACTTGGAAGCCGAACCCGCGCAAGAGTAGCGGCGGTGCCATGCCCGGCATCATCGCGGCGGCGACGGATTCCATCTGGTACAACCAAGCCCGCGCTTATTTTATCACGGGTCGCAACGCGGAGAAAAACTGGACGTGGCTCGGTTACAATCCGATTGACGCCGCGCGGACGCGGGATTTTGCCGCGCAGTATTTCGCGGCGCTGTTGTCACCGTCAGCGGAGCAACAGTGGCGGGAAATTGCCACACGGGAGGCGGTGCAGCCGAGTTTGCTGGCGGAGCCGTCCGAGGGCTGGAGCTGGCTCCCCGACGCAACCACCGGGGAAGCGTGGAGCAAAATCCAACGGGAACAAAAATCGTTGCCGACGGTGGTGGAAAAGGAAATGGATTTGTCCAAGGAAAAACTGCCGAACTTGAAAATGTATCTACGTTTGCCGCCGGGTCAAAAGGATGCCGCCGGGGTCAGCGGGGTGGTGGCTTATTGCACTTGGACGCAGGACCGGAATGTGTTGGTGCAGCAGTTGTCGTACGACCTCAACCAGCCGGCGGAGCGGCTGGGCTGGCCGTCGGTGCAGTTGCTCCGGTTCGCCACCAAGCACAATCTGGCGGTGATTAGCTGGTCAACGCCCGGACGCTGGCAGACGGGCGGCAACAGCGACGAACTGGACAAGAGCTTGGTGAAGATGGACGATAAAATGTTTGATATTTACGCCAGAGCCTGGGCGCGGGGCATTGAATTTTTTTGCACCAATTACCAGATGCCGCGTGACAATTATTTGCTGTACGGGATGTCCCGTGGCGCGCAATGGGCACACCGGCTGGCGTTGCGGCTGCCGCAATATTTTCTGGCGGTCAACCCGCATGTGTCGGGCAGTTATGACCGTCCGACCCCGGAGGCTCGGCGCTGTCTGTGGTTAATCACGGTGGGCGAGGTGGATGTCGGCTACGAAAATGCCATTGCTTTTTACCAACAATGCCAGGCGGCGGGTTATCCGGTGCTGTTCAAGGCCGGCCAGGATTTGGCGCATGAGACACGCGCTGACATTGAGGCGTTGCGGGATGCGTTTTTTGAGTACGCGCTGACGGTCAAAGACCGGATGAAACAGCAACCGGACGGCACTTTTTTCCGCAAGGAAGCGAAGTTTGCCGGCAATTATGAGACGCAGCGAGTGGTGCCGGCCGACCAAGCGGCGGAGATACCGGAGGAATACCGGGTCTGGCTGCCGACGGAGGAAGTGGCCGACGCATGGAAACTGCCGCCGCCGGAATAGAATTTGGTTCAAGTCTATCCAGAGTTTGCGACAACGGGAAACAATCCCGCGCTCCGCGGCTAACGCCTGATGGCCGGCGGTTTGAAAAACTCCGCGCCTCAGCGTCTCCGCGCGAACAGCAAAACAAATTGGGTTCTATCCCATAAACAGTGGCATTGCCGTGGTGCGTGGTCGCACTAATAATTCCCCTTCACGGAAGGGGAATGCGCTGGCGCGGGAGGCTGGGGCGCGGTGGGGAGTGTTCCCGCGTCAACGCTGCCACTGCTAACGACGAGGAACCTGATTTTTAACACGAAGACACCAGGAGCGCAAAGAATCCTAGAAACAAGTTTGCCATGAATGATTTAACCAATCGTTGCGCTCTTTGCGTTCTTCGCGCCTTGGCGTTAAAAATCAAACTGATGCGCTAGCCAAACTTTAGTCTTTCCCCCGCCGGCAATTTTGTCATTATATACGCCCTTCGCGGGCCTGTAGCTCAGCGGTCAGAGCAGGGGACTCATAATCCCTTGGTCCAGGGTTCAAATCCCTGCGGGCCCAAATTGGTGTTTCGATTGATGATTGCTTGTTTTCAATTTCGACGGTGGTTGGCTGGCGCGGCGCTGATGGTGATGTTGGTCACGGTTGGCGGGACGGCGGAGCCACGGCGGACGCTGACGCTGAACGACGCTTACCAACTCGCGGTGCAACGCAGCGAGAATTTGCAAATCACCGCGCAGGAAATCAAGGCGGCGGAGGCGCGCTACTGGCAGGCCGTCGGCGCGGTGCTGCCGCAGGTGTCGGCGTATGCGCGGGAGTCGTTGGCCAATCGCACGGCTGACCGCCAGCGACGCGATAGTTTTCAGGCGGGTCTCAGCGGGTCGTGGCTGGTGTTCGACGGCTTCCGGCAAACCAACCTCGCGGGCGCGGAGGCGGCGACCAAGCGCGGATTGACCGCCGACCTTCAGCGGCAGCGGCAGTTGTTGTTCCTGGACATCGGCGATGTGTATTTGCAAATTTGCGGCTTGGCAAAAGACCTCGACGTGTTGCGCGATTTGACGGCGGCGTTGCGTGACCGCCAACGGGAGTTGCGCGAGCGCATCGACCTCGGCCGTTCGCGCAGGAGCGAGTTGCTGTCAACGGAGACCGACCTCGCCGACAGTGAGGCGGAAATCGCGACGGTCAGCGGGGTGTTGGGGGCGTCGCGGGAATTGCTGGCGTTTTTGATTGGCGTGCCGGGCGAACGCTGGTCACTGTCAGCGCCGCCGGGCGGGCTGCCGCGGGCGGAAAAATTATTCGACTATTTGTGGAAGGCGGGCGCGCGCGCGGATTTGCAGGCGGCGGCGGAATACACGACGGCGGCGCGGCGCGTGGTGTCGGCGGACCAAGGCTCGTTCTGGCCCGCGGTCAGCGTCGGCGCGGGCTGGGTGGCGGCGGAGTCGCCGGCGGGCGGGCAGGATTGGAACGTGACGGTCAGCGCGGAGCTGCCGGTTTTTGACGGCGGTCAGCGCGCGGCGCGGCTGGCGGAGAGCACGGCGAATTTGCGCGTGACGGAGTTGAACCTGACGCGGACGCGGCGGCTCGCCGACTATGAGGTGCGGCTGGCGTACAATAATTTCATCTCCTCGGCGGACCGCTGGCTGAAGCTCAGCGTGGCGTCGGCGTCGGCGAAGGAAAATTACCAGGCGCAGCAGCATGATTACGAGCTGGGCCGCTCGAACAATCTGGACGTGTTGGTGGCGCTGACGAACTGGCACCAGTTGCGCCGGCGTTTGTTGGCGACGGAAATCCAGGCACGCGCGAATCTCATTAATCTGGAAGTGGCGGCGGGGTCGCCGTCAGCGGTGGGAGGCCACCCATGAAGAATAAACCGCCACTCCTCCCCGCCCTCGCCCCCGTCATCCTGAGCGAAGCCCTGCAAGGGCGCAGTCGAAGGACCGGTTTGGCGAACGTCAGCGGCCTGATTGTGATAAATCTGTTAGTTAATGCCCGGCCGGTCCTTCGACTCCGCGCCTTCGGCGCTCCGCTCAGGATGACGGGAGGACGAGAGGCAGGCGCTGACAGTGACAACTTGCGTCTGGTGGAGGTGCACCCATGACGCTTTCCGAAATTTCCATCAAACGGCCGGTCATGGCTTGGATGTTGATGTCGGCGCTGATTGTGTTCGGCGCGATTGCGCTCGGCCGGCTCGGTGTCAGCAGTATGCCGGATATTGATTTCCCGGTCATTGATATTCGCGTCACGTGGGACGGCGCGGCGCCGGAGGTGTTGGAGACGGAGTTGGTGGAGCAAATCGAGAAGGAGGTCATCAGCATCGAGGGGTTGAAGGAAATCACTTCGTCCATCCGCCAGGGCGGGGC
>JAISCS010000206.1 GCA_031265365.1 Verrucomicrobiales bacterium
TTGGTGGGACACAGAGTAGGCACAGAGAAACACAGGGTTCATTTTTTAGTTTAATAAATCTCTGTGGTTCTCTGTGTCTGCTCTGTGCTCTCTGTGGGCGAAGGTGACGTTAGGACGAACGGCGGCGGATGAGGGCCTATGCGCCGAGACCCGCGCCGATGAGGTACCAGGTGGACGGTTCCGGGACGGCGGTGGCGTGGTAGGTCAGCGTCTCAGGGGACTAGCACCGAACGCAGACCTACCCCGGCGCTACGCGCCACCCCTTCACGGAAGGGGAATTATGCTCCGCTTACCTCACACCACTGCCATTCCTCTGTTCACGGGATAGAACCAGAGATGTACAGGCGGCGGAGCGCGAGCGAGTTTTGGGGGGAAAATATTTGGGACTTCCCCCGCGTTTGGAATTTGGTATTCTCAGCAGCGTGAATACCAAGATTTGGAAATTAATCGCGCCGGTGGTGTTGTTTGCCACCGCGCTGCTGGTCTGCTGGCTCTCGCCCAACCCCAACACCACACCCGTCGCCGGCGTGAAAATGGTGTTGCCCGACCAGGTCGGCGACATGACCGGCGGCGAGTTGCAGGGCATGTCCGACGCCGAAAAACGCTTATTGCCCGGTGACACTGAAATGACGCGCCGCGTTTACGGCAACGCGCGCGGCGAGATGCTGGCGTGCACCATCGTCCTCGCCGGCGGCGCGAAGAACAGCATCCACCGCCCCGAGGCTTGCCTGCCCGCGCAAGGCTGGAACATTGACAGCGAGGAGGTCATCCCCGTCACCCTCGCCAACGGTCACTCGCTGGACGTCATGAAGGTGACGATTCATCTCGACGACATCAGCACCGGCCAAAAGGTGCGGCGGCAGGCGTATTATTTGTATTGGTTCGTCGGGCGCGAGGTCAACACGCCGAGCCACTGGACGCGCGTGTTTCTGAGCAGTTGGGACCGCGTGTTTCACAACACCAACCACCGCTGGGCCTATGTCAGCGTGTTCATGCCCGTCGCCAACAACCAGGCCGCCGCCGCGACGCTGGAGGTCATGAAGGACTTCATCGCCAAGTCCGCGCCCGAATATATGTTCTCCGAAATGCCGCGCTGACCGTCAGCGGATTACCATTGCCATCGGCGGCGCGCTTCGCTTTAATACCCGGCTTATGAGTGAGGTTCGAGTTCGTTTCGCCCCGTCGCCGACGGGGTTGTTGCACATCGGCGGGGCGCGCACGGCGTTGTTTAACTGGTTGTTCGCGCGGCATTTTGGCGGGCGGATGATTCTGCGCATCGAGGACACCGACACGGCGCGCAACACGCCGGAGGCGGTGGCGATTATTTTCAAAGGCTTGCGCTGGCTCGGCCTCGACTGGGACGAGGGCGCGCAAGAGGGCGGCGGCAACCTCGGCGATTACGGCCCGTATTACCAAAGCCAGCGGTCGGAGCTTTATCAAAAATACGCGGCGCGACTGCTCGCGGCGGACCAGGCGTACCGCGAGGCTGACGGAGCCATTCGCTTTCGGATGCCGCGGACGCCGGGCGTGGTGCGAGATTTGATTTGCGGCGAGATTACGTTCGACCGGACCACGGAGCCGGACCCGACCATCGTGCGGAAGGACGGCACGCCGGTGTTTCATTTCGTCAACGTGGTGGATGACATGGAAATGCGCGTCACGCACGTCATTCGCGGCGAGGACCATTTGTCGAACACGCACAAGCATATCGCCATGTTCGAGGCGCTCGGCGCGCTGCCGCCGCGGTACGCGCACATCCCGCTGATACTCAACCCGGGCGGCTCGAAAATGTCGAAGCGCGACGTGGGCGCGTCCATCGGCGAGTATATTGAACAAGGCTATTTGCCGGCGGCGGTGCGGAATTATTTGTGCCTGCTCGGTTGGTCGCCAAAGGACAACCGCGAGGTCATCGGCATCAGCGAGGTGATTGAGAAATTCGACCTGCCGCAAATCAACCGCGGCAACGCGCGCTTCGACCTCAACAAGCTCTACTGGCTCAACGGCGAGTATTGGAAAGCGCTGACGGCGGACGAGTATCACGCCTACGCGAAAAATTATTTGCAACAACGCGGGGTCAGCGTCGGCGGGATTGATGCACAATATCTGGCCGGCGTGTTCGACATCGTGCGCGAAAAAATCAAGCTCGGCCGCGATTTGCCCGACTGGGTGGAACCGTTCTTCAACGAGGAATTTGCCTACGACGAAAAATCGCTGATGGTCACGCTGCGGGAACCGGAGGCGCGGGCGCGGATTGAGAAACTCAGCGCCGCGTTCGGGACGGTCGGCGAGTGGACGGCGGCGAGGTTGGAGGAGACGTTGAAAGCGCTCGCCGCCGCCGACGGGGTGAAAGCCGGCGCGTATGTGCACCCGTGCCGGGCGGGCGTGGCGGGGCGCGCGGTGGGGCCGTCGCTGTATCATATGCTGGAGGTCATGGGCCAAGAGCGCGTGCTGGCGCGGTTGCGGCGGACGCTGACGATGAATTTTTAATATGGACGCCAAATTAAATTTCGCCCTCGTCGGCTGCGGCCGGGTTTCGGAAAACC
This sequence comes from Verrucomicrobiales bacterium, assembly GCA_031265365.1. GTDB lineage: Bacteria > Verrucomicrobiota > Verrucomicrobiia > Methylacidiphilales > JAAUTS01 > JAIRPN01. The sequence continues at coordinate 2,544 of JAISCS010000206.1, forward strand.
ATCTCAAGACGCTGACTTCACCGGCGATGCCGACGCGCTTGGTCGCCGTCGCCGACTGTGACGCCGCGCGGGCGCGGGCGAAGGGCGAGAAATACGGCGTGCCGCATTACGCCGACTATCACGAAATGCTCGCGCGCCACCCCGAGACGCAAGTCATCAACATCGCCGCGCCGACCGGCTACCACGCCGGCCTCGTGTGCGACCTCGCGCGGCACGGGAAGCATCTCGTCACCGAAAAGCCGATGGCGCTGACGGTCGGCGATTGCGACCGGATGCTCGCCGTCTGCCGCGCGCGCGGGTGCCGCCTGTTCGTCGTCAAGCAAAACCGTTTCAACCCCGCCGTCATCGCCGCGCGCCGCGCCTACGACGAGGGGCGCTTCGGCAAAATCGTCATGGTCACCGCCCGCGTCCGCTGGCGGCGCGACGACGCCTATTACACCGACGGCTGGCACGGCACCTGGTCACTCGACGGCGGCGTGATGTCGCAGCAAGCGAGCCATCATCTCGACCTGCTGCAATGGTTCCTCGGCGACATCACCGGCGTGCAATGCCAGACCGCGACGCGCCTGCTCAACATGGAGGCCGAGGACACCGCCGCCGCGCTGCTCAAAGGCGCGAACGGCGCGCTGGGCGTGTTCGAGGCGACCGTCGCCGCGCGCCCGGAAAACATCGAGGGTTCGCTGAGCATCATGGGGGAGCGCGGCACGGTCATCATCGGCGGCATCGCGGTCAACCACATTCAGTATTGGAAATTCGAGGACCATCGCGCGGAGGACGACCATTGGCCGGCGCGCGCGTCCGAGAACGTCAGCCACGTGTACGGCAGCGGGCACGGCCCCTACCTGCGCAACGTGGTCGAGGCCATCGTCAGCGGCAAGCCCGCGCTGGTCGAGGGCGATGAAGGGCGCAAAGACATCGCCATCCTGACCGCCCTGTACGAATCCGCCGCCACTGACGGCGCGCTATTGGCCCCCGGCTGTGCCATCAACCATTCGCGCCTGGGGCGACGTTAAATATTTGTGGATGTTCGCGCGGAGACGCTGAGACGCGGAGTTTTTTGGTTCTATCCCATGAAAATTCCCCTGCCGTGAAGGGGTGGCGCGGAGCGACGGGGTAGTTCAGCGTTTTATGTGGCAGCATGCGGAACGCTGAACTACCCCGTCCGCTGGCGCGGCCACCCCTTCAATATATTTGTGGGGTGATAAAATCATTTTGTTGGGTAAGAAGAAGATTTTTTGGGGTGTAAAAATCATCAGATGGGGTGTGGGAAAGAACAGATGGAGTGAGAAAACCGTCACCACGGGCGCGCTAAAAGTCTGATATGCCTAGGTCATGGCTTGAGGAGTACCTCCGCGCGTTTGGTATAGACTGCGACATGACTGCATATCATGAAGCATTGGTTAGTTGTTGTCAAAAGAGGTTTGGAGTGGCGGGAAAACCTCGCGCAGAGACGCAGAGCCGCGGAGTTTTTTTGGGTTAAAAATATCCGCGGCTCCGCGGCTCCGCGCGAGGTTCCTTTTATTTCCGCTAAGTGCTCATCCCGCTGGGCGCTTGGTATTTTACGCGGGGGGCGATGCTCGCGTTACGGGTAGGGGTCACGGCGCGGTGCTTTTGGCGGGGGTGAATAGGCGGGTCATGTTTACTCCCTCGTGGGTGAGTAGTTGAATTTTGGCGGGGAGGCCGGCGGCGTAACCGGTCAGGTTGCCGTTCGCGCCGATGACCCGGTGGCAGGGGATGATGATGGAGATGGGGTTGTGACCCACGGCGCCGCCGATGGCTTGGGCGGACATGGCGGGGCGGTGTTGGCGCACGGCGATTTGTTTGGCGAGGTCGCCGTAGGTGACGACTTGGCCGTATGGAATTTGGCACAGGAGCCGCCACACGGCTTGCCGGAATTCGCCGCCGGCGGGGGACAGGGGCAGGTCCGCGATGGCTGGTGGTCGTCCGGCGAAATAGCGGTCCAACCACTTCCTGGCGGCAATCAGCACAGGCAGACGGTCGCGCGCCATCGGCGGTTCCGTCAGCGTGGCGGCGAAATATTTTTGTCCCGCGCGCCACAGGCCGGTCAGTTTTTTTCCGTCGCTCGCCAAGATTAGTTTGCCGACGGGGGAGGTGTATTGGGTGGTGTAGGTCATCATTTTTTAGGGCGAGAGTTTGACTTGCAGTTGTTCTCTGGCGGATTCGATTTTCACTTTCAGCGGGGCCGGGTCTTTGAGTTGGGCCGAGGCTTTGGACCACGCGGCGATAGCTTTTTCGGTGTCGCCGAGTTTGTAGTAGATGTCGGCGAGGTGTTCCAAGATTTCCGGGTCGTCCGGCTCGCCGGCGATGGCTTTTTGCTGATATTCCAGCGCCTTGGGGTATTCTTTTTTCTGGTAACACACCCAGGCCATGCTGTCAAGATACGCGGGGCTGGCAGGGTCGAGCGCCAGCGCCCGGAGAATGAGTTGCTCCGCCTCGTCGAGGTTCTCGCCCCGGCTGGCCCAGTGATAACCAAGATAGTTCAGGGCTGGGTGATGGTTGGGATTCAGGTCGAGGCATTTTTTGAACAATCCGACGGCCTTGGTGAGGTTGCCGCTTCGGTCGCAGGTGACGGCGTAATCAAAATAAAAATTGATGTCAATCAGCTTGTCGTTTTGTTGTTCCAAGTCGGTGAAGATGGCCAGCGCCTCGTCCCAGCGCTCCAGGTTTCGCAGGATGTGGGCTTGGGATAGCTTGAGGATGGTGACGGCGGGGAATTTTTTTTCGGCTTGTTGCAAGGTGGCCAGGGCCAAGGCGGGCTGGTGGTCGCGCGCCTGGGCGTCGGCGAGGCGGAAATAATCCCGCGCATCGGGATTGCCGAGTCGCACATAAAGCTGATAGTAGGCGGCGGCTTGGGCCCATTGGTTTTGGTTGCCGTGTAGCTCGGCAATCATCGGGTAGAGGTTTTTGCGGTCGGGATAATCTTCCAGCAGGCTTTCGAGCACGGCGATGTTTTTGTCCGGTTGTTTCAGGACGTAGTAACAGATGGACATGCGTTCGCGGAGGCCGGGGAGGTCGGCGGTTTTGTGGTGCGCTTGCTCGTAGTAACTGATGGCGGCTTGGTAGTTTTCCAAGTCGAATTGCAGTTGGCCGAGGCGGAGGGCGAGTTGCGGGTGGGCGGGGTTCAGCACGCGGGCTTTTTCGTAGAAGGGCAGGACTTGCGCGGCGATTTCCTTGACCGTGAGCGGTTCGGTCCGGGCGAGCACCTGCGCCCACAGGTCGCCGAGCCGGGCGTAGTAGACGGCTTGGTCGGTGGTGACGGCCAGCGAGCGCGCCATGAGCGGGGGGATTTCCGCGCGCTGGCGTTGGTCCAGGTAATGACGGGCCAGCAGGTGATAGACCGCGACCTGTCGTGGGTTTAATTTTTCGGCGGCGAGGGCGCTGGCCAATGCTTTATCGGGCTGGCCTTGGCGCTGATAAAGCCAGGCGAGCAGCGTTTTGATTTCGGCGGCGGCGGGGAAACTGGTTTCCTTTTCCCGTAGGAACGCGGTGGCGCGGGGCAGTTGGTCAAGTTTGCAGTGGATGATGGCGATGCGGATATGGGTGGGAAGGTAGCTTGGGTCAGCCGCGGCGGCGAGCCGGTACTTGGCCAGCGCGCTGGTGAATTGTCCCCGGCCCTCAAGCTGGACGGCCAGCGCGAAGTTGGTGGCGGCATTGGCGCGCCGGCCGAAGTCACTGTCAGCGGAATTGGCGGAGTTTGACGGGACGCGCCCCAAGTCCTGCTCGATGACCGTCAGCGGGTCGGGGACAAGCTCCTGCGCCACAGCGGCCGGCCAAGCGCCGACCACCATCCACAGGCACACCAAAAGCGGTGACAACCTTCGCTTCACAATGAAGGGAATATAGCAGGAGTTTTGAACCTGCCCAGCCCAAAGCCACGTTTACGACTTGTAACGCAGACGCTTTTTGTGCCGGTTCTCGCGGCGGCGTTTGCGGCGCTTGTGGTTGGCAATCTTCTTCTTTCTCTGTTTCTTAATTGAACCCATAATTTGAAAAGTGTTGATTAAAGGGATTTTTTTTCAAAAGACAACCTTATTTAGCGAATATTCGATAATTCCTTCCGCGCCCAGTTCTTTAAGGCGCGGGATGATTTCACGGACGACGACCTCGTCGATGATGGTTTCGATGGCGACCCAGCCGGGTTGCGCGAGGGGGGCGACGGTCGGGTTGCGGAGCGCGGGGAGTTGTCGCAGAAGTTGGGGCAACTTCGCGGCGGGGACGTTCATCTTGATGCCGACCTTGCCGCGGGCGTTGAGCGCGCCCTCGAGCAACAGAGCCAGCGTGTGAATTTTCTTGCGGCTCCAGGCGTCGCGCCAGACCGCGCGATTGGCAATGAGTTGCGGGTAGGACTCCATCAGCGTGTCCACGACGCGGAGTTTGTTCGCGCGCAGCGAGGAGCCGGTCTCGGTGATGTCCACGATGGCGTCTACCAACTCCGGCACTTTCACCTCGGTCGCGCCCCATGAAAATTCGACGCGCGCCTTGATGTTGTGTTTGCGGAGATAGTCCTTGGTGATGCCGACGGCCTCGGTGGCGATGCGTTTGCCGGCGAGGTGCGCGGGTTTGGTGATTTTGGAATCCTCCGGCACGACGAGCACCCAGCGCGCCGGCGCCGAGGTGGCCTTGCTGAACGACAGGTTTTGAACGACCTCGACCCGCGCCTTGGTCTCGGCAATCCAGTCCTTGCCGGTGATGCCGAAGTCGAGGAAACCTTCGTCCACATACCGGGCAATCTCCTGCGCGCGCAACAGGCGCACCTCCAGCTCCGGGTCATCCACGGCGGGCTTGTACGAGCGGCTGGAGACGCTGATGTTGAAGCCGGCGCTTTTGAACAACGCCAGCGTCGCTTCTTGCAAGCTGCCCTTGGGCAAGCCGAGACGGAGAGGTTTGCGATTTTTCATGAAGAGAGAGAATAGATTGTTGGCGGGGAAAGTCCAGTCGGGATTTTTTTGACAGGATAAACAGGATTGGCGGGATGGTTTTTAGAAACTGTTGTCCCAATCCTTGTTTGGGCCATCCCATGAATCCTGTTCACCCTGTCTGATTTTCCTGGGCTGGTAAGTTCGCGTTTTGCGTTTGAATTCCAATTTGACTGCACCGAAGTTCAGCAACAAACCGATTTCAATCTTGGTGGCGGTGAGATAGTTGACCAATTGCGCCTCATTGGCCGGTGACAAGGTCTGGTTGGCTTTTAATTCTAGCAGCACACAGTCTTCGACCAGCAAATCCGCCGAGAAATCGCCAGCCTTCACACCTTCATACCAAACGGCGACGGGATATTCACTCGCAACGCGCAAACCGGACCTCTGCAATTCATGCGCCAGCGCCTTTTGATAAACCGATTCCAAAAAACCGGGACCGAGCGCGGAATGCACTTTCATTGCACAGCCAATTATTACTCCTGTCAGTTGTTCGTACTCCATAGTTTTTTGACAGGATGAACAAGATTTGCAGGATAACAAACGTTTCCAAAATCCTTTTCAAAATATCCTGTCCATCTTGTTCATCCTGTCAAAAATCTCATTTACCAAAACCCCCACTGGCCGCTGTGCATCACGTAAATGCCGAGCAACAAATTCGTCACCGCGTGGGCGAGGACGCAGGAACCCTGGCTTTTCGTGCGGCAGGCCACCCAATTATACAACGCGCCGGTGATGAGCGCCGCCGCGTAATCCGCCGGCTGGTGCTCCAACATAAACCCGACGCTGACGATGCTGAACGACAGCCACGAAAATCGGCCAAACGGAATTTTGTCCACCGGCGCGGCGATTAAATAACGCAATAGAAATCCGCGCCAAAACAATTCTTCCACCAAGGGCACTATCACCACCAACCGCAAAAAACGAAACGTCAAGTTGGTCCAATACAGCGGCGGGGTGTCGGCAAACACATTCGGGTCAAAACCATCCAGCCTCGGCGCACGGCCCAGCCAGACTTGCGGGGCGACCCACAACGCGAATACCACTATGCCGACGCTGACGGTGAAGCTCAGGTTTTTTATTCCGTTGAACGCGTACCGCCGCCAGTAACGCCACAGCAGCGCGGCGCAAATCACCGTTTGCAGCGGATAAATCACGTAGCGCGCGTGAACGCCGGCGGGCACGGGCAATAGTTCCAACGCAAACAGGCCGATGAACACGGCGAATGGCACCACCAACGCTTGCTCCAATTTTGTCATGCTCAAACCATTAGCCGCTGCCGCTCACCATGCAAGCATAATCATCGATGAAAACAGCCCGGCGCTTTTCATAATGACGCGTCATGTGCCCGGAAGGTTGTAACCGGCGGTGACTTTGCCGTCCTCGATTTTTTGGACGCGGTAGTTATTGGCAATGTTGTAGGCTTTGAGAACTTCCTTGATGGTGCCGTAGAATTGGAGCCAGAGGCGGTTGCCGATGGCGCTGGGGATGGCGGTGTTGCCGATGGTGACATCGCACTTGTAGAAGGTGATGGCTTCGTTGTTGGCCTGAAAGTGGAGGTCGTACTGGAAGAGGAAGTTTTTGCCGAGGCAGGAGGTTTGTTGTTGGAAGCGGAGTTTGCTGGCAAAGGCTTGGAAGTGGACTTTTTCCAAGGCGACTCCGAGGCTGCCGCTGACGGTGTCTTGGCGGAATTGAACGAGGCGATTGATGGCGGTGTTAATCTCGGCGTCGCTCAGTTCGACGAGCAGGTCGCTGTTGTTCACGTCGCGCATGGTGTCACCTTGGGAGATGTAGAGCATCTTCAGCAGCTTGCCGAGAGGATGGTCGGCGACGGGGATGGACCTCGGCGCGTCAGCCGCGGCGGGGTCGGTGGCTTCCTCGGTTTTCGCCGGCGCGTCCACTGACGCTAACGCCTTCCCTGTCTCTTCCGTGATGACGCCCGGCGCGTTGAAAATGCGGACGGCGTAGAACGTGTAAAAGCCCATGAACAGCACGGAGACGATGAGCATGATAAATTCGAGGAATCCGCCGATGCGGCTTTGGAACACCGCGTAGTAGAAACTGAACAACGCCACCAGCGCGGTCAGCGCGAGGAACACGGCGACGATGACCATAGTGGTTTGCGAGGCAACCGTGTTGGAGACGATGACGGGCTTGAGCTGGTCCGCGAAGGTTTGCATCCGCTCGGCGCGGCGGGTCTCCTGCGCCTGGTGGATTTCCGCGCGCGTGCGCCATTCGCCATCCCAGCGCACCTTGCCGGCCTTGAGCAACGCTTGGCGCTCCATCCACGGCTTGAGATAATCGTCAATCGCCGAGGCAAGGTCAGCGTACCGGCCCTTGAGCTGCTCGCCCGCGCCGAGCTTCCCGTCCAATTCATCCGGCGTGTAATCCTTCGCCTCGTCGAACTCAGTGACGGTAAATTCCTTCAACATCTTCTCCTTCTCTTTCTCCTTCTCCGCCTGCTGGGTTTTGCGCGCCTCCAAAATCGTGTGGTACTTGGTGCGGTCAACGACGAGGCTCTTCTTCAACTCAGGGTAGTTCTTTATCAAATTGTCGTACTGCGCGACGATGTTGGAGATGTTATCGTCGGGCAAGTCTTGGTCCTCCTCGACGTAGAACGGCAGCACGTCTATCAGCATGTTCAACTGGCGCGCGTTACGCTGGCCCTCCTCGTTGGTTATCCACAGCGCCGGGTCTTTCTTCTCCACTTCCTTCGCGCGGATGACTTGCAGCCGCCCGTCGCCCGTCTTGACAATCGCGTACACATTGGACTGCGGCTGCTCGGCGCCCTCGTCCTCATCCTGCGCGGGCAACCACGCCGCCACCAACGTCATCATCAAACCAACCAATAACCACCTGTTCATGAATATCACTCTGTTAAACATACTAGTCGCCTAATCTACCGATTACACGTCATCGGTCAACATTAAGACGCGACTGGCGGCATTTTCTTTGAATATTTTTTCCGAATGTTGCTATATTTTCCCCTTCATGGCCACCCACGATTTCATCAAACTCCGCGGCCTCCGCGAAAACAATCTCAAAGGTTTCGACCTCGACCTCCCGCTTAACCAATTCATCGTCGTCACCGGCCTCAGCGGCAGCGGCAAATCCTCGCTGGCGTTCGACACCATCTTCGCCGAGGGCCAGCGCCGTTACACCGAGACCTTCTCCCCCTACACGCGCCAGTTCCTCGAACGCATGAACAAACCCAAGGCCGACAGCATCGAGGGCATCCCGCCCGCCATCGCCCTAAGCCAGGTCAACTCCGTCCGCACCTCCCGCAGCACCGTCGGCTCCATGACCGAAATCGCCGATTACTTGAAACTGCTGTTCCCCACCCACGCCGAGCTTCGCAGCCCCGTCACCGGCCAAAAAATCCAGCCGTGGACCCCCGCGCAAATCGTCGCCGAACTCCTCGCCCGTCACGCTGACACTCAAGTCCTTGTCACCTTCGACCTCGCGTTCTCCGCCAGCATCTCCTGGCCCGCCATCGTCCAAACCCTCCAAGCCCAAGGCTTCACTCGCGTCCTTTGGAATGACCAACCCGCGCGCCTCGACGACCTGGCAAACGTTACCGCCAGCGCCCCGCTCACCATCAGCGTCATCGCCGACCGCCTCACCGTCAGCGCCGAAACCCAATCCCGCCTCGCCGAAGCCATCCAAACCGCCCTCCAACACGGCAAAGGTCTAGTCACCATACGACCTATAAGTCCTATACGACCCATAAGACCTATAACCTACGCCGACCATTACCTAGACCCCGCCACCCACCACCTCTACACCGCCCCCACCCCCGCTCTCTTCTCCTTCAACAGCCCCATCGGCGCCTGCCCCGTCTGCAAAGGCTTTGGCCGCACCGTCACCATCGACTACGACCTCGCCCTCCCCGACCGCACCCTCACCATCAGCGGCGGCGTGGTCAAATGCTTCTCCGGCCAGACCATGCAAGAATGCCAGCGCGACCTCCTCAAAGCCTGCCGCAAACACCGCATCCCCGCCAACATCCCCTTCAACCAACTCACCAAAGCCCAGCAAAAATTCGTCATCCACGGCGAAATCACCCCCGGCAAAACCCTCGAACAATCCTATGACGACGGCGAATGGTACGGCGTCAGCGGCTTCTTCAAATGGCTCGAGATGCGCACCTACAAAATGAATGTCCGCATCCTCATCGCCCGCTACCGCGCCTACCACCCCTGCCCCGCCTGCCACGGTGACCGCTTCAAACCCGAAACCACCCTCTGGCAACTCCACGGTAAAACCATCACCACCATCAACGCCACTCCCCTCCGCGACCTCGCCCCGTGGTTCGCCAACCTCACCGTCAGCGACGCCTCTGCCAAAATCCTCCTTCACCAAATCACCGCCCGCCTCGCCTACCTCAACCAAGTCGGCCTCGGCTACCTCACCCTTGGCCGCGCCAGCCGCACCCTCAGCGGCGGCGAACTCCAGCGCGTCAACCTCACCACCTGCCTCGGCACCAGCCTCGTCGGCACCCTCTTCGTCCTCGACGAACCCAGCATCGGCCTCCACCCCCGCGACACCGCCCAACTCACCAACATCCTAAAAACCCTCGCCCGCCAGGGCAACACCGTCCTCGTCGTCGAGCACGACGCCGCCATCATCCGCGCCGCCGACCACCTCATCGAACTAGGCCCCCGCGGCGGCGCCGACGGCGGCCACCTCATCCACAGCGGCCACCCGGACAAATTCCAAACCTCAAATCTCAAACCCCAAATAAATTCCAACCACAAAATATCAAATTCCAAAACCATCTCGCTCACCGCTGACTATCTCTCAGGCCGCCGCGTCATTCCTCTCCCCGACAAACGCCGCTCCGTTGACGAACACACGCCGCGGCTTGCTTTCAGCGGCGCGTCCAAACACAACATTCACCACCTCGCCGGCCAAATCCCCCTCGGCAAATTCACCGCCATCACCGGCGTCAGCGGCAGCGGCAAAAGCACCCTCGTCCGCGATATAATCGCCCCCGCGGTGAAAACAATGCTCTCCACCAAACCACACCGCCGCCGCGACGCCGGGGCGGTTTGGAATTTGAAATCTGGAATCTGGAGCTTGGTTGGAATTTGCGATCTGGAATTTGGCATTTGCGAGGTTTTAGTCGTCGACCAAAGCCCCCTCACCCGCAGCGCCCGCAGCACCCCCGCCCTCTACCTCGGCGCCTACGACCACATCCGCCAACTCCTCGCCGGCACCGACAGCGCCCGCCGCCTCGGTCTCACCCCCGCCGACTTCTCCTTCAACACCGGTGCCGGCCGCTGCCCCCGCTGCGCCGGCGCCGGCCACGAAAAAATCGAAATGCAATTCCTCTCCGATGTTTTCATCACCTGCCCCGTCTGCGACGGCAAACGTTTCCAAGACCACGTCCTCACCGCCGACTACCGTGGCAAAAACATCGCCGACCTCCTCTCCCTCACCGTCAGCGAAGCCATCGCCTTTTTTAACTCCAGCCACGCGAAGGCGCAAACACCAGGTGAACAACGCGCGTGCTTAAAAACCGCCGCCGCGCTGCACCTGTTGGAACAAGTCGGCCTCGGCTACCTCACCCTCGGCCAACCCACCAGCCACCTCAGTGGCGGCGAAGCCCAGCGCTTAAAACTCGTCGCCGAACTAACCGCCGCCCCCCTCAAAAAACTCCGCGGCTCCGCCTCTCCGCGCGAACCAAAAGGAAAACTAATCATCCTCGACGAACCCACCACCGGCCTTCACTACGAAGACCTCCGCGTCCTGCTCGGCGTCCTGCAAACCCTCGTTGACCGCGGCCACACCCTGCTAGTCATCGAACACAACATGGAACTCGTCAAATGCGCCGACTGGGTCATCGACCTTGGCCCCGAAGCCGGCGACCAAGGCGGCCAAATCATCGCCGAAGGCACCCCCGAACAAATCGCCGTCCACCCCGCCAGCCGCACTGCCCCCTACCTAGCACAAGCCCTTCGGGGAACCGATGCGGACTTCCGAGGAGCCTATGCGGACTTCCGAGGAACCGATGCAGACTTCCGAGGAGCCTATGCGGACTTCCGAGAAGCCTATGCGGACTTCCGAGGAACCTACGCGGACTTCCGAGAAGCCTATGCAGACTTCCGAGGAACCTACGCGGACCTCCGAGGAGCCTATGCAGACTTCCGAGAAACCTACGCGGACTTCCGAGGAACCTCCCCCGTCCCCTCCCCCCCCGCCATCCAAATCACCGGTGCCACCCACCACAACCTAAAAAACCTCACCGTCAGCATCCCCCGCCAACAAATGACCGTCATCACCGGCCTCAGCGGCAGCGGCAAAAGCACCCTCGCCTTCGACCTCCTCTTCGCCGAGGGCCAGCGCCGCTACCTCGACTGCCTCAACAGTTACGCCCGTCAATTCATCGAACAACTCGAAAAACCCCGCGTGGACGCCATCACCGGCATCCCCCCCACCGTCGCCATCGAACAACGCGCCACCCGTGGCGGACACAAAAGCACCGTCGCCACCGTCACCGAAATCTACCACTTCCTCCGCCTCCTCTACGCCAAACTCGGCGCCCAGCACGACCCCGCCACCGGCACCCCCTGCATCCAACAAACCCCCGCGCAAATCACCACCCAAATCAAAAAACAACTAACCACCGCCCGCGAACACCTCCTCCTCGCCCCCCTAATCCGCGCCCGCAAAGGCAACTACACCGAACTCGCCGCCTGGGCCGCCAAAAAAGGCTACCCCTACCTCCGCGTCAACGGCACCATCACCCCCACCGCCGACTTCAAACCCCTCAACCGCTACCGCGAACACACCATCGACCTAATCATCGCCACCCTCACCCCCCGCACCCCCAACCTCCCCGCCCTCATCACCCAAGCCTTAGACCACGGCAAAGGCACCCTTATCATCAGACCCATAGGAACTATCCACCCCACAGAAACCACTCACAGCACCCACCTCTATAGCCCCGCCACCGGTAAATCCTTCCCCCCGTTAGACCCCCGACTCTTCTCCTCCAACTCCCCCCACGGCTGGTGCCCTCGCTGCCAAGGCTACGGCACCCTCGCCAACCTCTCCGCCGACGCCACCCTCACCCCCCTCGAACAAGAACAACAACAAGAACTAGCCCGCGAACACCTCGACGACCTCGCCGCCACCCCCTGCCCGGCCTGCCACGGCACCCGCCTCAACGAAACCGCCCGTGCCGTCCGCTTCGCCGGCCGCCCCGTCACCGACCTCAACGCCATGACCGTCAGCGCCCTCGACCGCTTCCTCACCACCCTCAAACTCAAAGGCCGTGCCGCCGCCATCGCCCGCGACATCCTGCCCGAACTCCGCCAACGCCTCCAATTCCTCCGCCACGTCGGCCTCGACTACCTCAACCTCGACCGCCCCGCCCCCACCCTCAGCGGCGGCGAAGCCCAGCGCATCCGCCTCGCCGCCCAACTCGGCTCCAACCTCCAGGGCGTCCTCTACATCCTCGACGAACCCACCATCGGCCTCCACCCCCGCGACAACGCCGAACTCATCAAAACCCTCCGCCACCTCCAACAACGCGGCAACACCCTCGTCATCGTCGAGCACGACGAAGCCACCATGCGCGCCGCCGACCACATTATCGACCTCGGCCCCGGCGCCGGCGTCAACGGCGGCCAACTCATCGCCCAAGGCACCTGGCGCGCCATCACCCGCAACCGCCGGTCCCTCACCGGCAAACTCCTCGGCGCCCCGTTACCACACCCCATGCGCGGCACCCGCCGCAAAACCGACCGGCACACCCAATGGCTCACCATCCCCAACGCCACCGCCAACAACATAAAAAACCTCACCATCAAACTCCCCCTGGGTAAACTCATCGGCATCAGCGGCGTCAGCGGCAGCGGCAAAAGCACCCTAATGCACAAAATCATCATCCCCGCCGTGCGGAAAAAAATTGAAACCAGAAAACAGAAAGCAAAAATTTCAGCTTCCAACTTTCAGCTTTCCAATTTAGTTCAAGTCACCCAAACCCCCATCGGCAAAACCAGCCGCAGCACCGTCAGCACCTACCTTGGACTCATGGACCGCCTCCGGCAACTCATGGCCCAGCTCCCCCTCGCCAAAACCCGCGGCTACACCCCCGCCCACTTCTCCTACAACGCCGGCCCCGGCCGCTGCCCCGCCTGCCAGGGCCAGGGCTTTCTAAAAATTGACATGAACTTCCTCCCCACCGCCTACATCCCCTGCGACCAATGCAACGGCCAGCGCTGGACCGCCCCCATCCTCGAAATCACCTACCACGACAAAAACATCTACCAAATCCTCACCCTCAGCGTCGACGAAGCCGTCGAATTTTTTGCCGGCCAGCCCACCGTCCAAGTCCCGCTGAAACTCCTGCAAGAAACCGGCCTCGGCTACCTCACCCTCGGCCAAACCAGCCCCACCCTCAGCGGCGGCGAAGCCCAGCGCCTTAAACTCGTCACCGAACTCGCCAGCCTCCGCCTCCAAGAACACCGCCAGCGCCCCGCCACCCGCGCCGCCGGCGCCGGGCGAACCCTCTATCTGCTGGAAGAACCCACCGTCGGCCTCCACCTCGCCGACGTCCAAAGATTGCTTGAAGTCCTGCACCAACTCGTTGACGCCGGCCACACCGTCATCGTCATCGAACACCACCTGGACCTGCTCGCCGAATGCGACCACCTCATCGACCTCGGCCCCGAAAGCGGCGCCAAAGGGGGCCGCGTCATCGCCGCCGGCCCCCCCGAACAAATCGCCGGCAACCAACGCAGCCACACCGGCCGCTACCTCCGCCCCCTGCTATATCTCCCAAAAATCGACGCGGCCAAATAGCCGGATTGCTCAACTCGCCGCCGCCTTGATTTCGATAATGTCATGCGGGGCGGCCTCGCGCTGACCGGCGGTCGTCACCCGCACAAAACGCGCCTTGCGCCTGAGCTCGCCAAGGTCGGCGGCGCCGAGATAACCCATGCCGCTCTGAATGCCGCCGGTGAGTTGCGCCAGCACCTCGGCCAGCGAGCCGGAAACTTCCTTCAACGCCTCGACCCCCTCGGCGGTGACTTTGCGGTTGAGGTCCTTGCCCTCGTGACCATAACGCGCCGCGCTGCCCGCCTTCATCGCCTCCATACTGCCCATGCCGCGATATTGTTTGTAAAACTTGCCGTTGATTTCGATGATTTTGCCAGGCGCTTCCTTGCATCCCGCCAGCATACCGCCGCAGATGACCGCGTCGGCAATGGTCAGCGCCTTCACAATATCGCCGGACTTGGTGACGCCGCCGTCAGCGATAAGGCGGACGCGGTGTTTCTTCGCCAAGCGGCTGCCCACATACAACGCGGTGAGTTGCGGAATACCGACGCCGGCGACGACGCGCGTGGTGCAAATGGAACCCGGCCCCTGCCCCACTTTCACCGCGTCAGCGCCCGCCTTGGCGAGAAACGCCACGCCCTCGGCGCTGGTAACATTGCCGGCGATGATGGTCAGCGCGGGGAAATTTTCCCGCGTCAATTTGACCGCCTCGCCAACGCCGGCGGTGTGCCCGTGCGCGGTGGAGACAGCCACGGCGTCCACGCCCTCGCGCGCGAGGTTGGCGACGTGCGCGAGGAAACGGTCAGCGTCCAGCCGCCCGTCCGCCGCGCGCGGCGCGCTGACGGCGGCGCCGCAGACGAGGCGGAATTTGCTATCCCGCGCGGCCCGGTGGTGCGAACCGGCCTCCCCGGTGATGCGCTCAATGTCGCTGAGGGTGAACATCCCGCGAATTTTGTCCGCCTGGTCCACGACGAGCAATTTGTGAATGCCCATGTGCTCGTTGAAAAACTTATCCGCCGCCGCGATGGGATTGCCGCCGAGCTTGGTGTCGCTGATGGTGAACACCTCCGCGCGCGGCGCCATCGCCTCGCTGACGCTCTTGCCCGCGTACCGCTCACGCACAACGTGGCCGAACAACAACCCCGCCAGCGTGCCATCGTCAGCGACCACGGGGAACGTGCTGAACTTGTACCCGCGCTCGGCGATAAGCGCCAGCACATCGCCGATGCGCTGCGCCGGCTTGACGGTGATGGGTTCTTGAATCAGGCCGTGGACGTGGTTCTTGACGCGGGCGACTTGCTTGACCTGCTGCCGCTCGGTCATGTTGTAATGGATAAGGCCGAGGCCGCCGTTGAGCGCCATGCCGATGGCCATCTCGGACTCGGTGACCGTGTCCATGTCGGAGGAAATGACGGGCAGTTGCAGCGTCAGCGAGTCGGAAAGCGTGGTCTCCAACTTGGTCTGACGCGGGAGGACGGCGGAGTAATTCGTGGCGAGGGAGACATCGTCATACGTCAACGCCTCGCCGGAGAACTTGGCGAAAAAGGACTCGACGCCGAGGTAGTGGTTGTTTTCGTTAAACTTGAGAACGGAGGAAGATTTGGTTGCCATGAAATAGAAAACCACAAGCGCGCCGCGTTTGGCAAGAATATTTTCAATGTTCGTGCGGAGACGCTGAGACGCGGAGAATTTATCAGGTTAAAAAACTCGGTTCCTCGCTGTTAGCAGTGGCAGCACTGACGTCGGCCTCCCTCCACCGCCCATGCCCTTGCGTGAGCTAATTCCCCTTCCGTGAAGGGGTGGCCGCGGAGCGGACGGGGTAGTTCAGCGTTAACAGGAACCTCGCCCCAAACGCTGAACTACCCCGTCGCTCCACGCCACCCCTTCACGGAAGGGGAATTATGCTCCGCTTACCACCCGCCGCTGCCATTCCACTGTTCACGGGATAGAACCAAAAATTCATATCTCCGCGTCTCCGCGCGAACCTCAAATATTATCCACCACCGGATACACCGTCTCGATATGCTCAAGGATGACGTGCATAATCCACGTGTGCAACTCCTGCGCGCGCGCCGTGTTGTCAGTGGGGATGACGATGGCGTGGTCGGACAACTCCCGCGCCTTGCCGCCGCCCTTGCCCAGCAGACTGACGGTGATAATGCCCAGCTTCTTCGCCGCGCCGAGCGCCTTGATGAGATTCGCCGAGTTGCCGCTGCCGCTGAAGATGACCAGAATGTCCCCCGCGTGGCCGAGGCCCTCGATTTGGCGCGAGAAGACGGCGTCGTAACCCCAGTCATTGCCGATGCACGTCAGCGCCGTGACATCCGCTGACAGTGAGATGGCCGGCAGCGAGCGCCGGTTGCCGCGATAGCGTCCGACCAATTCCTCCGCCATGTGCAGCGCGTCCGCCGCGCTGCCGCCGTTGCCACAGGTCAGCACCTTGTGGCCGTTCTTGAAACATTGCTCGAACAACGGGAACAATTTTTCGACTTGCGGCAGAAAACGCTCGAAACTCACCACGACTTGTTTAAGCTCGGCATACTGTTGTTGGACTAATGACATGAGAAAACACTAACGCGCCCCGGAAATTTGTCATGAAGATTATTGACCGCTATCTGCTCACACATCTGCTGCTGCCGTTCTTGTTCTGCCTGGCGAGTTTGTTTTGTATTTTCGTTATCATTGACTTGTTCGGTTCGATGGACGATTTCCTCAAAGCGCACACCCCCCTGCTCGCGGTGGCGCACATTTACGCCGTGATGTTCGGGCAAGTCGCGCCGCTGCTCATCCCGTTCGCGTTCTTCCTCGCGTGCGTGTACTTGCTGGGCAATCTATCCGCGCACAAGGAACTCGTCGCCCTCATGTCCGCCGGCGTCAGCCTCTCGCGGTTGGTGGTGCCGTTCTTCCTCATCGCGCTGTGCCTCGCGGGCGTGGAATATTATCTGTACCTCGACCTCGCGCCCACCGCCGCCACCCGCCGCGCGGCGCTGACGCAGGAATGGTCGAAAAAAAACAAGCCGACGCGGGTGTTCACCGGTGTCGTGTACAAAAACCCCAGGACCGGCGTGATGTGGTATATCCAGCACCTTGACACCGCCAGCGGTGCCATCACGCAGGCGGAAATCAACCTGCCCGACGACCGTGGTGGCGACCGTGAAAAATTCTTCGTCGCGCGCGGCAACTACCGCAACGGCTATTGGGACCTCGTCGGCATCCGGCAGATGACCTTCAGCAGCGGCGCGGCCGAGCCGCCGCACAACCTCGGCCAGCTCGACGCCACCTTCCTCACCGAATCACCGTGTGACCTCGCCGCCACGCTGTTGCGACCCGACGGCTACCCGTGGCGCGACCTGCACCGCTTCATCACCGCGCCCTATCAACCGTCGCCGCCGCGCATGGCGCCATACAAAACCGAGTACTTCCGCCGTCTGGCCGACCCGCTGCTGGCGCCGCTGCTGTGCCTATTCGCCTTCGCTGCCGGCATCGTGCACGACCGCAAGAACCGCGCCAGCGCGATGGTCAACTGTATGCTCATCCTCGTCTCGCTGTTCATCGTCACGGAGATTTGCAACAAACTGGGCAACCGCAGCCGCATCACGCCGGAACTGGCGGGCTGGTTCCCCGTGCTGACCTACGGCGGCATAGCGCTCGCGCTGTTCATCTACCGCGTCGGGATTTGGTGGGAATTTGTCTATCTGCTCAAGAGCAATTTGTGGCCACGAAAAGCCGTGAAATAAATCTCGCGCCAAAACGCATATTTTTATTCTAATTAACTTTGCGTCCTGGCGTCTTTACGCGAGTTCTTGACCTTGATGGTGAAACTGGCAACATCATACGCACAATTTCGGGCACGTGGCGAAATGGCAGACGCGCTGGATTTAGGTTCCAGTGGAGCAATCCATGTAGGTTCGAGTCCTATCGTGCCCAAGGTACCCTTTCACGTGTGACGTTTTTTCCAATGCCCCGCAGGGGCTAAACCTTGAATAACCGTGGGTGGAAGGCCAGTCTGCTGGCATGGAACCCACGGACTGACCTAGTGAGCAACAGCGTCCCCGCAGGGGGCGAATATCGATGCTTGGTTCGCCCCTTGCAGGGACGCTGTTACTCTCTATATCTACCCGTGGGTTCCGCTCGGCAGACCTCGCTCTACCCACGGTTATTCATGGTTTAGCCCCTACGGGGCATTGGCCTGCTTCCACTGCCCACGGGATAGAATCTTTGGGGTTCCCCATCGTTAGCCGTGGAAGCGCTGACGCCGTCAAACCCCGCCAACCATGCCCTGCGTCAGCAAATTCCCCTTCCGAGAAGGGGTGGCCGCGTAGCGGACGGGGTAGTTCAGCGTTACCGGGCACTTGGCACCGAACGCCGAACTACCCCATCGCTACGCGTCACCCCTTCACAATTCCTCTGATAATGGGATAGAACCATCTTTGATAATCATTAATGGGAATGCAAACCACTGTTACGCCTGGCATGTGTTCGGGCAACACCAGATAACACCGCCGCGCGGTTGACGCTGATGGTGACCGCCAACGTCATGATATTATTCTTCCGCACCCATCATCACGCGGCGGATTTTTTTCAGGCCGTCCTGCATTTTATCAGGCAACCGCAACGGCGGGTCGGGCGGTGGCGCGTAGGAATACACAACCTGCATCACGGCGGAATCAAGGCATAATGGAAAGAGCTTCTCAACATCCACCCACGCGGTCCATTCGTTGTTTTGATAAACGTGACACTTGCGACCCTGCCACGGCTTGACGCCTCGGTAAGTACTCGCCGTAATCCATTTCAAGTTTGGCAGCACGTCCTCAGGCGGCGATTGCGAAAAATCCCAAGTTTTCATGTCCTGGGACACGCGGTGAAAGCGGAGGTCACCGTAGCGCCAAAATTCATACCGCAGATTATTGGTGTATTCGCGCGTCTCCAAACCGACAGTGCCACTCATGGCAATTTCCAATTTTAGCACCTGCGGCGAGGCGTTGAAAAAATCCCGCACCTTTTGTTGTGCCGGGGTTAGTTTGGGGTCAAGCGGTTTCTGTTTGTAAGTGAAGACGGCACTGATGGTGACGTCAGTGGCCGACGAGTTACGGTAAAGTGGCGTTGGCGGTGTTAATTTGGACTTGGTTTCCGCTGCCGTCACCGTCAACGCCAAGGCTAGAAACACAACGCTGACACTGAGGAAAATACTGGTTTTGTTATTCATAATTTTACTCCACCACCGGTTCGAGTTGCTGGTCCACAATCTCCCCGGTGAACCGGTCAATGGCGATGTGTAGCCAGTAATGTTTTTCACCCTCGACGATGAAATTTCGCAAGTCGTTCACGCCGGAGCCGTAACGCCCGACTTGCGCGACAAGGTCAATCAACAAATTCCAAGTCCGCACTTGCACACTGCCGGTGAGCGCGCGCAACACCGCCTCATGCCGCCCCTTGCTGTCAACGGAGAAATTGGCCCTGTCAATTACGCCATTATTGCCCGACATCACGACTGGCAGGTCGCCAAGGCTGGACAGCGGCAGTGCCCCGGCGCGCTCGTTGATAATTCGGGCGATTTTTGACATGTCACTGGCGGTAAGCGTGTCGTTGTCGCTGACGGTGGCGGTGCCGGATGAAAATTTTGCGTAGTCATTGGCAGCGCCACTGATGATGGATTCCAGCACCAGCGCGCCGCCGTTGTTGTAATCACGTGCGGCACTGTTGAGATTAATTTTGCCCGCGACCGCGGCAACCGCGGGCGTGCCACCGTCAGCGCGCGGCACACCGCTGCCGATGTAAAAAACATCGAGCAAGCCGGTGTCGGCGCTGTTGGCGGAAAACAAATTCAACGTTTTCCACGGGTCGTCGCGAAACACATAACCCAGCTCGGCCATGCTGCGAAAGCGGCGGTTGAGCATGATGGGCCGGCGGCTCGCCGCTGACGATGCTTGCGGCGCATAACCTTGGCCACCGACAGCATCAGCGTGGCGGAGTACAAAATCACGGTCGGTGTAGTAGGTGCCGTTCGCCTGTTCATTGCTTGCCCAGTTTGCCATGCTTTTGGTAACGCGCATGAATGTGGCATTGCCGTTGGAATCAATCGGACCGTTCGGCGACTCCGTCGGCCTTTCGCCGTCTCTGTAAAAATGCGGTCCCCAAGTGAATTGTCTGTCAAGATTGACCTGCTCCGATGGATTAAAATTGAACGCCAGCACGGACTGGTTGTTTTGGAAACCGTTGGGAATGCCGCTTGGCGAGTCCGACAGTTGCAGATTGGTCCGCTGCGAGCGCGGGTCGCTGAAATATAAGGCCACGGCCTCCTTGTTATTCGCGCGCCGGAAGATGTTGGGCACCAAATTACTGGCATTATTGGTAATAAGCCGTCTTGCCGGCATATTTTGCCCCGGACCAATTTGCTGCCATGCATTATTGACAATATACTCATAGTATTCCGGCACAATAGCGTCATAATTGGTGTTATTCCAAGTGGGGTCATTTTCCTCCATGAACGGGTTGCCGCGTCCCTCAATGTCATTGGTTATGGAATTCAACGTTTGGTAGGTGTGCCAAGTGCCGGGACTGGCCGGGTCCTCGTATTGCAGATGAATGCGTATCGGCCCGCCGCTGGCCTCAAATTCACCTGTCGCGGTTTCCCTCAGCAACGGCCAAAAACGGCTGTAAACCACGGCACCCCCGCCAAGTGGCGGATACCGATAGTTGCTGGGTGGGATATGCGTCCATTGCCGGGCGTCCCTATTAGTTTCCCGCCACCAATAAAACCTTTTTCCGTCACTGTCAACTTCTTCCGGCTGGCCACCACCGCCGGTGACGGTGATTGTCGGCGGGTCATTATACATCGGAAAAAGCGGCTCGGTCTGTGGAATCTTGAATGGATTTTCCGGCGCATACGACCAGCCGGTATAAATGGCGGCGCGCTTCCAGCCATATTGCGAGCGCACGATGCCAAAGCGGTCATTCAGGTTTGCGCTGCCCGGATTTTTGGAGTCCGAGGTGTAGGCTTTGTCTATGCCTGAATTAATCAAGTCCGTCGGCTCGGCACAATTATTATAGTCAGCCAGCTTGAACGCCACCCACGCCGGACCGGACGGAGTAGTGTTCGAGGTCGGCGACGGGGCGGTGGACGGCACAAGCGCGCGGTTGAGGCCGAGAAAAGTCCGCCTTTGATAATAGTGCCCCTCCTCGGACGCCACATCCTGATATTTTGAAAAATCATGAATCTGCGGGCAAATACTGCCATTGGTGGCGAGAATCCTCACACTCGGCGGGCGCAACGCGATACCGGAGTTCAACAAATCAGCGGCGTTTTGGTGCGGATTCCACAGGCCGAAATTCAGCCAGCTATGCAAATAAGCATGCCAGTCGTTGGGCCATATCGTATTGTCAACTGCACCCTCCGCGAAGCTGACGACGCTCTGGCCGATTGACAAAATATAAGGCAAATTTTCCACGCCGTAAAATGACTTGCCGCCCATGCGGATTTCCGTCGGAAAATTGTCCTCGTCCCACTGGTCAATGATGTTCGCGCCAATCTGTAAAATTTGATGTTTTTCCTGCGCGTAAATCAGCGCATATATATCATCGCTTATGGCCTCAAAACGTCCGATTGGGGCGCTGATGATGGAGCCGCGGTTGCCGCGATTGTCGGTAAAAACCTGCATGTCTTGCATGCGCCGGAACTCGCCGCGATTTAAGGCCAAGTTGGACTCCGGATATCCGGTGGTGAGACCAAGGCTGCCCCGCAAAATGACGGCTTGGAGCAACTCGAAAAAATCCGGCTCACGCCCGGCGGCAGCCACTTCCGCCAGGGTGCAAATCCGCACACGCTCGTCGCTAGTGCGCCCGCCATGGTCGTATTCCCATGCGCCGCCGATGCACACACCGTTACTGGGATTAACCGTGCCATCGGGTATGCGGCGCAATCCGAAATTATCATATATATTTTTCTCAAAGTCAGCGTCAGCGGGAAAATAACTTGGCCGCACGCCGTTGAACCTCAGCCAGTCAATTTTTGCAAGGTCGAAGCGATACTTGACCAGCGACTCGCCAACTTCCATCCTTTCGCCGCTCAATCTCGTGCCGCTGACGCTGACAGTGACGTTGGGAATAAAGCGATTGTTCGAGGCGGGGTCATCGCGCTTGGCATAATAATCGTAAGTGGGGCGGGTGCCTGTGTCCGGGTCAATTGGCGTGAGCATTCCCGGATTATTGATACCGCTCCAAAACTCGGCGTCATGGGCCGGTCCCCAAGAGGGCGCGTTTTTCTCGCGCGAAAATGTTGTGAAATACGGGTAAAAGTCCTCGAAGCCAAGCCGTTGCGCGGCGTCGAGAAAATCCTGCCGGCTGACAAACACACTGTCACCGTCAGCGACGCGCCGGAACCCGCTGGCCGACGCCGCGCCGGTGCCGCTGAGGTATTCGACGTAGGTCGTGCCACTGGCCGCGCTCTGACGGTTGCGATACTCCTTGACCAGCTCGTCAACATCAGCGGCGCCCAAGCCGAGCCGGGTCAGGTCGGCGTAACCGACATTACCCTTGCGCGCGACCTCGTCGTCAGCGACATCGCTCGCGTGCCCGATGGCGTTGATGTCCGGCAAGCCGCCCGTGTCATACACGATGTAGGCGTAACGACCGATGACAAAATCCGCGTTGCCCGCGACACTGTCAGCGAGCGTGCCGGAGCTGAGCAACGCCTCCGCCCGTTCCGCCGCCAGCGGCCCGCGCCGTGTGAACAACACCCAGTGCGGGTCAATGCTCGTCGCCAGCGTGTCGCTGTTGCCGATGAACGCCCGCTCCCAACGCGCATGGTCAATATAGCGGCCATTCGCCGCCGGTGTCGCGGCGCTGACGTTGACCGCCGGCGCGCCGCCGCTGGCGGTGAATTCGTCACCCTCCCACAGCGGGCGGTCATTCGCGCTCCATTTGATAAGATTAAACGGCACCGTGCCGCTACCGCTAAGGTCCGCGTCGCGCACCATGCGGAACGGCAGCATATTTTCGGGCACCGCCGGTTCGAACGCCCCCGCCGAACCGTTGACCGTGGAGCCGGCCTTGATTTCCTCTAACAAATCCGCCTTGACGAAATCCAGCGCGCTGGCGGCGAGCACCTGCGCCCGCGCCTGCGCCGCGCTGGAAAAGGAAATTTTTCGATTCAACCGCGCCTGGCCGAAGAAGGCGAGCACGCTGACGGTTATCAACAGCAGCGCGAACAGCGCGATAATGAGCGCCGCGCCACGGGAAGCCCAGCCTTGACTAGCAACTAAATAGTGTCTACCCCCCCCCCCTCATTAAATATTTATACATTGTATAATGTGTGGAAATATCCGATTGTTGAAGGAGCGTGTTTCGTTTGTGCGACTTTTTCATTTTTGCAATATTCCATTCCCTCACTGGAAAATGCAAGCATTTTTTATTTGATTTTTCACCGCCGTAACAAAACAGCCCCGGTGTTGTGCCGGGGCCGTTTTGTTTTGCGAATAACACGCGGATTACACCACGCCTTGGTCAATCATGCTGTCGGCCACCTTGACGAAGCCGGCGATGTTCGCGCCCAACACGTAATTGTCAGGCTCGCCGTATTCCTCCGCCGTCCGGCGGCAGTTCTCGTGAATCGAGGTCATGATTTGGTTCAGCCGCGCGTCCACTTCCTCGCGCGGCCAGTTCAAGCGCATGGAGTTTTGCGACATCTCCAAGCCGCTGGTGGCGACCCCGCCGGCGTTGGCGGCTTTGCCCGGTCCGTAGAGGAGCTTGGCGGCCTGGTAAATCTCGATGGCTTCCGGCGTCGAGGGCATGTTCGCGCCCTCGGCAACCAGTTGGCAGCCGTTCTTCACCAGCGCCTTCGCGTCGTTCGCGTCCACCTCGTTCTGCGTCGCGCTGGGAAATGCCAGCTCGCCAGGGACGTGCCACGGACGCTTGCCTTCCAAATACGTCGCGCCCTTGTACTTCTCCGCGTACTTCTTCACGCGCCCGCGCCTGACGTTCTTCAACTCAATCAAAAACGCCAGCTTCTCGCGGTTGATGCCGTCCGGGTCATGGATGGTGCCGTCGGAGTCGGAGAACGTGACGGGCTTCGCGCCGTAATCGAGCAATTTCTCGATGGTGTATTGCGCCACGTTGCCGCTGCCGCTCACCAGCGCAGTGCGACCGGTGAAATCTTCCTTGCGCGTCGCCAGCATCTCGCGGGCGAAATACACGCAACCGTAACCGGTGGCCTCGGGCCGGATGAGCGAGCCGCCCCAGTTCAAGCCTTTGCCCGTGAGGACGCCGGTGAACTCGTTGCGGAGCCGCTTGTATTGGCCGAACATATAGCCGATTTCACGACCGCCCACGCCGATGTCGCCGGCGGGCACGTCAGTGTCAGCGCCGATGTGACGGGAAAGTTCCGTCATAAAGCTCTGGCAGAAGCGCATCACCTCAAGGTCGCTCTTGCCCTTCGGGTCGAAGTCGCAACCGCCCTTGCCGCCGCCCATCGGCAGCGTTGTCAGCGAATTCTTGAAGACTTGCTCGAAGCCGAGAAACTTCAGGATGCCGAGGTTCACACTTGGGTGGAAACGCAGGCCGCCCTTGTACGGTCCAATCGCGCTGTTGAACTCCACGCGGAAACCGCGGTTGACGTGGGTTTTGCCATGGTCATCCACCCACGGCACGCGGAATTGAATAACGCGCTCCGGCTCGGAGATGCGTTCCAGGATGGCGTGCTCCCGGTATTTGGCATGGCGATTGACGGCGGGTTTGAGAGTTTCAAAGACCTCGCGCGTGGCTTGCAAGAACTCCGTCTCGTGCGGGTTTTTTCGCGCGATGGCGTTCAGGACATCGGTTACGTATGCTGACATATTATCTATTACTTTCTGTTTTTTTGTTATGTGTTTGATATTGCAATAATCTCCCGTCAAACGGGCGGGAGTCACAATAGGATACCGCCTGATTTTTACCACAAAAAAATGCGCTGGCCGGATAAAAAAACGGAGACCCCGCCGTGGACAATGGATTTAAATGAGTTCAAAGTGCTCTAGCGCCAGTACCGTGCTGGGTAGTGCGTCAGTTTGATTTTTTAACACGAAGGCGCGAAGAACGCAAAGGCGCAAAGTTCAGCGGTCGGGGTGGGCTTCTCTCCACCAGCGGGTGATGATTTCCATCGGCAGACCGATGATGTTGGTGGGGGAGCCTTCGATGTGGGCGACGATTAGCTCGCCGTGCTCTTGGTAGCCGTAGGCGCCGGCTTTGTCCATGACGTTGACTTTGGTTAGATAATCGTTGATGAGCGCGTCGGTCAGCGGGCGGAAGGTGACGCGGGTGCGCTCGACGTGGGTTTTGAGTCCACCGTCAGCGGCGGTGCCGTCTCGCCAGGCGATGCCGGTGAGGACTTCGTGGGTTTTGGCGCTGAGGAATTTGAGCATGGCGATGGCCTCTTGACGGTCGGCGGGTTTGCCCATGAAACGGCCCGCGCACCAGACCGTTGTGTCGGCGGCGAGGATGATGGCGCGCGGGTGACGGTCAGCGACGCGGCGAACTTTGCGTTGGGCGTTGGCGAGGACAATTTCGGCGGGCGTCAGCGCGGGGTGGGTGCGGTGGTCCCATTCGTCAAGGTCGGGAACGACGACGGTGAAGGGAATGCCGGCCGCCGCCAGCAAATCACGACGGCGCGGTGAGGCGGAGGCTAAAATCAAGGGGGACATGACGCTGACGGTGGCTTATTTTTTCGCGGCGACTTGGTCGCTGACGCTCAGGTTTATCCAGTCGGCCAAAATTCGCGCGGTCTCGCGCAGGGTGAGGTCGGCGGCGAAGTTGTCCATGACGGTGAGTTTTTTGTTGTTGCCGGCGCTGTCATCCTCGGCGTCGGTGTCGCCGTCACTGTCAGCGACGAGGTCTTTTTTATCGTCAGCCTCGTTGCCGATTTTCTCGACGATGTTGTTTTTGTCGTCGAAGCTGAGGGTGACGATGAGCGGCAGCTTGGCGGCGATGGCCTTGATGGTTTGCGTGCGCTCGTCGTTGCGTTTTTTCTCGTCAGCGGCCTCGGCGACGCGCTTGACCTCGTTCAGCGAGGAGCGTTTGTCCTCCTGATGTTTTTTCACGAACGCGATGTCGTCCTCCAGCAGCTTATAGTCAGGGTCGGCGGCGACGCGCGCGGCGGAGTCCTTGGCCAGCGCTGGCAGGGACGGGCCATAGGGTTTGGACCACTTGGCGAACTTGGTGGTTTCAATTTCGTCCCATGGCAGGGCGTGCGGCAGACTGGCCTCGCCGAGGTCGAGATAATCCAGCGTGGAGGGCAGTTGAATATCAGGGATGACGCCGCGCATTTGCGTGGAGTGGCCGTTGGGGAGATAGAATTTCTGGATGGTGATTTTCAGCGAGCCGGAGTCGGGCGCGAGGCCGAACAAGCTGGGGATGAAGCGGTTTAACTCGGCGACGGTTTGCACGGTGCCCTTGCCGTGGGTGCTGTGGTCGCCGACGATGATGGCGCGTTGGTAATTTTGCAGCGCGCCGGCGGCGATTTCCGAGGCGGAGGCGCTGTATTTGTTGGTGAGGACGACGAGCGGGCCGCCGTAGACGAGGGCGGGGGTGTCGTCGGCGAGGACTTGCTTGCGGCCGCCCGCGTCCTTGACCTGGACGACGGGGCCTTGGTTGATGAACAGGCCGGCGAGTTTGACGGCCTCGTTGAGCAGACCGCCGCCGTTGGAGCGCAGGTCGAGCACCAAGCCGTCAATGTTTTTCTCCTTCAGTTTTTCGAGAAGTTGCCGGACGTCGTCGGAGCAACCAGTGTCGACGCCATTTTCCCCGTCGCCGGTGATGTTGTAAAAACCGCCGAGCTTGATGACGCCGATTTGGAACGTTTTGCCATCGCCGCCGGTCAACGGGAACAACACCGCCTTGGCGCGCTGCTGGTTGACCTTGACCTCGTTGCGAACGATTTTGATTTCCTCGCGCGCGCTCTCGGAACCGGCGGGGATGATTTTCAGCCGCACCGTGGTGCCCTTGTCGCCGCGGATGAGGCGCACGGCGTTGCGGAGCGGCATTTCGATGATGTCCGTGTAATCGGCGTTGCCTTGGGCGACGGCGATGATTTTGTCGCCGGGCTTGAGCCGCTTGTCAAGGTCAGCGGGGCCGCCGGCGATGATTTCGTTGATGACGCAATAGCCATCCTTGGTCATCAGCACCGCGCCGATGCCGACGAGTTTCAGCTGCATGGCGATGCGGAAATCTTCCTCGCTCTTGCGGCTCATGAAACTGGTGTGCGGGTCGTACAACGCTGACAGTGAGGTCAGGTAAGTCTCGATGACGTCCTCGTGGTCGAGTTGGTCGAGGTTTTTCTTGAGCAACGCGTAGCGTTTTTTGATGGTCTTGACCGGCTCCGTGTTTTTTTTCTTCTCGCTTTTCTCGCCGAGGCGGTCGAACAGCACCTCGTATTTCAGGCGTTCCTCCCAGAGCTGGTCAGCGGCAGCGGCGTCGGCGGGCCAGTCGGCTTTCGAGCGGTCGGCGGTGTAATAATCATCGGCGGTGAAATCGAACGGCTTGGTCAGGCGTTGCTGCACCCATTTCATGCGGTCGTCAACGCGCTGCTGGAAGACTTTGAAAATCTCGAACGCGGGAGTGAAATCGCCGCGCCGGATTTTGTCGGCGACGGTGGGCGTGTCGCTGCCGGTGAACTGTTCCACGTCGCTTTTCAGGAAGAACAAATGGGTGCCGTCGAGGTTCTTCATGAAGTTTTCCAGCCACTCCTTGCTGGTGGCGCGGTCAATGGGATGGCGGGCGAAGTGGTCGTTTTCGAGGCAGCGGGCGACGAGGGCGGCGGACTGGCGGTAGAGTTGGTCAATTTGCTCGCTGCTGGCGGCGGGCTTGGGCGCGGCGTCGGTGGCGTGGTCGGGCTTGCCGCAGCAGGTCAGCGTCAGCGTGCCCGACCAAGCCAGAGCGAGAAGATAATGGTTGAGTCGCATAAAACGGGTTTGACCTTAGGCCAAAGCAGTGGTCCTGTCATTTGCTTTATGATTACAAATCAGTAATTGGTAGGCTAAATGAGACCAATAAAAAACGCCGCGTCTCCGCGCAAACATTTTAATTTTTTCAAGGTTCGTGCAGAGACGCGGAGATTGGAACCAAAAAACTGGTTCCTCGCTGTTAGCAGTGGCAGCGTTGACGCCGCCCCCCTCACCGCCCCAGCCTTCTGCGCCAGCGCATTCCCCTTCCGTGAAGGGGTGGCCGCAGAGCGGACGGGGTAGTTCAGCGTTAACAGGGACCTCGCCCCAAACGCTGAACTACCCCGGCGCTCCGCGCCACCCCTTCACGGAAGGGGAATTAAATTCCTCTGTTCACGGGATAGAACCAAAAAACTAGAATCTGGTGTTTTTTGAAAATGCCGGTAGCTTGTTATTCCATGTCTCACGCCAAAACACTCAATTTCGAGAACGCGCGGGCGTTGTCCGGTCTTTATGCCGGACAAACCGCGTTGCTGGAGACGGTGGAGAAAAAACTCGGCGTCAAAATCACCTCGCGCGACGGGTGGTTGAAGGCGGAGGGCGCGGCGCAGGGCGTGGCGCGGACCGTCGAGTTGTTCGCCCACCTCCAGCACGCCGCCGGTCACGGGGTGAAAATCCGCGCGCATGAGTTTCTCTTCACGCTGGACGCCGTGGCTGGGGGACGGGGCGCTGACCTTGACGAGTTGTGGCAGTCGCGCGTCAGTTTGCCGGGCCACCGGGCGGCGCTGACGCCGCGGACGTTCGCGCAGAAGGCTTATCTGGACGCGCTGCGCGGTCACGACTTGTGCTTCGGCATCGGGCCGGCGGGGACGGGGAAGACGTTCCTCGCGGTGGCGATGGCGGTGGCGGCGTTGAAACACGCTGACGTTCACCGCATCGTCCTCACGCGCCCGGCGGTGGAGGCGGGCGAGGCGCTGGGCTTTTTGCCGGGTGACTTGAACGAGAAGATTTTTCCCTACCTGCGCCCGCTGTACGACGCCTTGCAGGAATTGCTCGGCGCTGACGAGGTCGCGCGATGCATGGAGAAGGGCGTTATCGAAATCGCGCCGCTGGCGTACATGCGCGGGCGGACGCTGGCCAATTCGTTCGTGATTCTCGATGAGGCGCAGAACACGACGACCGAGCAGATGCTGATGTTCCTCACCCGCCTCGGCCCCGAATCGCGCTGCGTGGTCACCGGCGACCCGACACAAATTGACCTGCCCCGGCATCGCAAGTCGGGCTTGGTCGAGGCGGCGGCGGCGTTGCGGGGGGTGGAAGGCATTGCTTTTTATCATTTTGGCGGGCAAGATGTCATCCGGCACGAATTGGTCGGCAAGATTGTCGCGGCGTACAAGAAACATCGCGGCGCGAAACAGGAAGACTGACGATGATACTGCAATGGCTCAAACGCAAGTCCCTTGAACGCCGTGGTCTGTCCAGCGGCAAAACCCGGCGGTTGGACCAGGAAACCGACTGGCGCGATGTCTTTGACCAAAACCGCCCCGCCCACTGGTCCATGCTCGTCCTGCTGTTCCTCGCCTTCGTCCGCATCGGCGCGTGGGCCAGCACGGCGGCGGCTTACGAGACCTTCGCGCTGTCGGTGCTGCTCATCACGCTGTTCCTGTTTCTGGTGCCGCTGGTGGCGAAGGACGTGTGGAAAAGCAACCAGCTTTTGCTCCTGACCATCCTGTGCCTGATAATCAACCTGTTCGTCAACAAATCCATTTTCCTGTACACCAACGACATCAAAATCAGCGGCGAGCAAATCCCCGTGCTGTTGCTGCCCTCGGCCTTCGCGCCGATGTTGCTCACGATTCTAATCTCACCGTCAGCAGGCTTCATCACGGCCTTCATCTTGTCTGTGTCCGGCATCCTGTTTATTGACGCCACGCCGGGCATGTTCCTCAGCAGCCTGCTGACCGGCCTCATCGCGGCGCAACTCAGCCAGCACGTCCGCCGCCGCTCGGACATCCTCATGGCGGGCGTCAAAATCAGCTTCGTCGGCCTCGCCTGCGCGCTGTTGCTGGGCGGCGTGCTCGACCTCGCCGACGCCAGCACCATCCGTGACAAAACCCATTTCCTGTTCGTGCAAGCCATCCTCGCCATCGCGCTGGGCGTCATCACCTCCTTCATCGTGCTCGCCATTCTGCCGGTGTTTGAATGGCTGTTCGACCGCATCACCGACATCTCGTGGGTCGAGCTGGCCGACCTCAAGCATCCGCTGCTCAAGCAACTCGCTGATGAAGCCCCCGGCACGTTTCACCACAGCTTGAACGTCGCCAACCTCGCCGAGTCCGCCGCCGAGGCCATCGGCGCCAACCCCACGCAATGCCGCGTCTGCGCGTACTTCCACGACATCGGCAAGCTCGACAAGCCGCAGTATTTCACCGAGAACATCCCGCCTGGCCAGGACCCGCACGCGTCGCTGACCCCCTCCATGAGCGCGCTGATTATCATCAACCACGTCAAGGACGGCATTGACCGCGCGCTCAAACACGGCCTGCGCCAGCCGCTGATTGACGTCATCAAGGAGCACCACGGCACCTCGCTGGTCTATTACTTTTTCAAGCGCGCCCAGCAACAACAGCAGGACGCCCGTGTCGGCATCAAAATCATGAAACTGCGCGAGGAGGACATCCCCGCGGTCGACCCCGGTTCCTTCCGCTACCCCGGCCCCATCCCGCAAAGCAAGGAATCCGCCATCATCTCGCTCGCCGACGTCGTGGAAGGCGCCTCGCGCTCGCTGAAAAATCCCACCGCCCAGCGCGTCGAGAGCTTCGTCCGCGAAATCATCAAGGGGCGCATCCAAGAAGGCCAACTTGACGAGTCCTGCCTCACGTTTAACGAAATCTCCGTCATCACCAGCCGCTTCATTTTCACCCTGAAGAACATGCTCCATGCACGCCCCGAATACCCCAGCAAAAACAAAAAGGAAAAGGAAAAGCCCGCCAACGGTCAAAACGGCCAGCACGGTCAAGGTCAGCATCCTCAACCGCCAGCGCCGCAGACTCCCGCTCCGCCAACTGCGCCGGCAAACTGAGCTGACCCTCGGCGCGCTGGCCCGCCGCTGGCCGGCGCGCCTGCGGGAACTCACCGTCGTCATGGTCAGCGAGGCCGAGAGCGGGCGCGTCCACGCCGAGTTTCTCAACGACCCAACGCCGACCGACGTCATCACCTTCGCCGACGGTGAACTCATCATCTGCCCCGCCGTGGCTGACCGTCAGCGGCACATCGAGGGATTGACACTGCCAGCGGAAGTATTGACCTACATCATCCACGGTTGCCTGCACCTCTGCGGCTACGACGACCGTGCCGACGCCGATTTTCAAACCATGCGCCGCGCACAAACGCGCCTTCGCCGGCAAATACAGGCCACAAAGGTGATTCCTCGTCATTAGCAGTGGCAGCACTGACGCCGGCACACTCCCCACCGCCCCTGCCTCCCGCGCCAGCAAATTCCCCTTCCGTGAAGGGGTGGCGGCGCGAGCCGACGGGGTAGTTCAGCGTTACTGGGGAAGTACTAACCCCGAACGCTGAACTACCCCGTCCGCTGGCGCGTCCATTCCTTCACGGAAGGGAAATTTACCCAATTCCCAGCCACCCGAACAGCCGGTACATGCAGTAGCTGAACACCCCGCACACCGGCAGCGTGAAAATCCACGCCCAGACCATTTGCTCCACCACGCCCCATTTCACCGAGCGAAACCGCTTGGCGCAGCCCATGCCCATGATGGACGAGGAGATGACGTGCGTGGTCGACACCGGAATGCCCCAGTGCGAGGCGATTTGAATGATGGTCGCCGACGCCGTTTCCGCCGCGAACCCGTGCACCGGCTGCATCTTCACCATCTTGTGACCGAGGGTGCGGATGATGCGCCAGCCGCCCGCCGCCGTGCCCGCCGCCATCGTCAACGCGCAGGTGATTTTCACCCACAGCGCGACGTCGAAGGCCGGCGTGCGGAGGAAGTGCAACCAGCGCGGCAATTGCTCGAACACGCCGCCGCTGGTGGCGGTGAACAGCGCCAGCGCGATGATGCCCATGGTTTTTTGCGCGTCGTTCATGCCGTGGCTCAGCGCCATGTACGCGGCGCTGACCCACTGGCCTTTGCCGAAGATGCGGTTGGCCAGGCTGGGCCGCATTTTTTGACACAGGACGAGGATGGCCATCATCATGATGAAGCCGAGGATGAAGCCCGCCGCCGGCGAGAGCAGCATCGGCAGGATGACCTTCGGCCACAGGCCCTCGGCGTGGCCGGTGACGGGGTTGAGAATGTCCCACTTGAGCACGCCCCAGTCCCCGCGCGCGGTGGCCAGCGCCGCGCCGCACAGGCCGCCGATGAGCGCGTGGCTGGAGCTGGACGGCAGGCCGACGTACCAGGTGAGCAGGTTCCAGAAAATCGCGCCGAGCAGCGCGGCGGCGATGGTGCCGAGGGTGACGGAGTGCGCGTCCACGATGCCGCTGCCGATGGTCTTGGCGACGGCGACGCCGATGAGCGCGCCGAACAGGTTGCACGCGGCGGCGAGGCAGATGGCGGCGCGCGGCGAGAGGGCGCGGGTGGACACCACCGTGGCGATGGAGTTGGCGGTGTCGTGGAAGCCGTTGATGTATTCAAACACCAGCGCGGCCAGGATGACAAATAGGACGACGGTCATGGTAGGGTTAACTCAAATCGCAAAACTCAAATCGCAAAACCATAGGGCAAATCGCAAAACTCGCTGGCGCTAACAAGGCGGACAGCCAAATAGCGCCAGCGACTTTTGGGTTTTGCCTTGTGGTTTTGCGCTTTGAGCTTTGAGTTTTGAGTTTTGAACTTTGCATTTTGAGTTCCTTCAGGAGTACTTCAACACGATGTAATTAATGATGTTCCCCGTCGTGCGGCAGCGGTCGATGATTTTTTCCAGCGTCTCGTAAAGGTGCCGGCGGATGATGACCGTCAGCGGGTCGTAGCGGCCGCTGTACAAGTCCTTGAGCAACTCCAGCATCAACCGGTCGCCCTCGCCCTCGATGGTTTGCAGATGGTTGTTCAAGTCGCGCACGTTCTCGATGTTGGCGTGGCGGCGCAGTTTTTTCACCATCTCGCGGATGGTCTGCGTGGCGTCGTCCAGCAACAGCGCCTGCTTGAGAAAATCCGCCGTCTGGATGTGGTCGGGCGACACCAGCAGCCGCTCGCAAAAACGCTCGACGGTCTTTGGGATTTTGTACAAGGCCAGCGTCAGCGACTCGATGTCCTCGCGCTCAATCGGCGTGCTGAAGCTGGTGGCGAGCAGCGTGGAAATGTCGTCGCGGATGCGTTTTTGCTTGCGGCGGTGGTCGGTGAATTTGTCGAGCCGGCGCTCGGCGGCGGGCGTCTTGAGCAGGGCGACCAGCTCGATGGCGCTGTCGTGGCACTCCTCCGAGGCCGCGCCAAGCAAGTCGTAAAACTTGTCGCTGTTACTGAACCAACGCTGAATGGAAAACATAGGGCGGGGATTGTGACAGAAAAACGGCGGGGTTCAAAGCGCAAAACCGTGGCGGGTTCACTGCTCCATGCTGGAAAGCTGCGCCAGCTTCACGCGCAGGCGGAACCACCAATCGGCCTCGTCAAAGAGGTTCATGTTCTCCGCGCGCGCGCTGGCGAAATCGCGTTCCAGCATTTGATGAACGTCAGCGGCGAAGGCCCGGTCGTTCACGGCGGCGGTCAACTCGAAGTTGAGCATCAGCGAGCGGTAGTCCGCGTTGACCGAGCCAACCAGCGCGAGGTCATCGTCAGCGAGCAACACCTTCTGGTGCATGAAGCCGGGCAGATAACGGTAAATCTTCACCCCCGCGTCGCGCATCGCGGGGTAGTAGGAGAACGCCGACCACCACGGCAGCAGATGGTCGGGCCGCGACGGCAGCAGCACCCGCGTGTCCACGCCGCGCAAGGCCGCCTGCGTCAGCGCCTGCCGCAACACCGAGTCCGGCACGAAGTACGGGCTGGCCAGCCACAACCGCCGCTTCGCCGCCTGAATGACCGTGGCGAACACGGACAGGCAGCCGTTGCAGCGGTCGGCGGGGCCGGAGGCGAACACGACGGCGGGGAGGGATTGATGATGGAATATTGAGGATTGATTATTTGGGCGGGGCCGGTCTGCAACGCCGGCGGCTGGCCAATTATCAATCGGCAAACCATCGTCGATTAGCTCCTCCGTGGCGTAAAACCAGTCCTCGGCAAAGTTCACCCGCAGCGCGCTGACGGCGGGGCCGCGCAACTCCATGTGCGTGTCGCGCCACGAGTCGAATTTTGCGCCGCCGGTGAGGTACTCGTCCGCGGCGTTCAAGCCGCCGAGAAACGCCGCCTCATGGTCGGCGAGCACCAGCTTGCGGTGGTTGCGGAAGTTGATTTGAAAGTTCATACCGAGCTGCCGGTTGGTGACAAAGCCTTGAATCCGCACCCCCGCACGGCGCAGCGCCTCAAGGTAAGGCAGGGTGATTTGTTTGGAGCCGACGCTGTCATACAGCACGTAAATTTTCACCCCGCGCCCGGCGGCGGCGATGAGGCGGTCTTTCAACCGGTTGCCGAGTTGGTCGTCGCTGATGATGAAGAACTGCACCAGCACCGAGTGCCGCGCCGCGTCAATGGCGGCGAAGATGGCGTCGAACGTTGCCGTGCCGTTGACCAGCAGCCGCGCCGAGTTGCCGCCGGTGACGGGCAGCCCGCGCAATTTCTCCACCAGCAGCGCCGCGTCCGCGTATTTTTCGGAGAACCCGCCGCGCGCCGCCGACATTGACGACCAGGCGCGGACGAGCATGGCATCCAACCCGGCGTTGCCGCCGTCGCCGGCCTTGGTGTAGCCGGAGAAGCGCGACTCCCCGAACACCAAGAACAGCGGGATGGCGAACACCGGCAGGAACAGCAACGCCAGGCTCCACCCCACCGCCGCCTGCGGTGTGCGGGCGATGAACAGCGCCTTGGGAATCAACACCCAGCCGGTGAGTTGAATCACCGCCAGCAAGAAACTCGCAATCCAGTGCCAGTGAATTTCCATCCCGCCGAGAATGCGGCAAGTGGCGGGAAAACGAAAGCCTTTTTAGGTTCCATCCCATTATCCGTGAAATTGTTGGTACCGAAACAGGAACCATATTTCCAGATAAAACACAAAAGAAACCGTGATACGTCCATTCCGCTCGGCTCTGCATTTGTTACCCTTGTTTTACCGTGAAATCAACCAAGGGAAAAACATGAAAACAATCGAGGCATTCATCTTGGGATTCTTGTTGGCGGGAAGTGTCCAGACCACCC
Source organism: Verrucomicrobiales bacterium (assembly GCA_031265365.1). Lineage (GTDB taxonomy): Bacteria > Verrucomicrobiota > Verrucomicrobiia > Methylacidiphilales > JAAUTS01 > JAIRPN01. Next base: position 37,479 of record JAISCS010000206.1, read on the forward strand.
TCGTCCTGCTGGGCGTCGGCGCGTCCGTGGTATGGGGCCTGCGGTGACGGGGAAAATTTCATGGGTGATTGGGTTCCTTGGCCGGCGGCGGTTGCATTCAGGAGAGTGAACCGCCGCCGGTTTGATTTTTTAGAAAGACGCTGACAGTCATGAAACTCGACTATGTGAAAAAATACCTGCCCGTGGGTTCCTTCGGAATCTCACTGCTGCTCCACCTCGCCATCTTCATCGGCATCAGCGGCATCGTCCTCATCCAATCAGTCCCCTCCAAGCAATTCTTCTCCACCGAACCCGGCGGCCCCACCTCCGACCTGCCGCCGCCCCCCGAAATACCCGACGAGAATATTGACCCCGACCCGTCCGGCGACCCCGCTGACGCTGCCGAGGAAGTCCAGCCCGCCCGCTCCGCCGTCCCCGTCGAGCAAATCACCAGCAGCGTCGCCACCAACGTCACCTTCACTCTGCCCCCGCAAATCGGCACCGTTACCGGCGCCGCCGACGGCATTGGCAAGGGTGGCGTCCCCGGCGGCAAGGGCAGCGGCGGCAGGGGCGGCCCGCCCCGCGCGCTGGCCAACCCCTTCGGCGACCGCAATATCAGCGGCGATGACGCCCTCGTCGGCACCATGTACGACCTCAAGCAAACCGCCAACCGCAAACCCTCCAAATTCGCCCCCGACACCGCGCGGGAAGAATACCTCGCCTTCGTCAAACGCCTCGCCTCTTCTTGGAACCGCGCCCTGCTCGAACCCTATTACAAAGTGGAGCAACCCATCGGCACCTATCAAATCTTCATCCCCAAAATATTCGCCACCGCCGCGCCCGCCGCGTTCAAGGCGGAAAAATACGTCGCCCCCAAGCGCTGGGTCATCCTCTACACCGGCAACTTCACCTCCCCCGCCAGCGGCACCTACCGCTTCGTCGCCCTCGCCGACGATGTGTTGGTCGTCCGCCTCAACGGTCGCGTCGTCGCCGACGGCTCCCTCTTCCCCGCCACCAGTTGCCGCCGCGAAATCCTCGGCAAACCGTATATCATCGACCACCCGCAATTCCAAATGTACGCCGGTGAATGGTTCCAGTTGGAGAAAGGCAAGCAATATCCCCTCGAAATACTCCTCGGCGAAAACCCTGGCGGGGATTTCGCCGCCTACCTGCAAATCCAGGAAAAAGGCGTCGAATATCCGCAAAGGAAAGGCTTCGGTCCCGCGCTCCCCGTCTTCCAAACCCGCCCCTGCGCCATCCCGCGCGGCATCATCCCCCCCATCGCCCCCAAGCCCTTCGTCAACGAATGACCGCGCGCGCCGGCGACAAGGGTAAATTCCCCTTCCGTGAAGGGGTGGCCGCGCCAGCGGACGGGGTAGTTCAGCGTTACAGGGACTTGGCCCCGAACGCTGAACTACCCCGTCGCTCCGCGCCACTCCTTCACGGAAGGGGAATTGGGGAATTGCCGGGTGTGTGGCCATGCCCGGTGGCGGCGCTGACTGACGCCGCCGCCCGTTTTGCTTGCGCGCGGTGGACGGGTGATTAGAATGGCCGCCGTTCATGGAAGACCAAGGCATTATCCTCCGCCGGTTGCCGTACTCGGAGACCAGTCTCATCCTGAGCTGGCTCACGGAACGGCACGGGTTGGTTCGCACGCTGGCCAAGGGGGCGGCGAAACCCAGACAGCCGTTGCATGGCAGGACGGATGTTTTTTCGCAGGGGCGCGTGTGCTGGATTCCGTCGGCGTGGTCGCAGTTGCACATTTTGAAGGAGGTCACGGTCGAGCACGCCAATCGCGGCCTCGCCAAGTCTTACGCCAGTCTGCTGACGGCGACGTATTTTTGCGAGGTCATCGAGTTGCTGGTCGAGCCGCAGCATCCGGTTCCCGAAATTTACGGTCTTTATCATCAGGCACTGCGTTATCTGCAAGAAAAGCCGGCCAGTCCGCTGTTGGTGGAGCGGTTCGAGCGCAAGTTGCTTGACCTTCTCGGTCTTAACCACGGTGACAAACCCATCGAGCAACTCCGCCGCCACGCTTATCCGCGCCAGCCGAGGACTTACCAACGCTTGAAGGATGAGCTGGCCGGGGGCCGGCCATGAGCGCCGGCCGTTATCCTGAATTTCTCGAATTTGCCCCGCTGACGGTGGCGGCGCTGTCGCATTGTTTCACTTTGCGAACCGCGCCGCCCGCGCGCGCGCCGGTGTTCCCGTTCGCCGGCGCCCGCCATGTTCAGGCGGAGCAAGTTCATGGTCACCTCACCGTCAGCGTCGGCGCCGCCGACCATGACCGCGTCATCCCCGGCGCCGACGCGCTCATCACCGACACGCCGCGGCTGACACTGGCCGTCCGCGTCGCCGACTGCGGGCCGGTGTATTTTTTCGACCCCGCGCGAAACGCCATCGGCCTCGCCCATGCGGGGAAAAAAGGCACGGCGCTGAACATCACCGGTGTCACCGTCAGCGCCATGACCCAACACTTCGGCACCCGCCCGCGCGACCTCGTCGTGGTGCTCGGCCCGTGCATCCGCCCGCCGCATTACGAGATTGATTTCGCCGCTGACATTCACCGGCAGGCGCGCGCCGCCGGCGTGGTGAATTTTTACGATTGCGGGCTGGACACCGCCGCCGACCGTGACCGCTTTTATTCCTACCGCATGGAACAAGGCCGGACCGGGCGGCACTACGCCTTCCTCATGCTGAACGGCCCGCCGTCCCCTGCCCCCGCCACAACCATTTCACCAGCAGGTAAGTCGTCACGCCGCAAATAATCCCCAGCAACGTGCAGCCCAGGAACAGCGGCCACACCGCCTCGGCGAAAATATGTTCCACGGAACCGCCGTCGTGGTGGAAATGTTTTCGCAGCAGGAAATAATCCCAAAAGTTTTCGCAAATGTTCTTGATAATGCCGAGGTGCCGGCTCGGAATCCGCAGCACCCAGCAGCCGAACAAATACGCGCCGGCATAGTAAAACGGCGCGGTGAACACGTTGGTCACCCACTGAATCGCGAACGTCAGCGGGATGTTGGCGCGGAACACGATGGCGAGAAAAGTGGAGATAATCGTGTGCAGGCCGAAGAACGGCGACAACGCCACCAGCAACCCGATGCAACCGGCCCGCGCCACCGCGTTCCGGCGCGGCAGCCACAATTTCTTCTCCAACAGACAATCCCCCAGCCAGCCGTGCATCCACCCGCCGCGCAATTTCGCGCGGGAGAGACCGGCCCGATGCAAGCGGCGGTAAAATTTCAGTTTCATTGGTCGTCCAGCGTTTCCGGCGCCGCCACGAATTGTTTGGCCAAGTCCCGCGCCGTGGCGACGTTGGCGGGGGACATGATGTCGGCGAGACGGCCGGCGTCCTCCCGCGCCTGTTCGTCACCGGCGGCGGCGGCGATGAGGTACCACTTCAGCGCGCTGACATAGTCCGGCGTTTGGCCCGATTCGTGCAGCACGGCGAGATTGTATTGCGCGGTGACAGAGCCTTGGCCGGCGGCGCGGGCCAGCCATTTGAGGCCCAGCGGCAAATTTTGCTCCACACCGTTGCCCTGCGCGTACATCAAACCCAAATCGTTCTGCGCCTTCGCCACGCCACGGCCGGCGGCTTTTTCAAACCATGCCGCCGCTTGCTTGCCATCGGCCAGCACGCCCCAGCCCTTCATGTAGCAAATGCCCAACGCGCTTTGCGCGTCGAGGTCGCCGGCCTCCGCCGCGCGGCGGAGCCACTCCGCGCCAGCCTTGCTGTCCTGCGCGGTGCCGATGCCTTGCAAGTGCATTTTGCCGAGATTGAACATCGCCGGCGCGCAGCCCGCCGCCGCTGACTTTTGATACCACGCCATCGCCGCCGCGAGGTCAGGCTCGACGCCGTGGCCGTTGGCCAGGCAAACGCCGGTCATGTTCATCGCGCGCGGATTCCCGGCGTCAGCGGCCTTCCGCAACCACTCGTAGCCCTTGCGTTGGTCGCCCGGCGCTTTGCCGCCCTGCAAGTACATCACGCCCAGCTTCATCATGGATTCCGCGTCGCCGGCTGACGCTGACTTGGCAATTTGCTCCGGCGTTGGCAATTCCGCGCCGCTGACCCTGACCATCACCATCAGCGCCGCCGCCACAATTATCAATCGCGAATTATCCATCGCCAATCCCTACGCCCCCATGCCAATCCGCACCGCCAGCGGCTCCGGCAAACCGGCCTGCCGGATTTTTTCCTGCGCCCGCGCCAAGTCATACGCCAGCCGGCGGTATTCAATCCGGTTTTCCGCCGGCGTGTAAATCACATAACTCGCCCGCCAATCATGGTCGCGCGGCTGGCCCACCGCGCCGACGTTAATCAAATAGCGCGTCCCCCTTTGCAACTCAAGGCGGGCCGGCCGGGGCAACTCGCGCACACCGTTGTACTTGGCGAAAATCCGGGCGACGTGCGTATGCCCGTAGAAACACAGCGGCGTGTTCTGGTAAATGAAACTGCTCTCCGCCTCCAGTTCCGTGGAAACGTAATTCCACTTGGCCGGCTCGTCGAGGGAGGAATGCACCACCGTGAACTGGCCGACGCGCAGGCTCATCGGCAGCGCGGCGAGCCAGCGTTTGTCGTCATCCGACAGCCGCTTGCGGGAGAACGCGATGCCCTCGCCGGCCAGCGCGTTGAAGTTCCGCGCCTCGCGGGTCTCGGCGACCATCTCGTCGTGATTGCCCTTGATGACGGGGCAGTTCAATTCCCGCACCAGCCGCAGACACGCGCGCGGGTCGGCGTTGTAACCCACGATATCGCCGAGGCAAATCGGATGGGTCACGCCCTGCGCCACCATGTCGTCCAGCACGACGCGCAACGCCTCCAGATTGCTGTGGATGTCGCTAAAGATACCGTATTTGATTTTGAGCATAAGCCGCTGTCAGTGGGCTTAGATTAGGCGATAAATTGAAATCATCCAGCCTAATTTATGGTTGGCCGGTTAACACGGGGCAAGTCAACAACGTAGCACAGGCAATCCTGCCTGTGTATTAAACATGGAGCGGCGCTGCCACTCTGACACAAACACAGGCAGGATTGCCTGTGCTACGTTGGTTACGGTCAGCGGCGGCGGCGCAGGGTCGTCACCAGCAGCGCCGCGCCGATGGTCAGCAGCAGCCACGTTGAAGGCTCTGGTATTTGGGCGTGCAACAGCAGGTTGTTGCCCTCCAGTATGAAGTGGTAATCGTAGCCGCGTGTGTCGGTCACGTTGAGGTTGTCCAAATTGCCGACCACACTCTCGAAGCCGGATACGATTTGCCAGCTTGCCGTGTCAAAGTCCGGCGTGTAGTCGGCGGATAGAAAATTCAGCCGGATGGTGGCGTAGTCCTCGAACGTCAGCGTCGCGTTGTTATTCAGGCTAACAATCATGTCGTTGGTCAGGTCGTCCGCGATGTCAATGTCCAGGAACGCGCCAGCTTTGAACGTCAGCGCCTCCACGTAATCGCCGAGGAACAGCGTGCCGGCTTGCAGCTTGCCGCTGAGGTCGCCGGGGGCGATGCGGCCGCCGCTGTTGACGGTGACGGTGTCTTTCGTGCCTGTCGTGCCGCCGATGTTGAGTTGACTGCCCTCCACGTCGGTGAAATTCACGGTGCCGTTGCCGCTGAGCTTGGTGATTTCCACGCGGCTGTTGTTGCCCACCGTCAGCGCGCCGCCGAGGTCCACGCGCAATTCGCTGTTGGTGATGGCGTGCGAATGATTAGCCAAGGCGAGGCCCTGCACCAAGGTCGAGCCGCCGTAGCTGTTGGAGCCGGACAGGGTGGTGATGCCCGCTTGCGCCAAAATCAGGCCGGGCGCGGGGTCGTCGGCGTCGAGGTCGTTGGTCAGCGTCAGTTCGGGGCCGAAGGTCATGGGGTTCAGGGCGCCGTACACGATGAGCGCGCGCGTGCCACTGCTGATGGTGCCGGTGCCGGTGATGGTGATTCCGGCGCTGTTGTGCTGCCCGCCGAGCAACACGCCGCTGGTGATGGTCAGCTTGGCGTTGATGGTCTGCGTCGTGTTCAGGCCGGCCTTCAGCGCGTTGATGGTTTGGTCGGTATTGAGGGTGTTGTGACCGCTCAGATACACATTAGTATTGACGCCAGAGGTGAAGTTGGTGGCGTATTCGGCAGCCGTCAGCGGGCGGAAGCCATCCTCGGATGTGTAGGTCACCAAATCAGTGCCGGCGTATTGGTACAGGTCATAGCTCAACCAGTTACTATTATAGTTGCCACTCATGCCAGAATTGGCCGC
>JAISCS010000098.1 GCA_031265365.1 Verrucomicrobiales bacterium
GGCCTAATCTGGCAACTCGACGCCCACAACCAACTCCGCCTCGACTACGAATACCGTTTCGGCCCCCACTACGACACCCCCTGGAGCATCAACGCCAGCTACCGTTACCAGTTCTAAAAACTCCCGCCACCAAGCCGCGAAGGAAGAGGAAGAGCATTCCAAACCACGAATGCACACGAAGACACACGAATAAAACCAGAAAAGGCCGTCCCCATTGGCGGGGGCTTTTTTATTCGTGTCCATTCGTGTCCATTCGTGGTCAGAAACTCCGCCGTGCGGTCTGGGTTGAGATATTCCATGCCGGGTTGGATAGGGTGTCCGATTATAGAATCATGCAAATCAAAAGCCCGCCATTGCCGCGCCACCGAGGGTTGCCGGTGTACTCCGACGCGGACTTGCGCCAGGCGTTTCCGCATTTGCTGGACGACCCGACCGTGTATCTCGCCATCAAACCGGACGGCCTGACGCCGGACGGCGCGGCGGCGGGGTTGTTAGACCACAAAATTATCGGCTTGCGCGCGCTGGCCGCCAGGGCGCAACTCAATGACTCCGTCAGACAAATCGAGGACTATTTGCAGTTGCACAACATCGCGGAGGAAGACGCCAGAGTGCTAGACTTTGTCGCGCAATCAGAGTGACACGCGCCGACGAACTCGACACCGTGACCGCCTTCCTGCCGTTGCGCAAGCGTCATCCGCAACCGCGCCCGCTGACCTTGCGCCAGGTCGAAAAAGCGCACCGTTATTTGGCGACGGAATACCCGTCCATGTTCGCGGAAACCAAGGACGACGGCAGCGTGAAATTACGCCACGGCAAGCCCGTGCCGGACCGTCTGGCGATAGACGCCTTCATGGGCTTCCTGCACGATGTCCGCGCCAGATGCCCCGCCGGGGAGGAACGCGCGGTGGAGGCGCAAAAATTTGCCGACGCCGCCAAAGCCATCACCGACCGGCATTACTTGCAAGCGCAGTTGGCGCAATATCAGCCTCAAACATCCGCCGGCGGTTGGCGCGGTTTCTTCCGTGATGCCAAGCGCCGGCGCGAATTGTGGACGGTGACTAAAGACGAGAAGGGCGTGCCTATTTTGAATGAGCAACATCAACTCATCCTCCGCCGGGTTGACCCCTACGGCGAGGAATTTTGGGGCGGGGTCAAACGCCTCGGCAGCGAACTGGTCGGCCACTTCGGGCACAAGGACATCACCGACCCGTGCGCTCGGAGCTTGCTGGGCGTGCTGAACGCCGGCGGGTATTTGCTGAAAAAAGCCGGATTGGTGAAAGACGCGAGCATGGCGCGCGGCGAGTCAGTATTGGCGCGGGATATTGAGGAATTAGGCAAAGCCCAAGCCGCGCAAGCGTTGGTGAAATCGCTGGACGGTAGAGCCAATCCCAACGGGGTATTGGCGACGCTTGGCGAAACCATCCACCTGCACCGCAAATCCAAGACGGAACTGGACGCCATCATCGCCCGCCGCGCCGCCATCGTCCCCTACAAAACCGGCGACAAAGTTTAAGCCAGACCCGCCGCCAACTCGCCGGACGAAGTGGCAATCACCCGACACCCCGCGTGTGGGAACGGCGTCGCCGCCAGCGCGGACAAGGCAGCGGCTTCGCAATTTCCAGTGTGCAACCCCAACGCGCAACGGGAGGGCTTGGCAAATAAGACCGTGCAACCGCTTGGATATTTGAACAACGACACCCCGTTGGGCAACCGCGCCACCAAGTCGCCGTTGGCGTCGGCAAAATGCAGCGCCGCCGCCAACTCGCCGAACCAATCCTCACGGATGACGCGCTGGTTGATGAACTTGGCGGGCGCCACGTCATCGGTGACGCAGGCATTGTCGCGCCACACTTCCTCATCCAGCCGCCAGTTGCCGATATGCCGCCGGGCTTCGTCCTTGGCCAACCCGTCGGGCAGCAACTCGAGCAGCACCGACCGAAAAACGTCAACCTGGGAGTCATCCTCCATGCCCAGTGTGACAAACTCCCCCCGCCGTCCACTGACGGTGACCAGTTGCGACGGGTCGCCCTTCGCGCGGCCGATACGTTCGCGCAACCGCGCCAGCAACTCTCGGCTGACGGTGAGATGCCGCGTCCAGGCATCCGGCGGCGCGCCAATCACCCGTTGGTTGAAATATAAAACCCCCAGATAATAATCGGTCACATCCTCCGGGTAAATAATTCGCGCCGCCAATTCTAAAAACTCTTGCTGTGTTTTTTTCATAAGTCTGTGCAGGTAATATAATCCGCCAAATTTACACCGCGGAAGGGAGTTTTTGGCAGTTTGCATGACGGGCGGATTGCCAAATGCTGGTGCTAATAATCATATGAATGGGAATCACGCAACGCAACAGTTCCGGTGTTACTTGGGTAATGATTGACCGCTCGTTACCCGAGTGTGTGCCCAAATCTTCAACAGTCACGTTTACGCCCTATGGCTTATTAACAGTTTAGAAAAACGAGTATATATGCAATATCAACACAAAAAATATTATAAAAATAATCAATTGGTCAAAAAAATCTGGGCCGATGGCAGCATAGTTTATTACCAAAATGGTCAAGTGCATCGGGATCGAGGTCCCGCCTGCATTGACCAAGTTAGCAAAGTCAGGATGTGGTATCAAAAAGGCCGATTGCATCGGGACCATGGTCCGGCGGTCATTGGTGATGAAGGTGAAAAGCAATATTTTCGCCGGGGGCGCTTGCACCGCAAGGATGGACCAGCCGTAATCTACCCGGACGGTACCGGAGAATATTACCTCAATGGTCGGTTTAAGGGATTTTATCAACCATAGAAAAATAAGCGCAAGCGGTGGAGATTACCTCTTCACCGCTTGTTCTATTGTAAGGAAAATGAGCAAATTGATTGGGCTGTTTTGCGGGCTGGTGATGTTCCTCGGCTGGCTGCCGGTGACACAAGCCCAGCCGACCTACGTTACTCCCGCCGAGCCGGATTTTATCAGCAAGCTGGATTTTTCCCCGCTGGAAACGCGGCACGGCTCAATGTTGCAGACCGTTTACACCAGAGCGCCGCTCATCGGCAAGGAGTTGTTTCACGGTTGTCAAAAAATCATCGGCGAGAACATTGGCGTCGTTATCAAGATTGAATGGAACTGGCTTTGTTTCCGCGTGGCGTGCGGGCAGTTTCTAGTGGATGAAATCGTCTTGTTGGTCACCAAAACGATTTTGATTTGGCTGTTTATTTACAACGCGTTGCCGCAGAGATTATTGATTGAGGCTCGTAAAGAAATGACCGCTGGCGGCAGAGAGTTTGGCAACGCGCTACTCTACAATGTGCTGGGAGACACTGCGGCTAACGAATGGCATCTGGTCAGGGAGCAGGATACAGAAGTCCCCCAATGGTGGCAAAAATGGCTCTACCGTTCGGAGAAAACATCGTATTTAAGCAAAGACGAAGCCAGTTTGTTCAGTCGCAAGCAAATCTTTACCCGTATATTTCCGTTGGAAAAAGACCAAGACCGGAAGCAACGATTCCAGGAGGCAATGGCGGCACAGTCCAAGGAAGCGGCGGAGAATCTCAAACCGGCCAGGGAACGGGCCACGGCCTTGGATATCGCGGCGACCGCGATGGCGGCTTCCTCAATCGGGCAAATCGTGGCGCAGGTGTTGAATGTGTCCATCATTTCAGGCACCGCGATATTGGCGTCACAGTTGGCGATATTGGGAACGCGGGGCATCACCGAGGGCATCTTCTGGATGTTACTGGCGATCGGCACTGTCGTTATCCCGTTCATGTTTCACAATCTTTATGCCAAGGTTTGGATTAATTATATCCACGCCCTGACCGCGACGATTTTAGTGCCGCCACTGTTTTACCTTTGCTCGGCCGGCTCGTTGTTGCTCACCGACGCTTTTTTTGAGGGGATGTTTCCCGTGCCTGAATCCACGCGGATGTTCACCCCAACCCAGAATATGATGATGGGGGTTTTCGATAATTTGCAAAATTCGCAAGCCATCAACTCCGCGATAGAAAGCTACACCCAGGTTGGCGCGGAATCCACGGCACCGGAACCTTGGTGGAAGTTTTGGAACAGCTCGCCCGATTTTGCCAAAAACTTCTCCTCGACCATCAAGGGTGCCTTGTCTTATGGCATGGTCGTGTCCGGTTATTGGCACGCGTATTTTGTCGGCGCGATGGTGGTGATGTCGTTCGTTACTTTTGGCGCATTGTTGGCGTCCGCTACCGCGGCAGCGGCGGCATATTCATGGAACCGTTGCTTTGAGGATTTATATCGCGCGGGGTTCAGCGCTGTCGAAGGCGGTTTCATGCGTATCGGCAATCAAATATCCTCCGGCGCCGCGTCGGTGGCGGGCGCGGCAATCAATCGGCTTGGACAAATCGGTAACGAGTTGATGGGCGGCGGTAAATAAATTACGCGCCTTTTGCCCGATTGATTGCAACACGGTGACTATTTCTTCCAAGTCGGAGGCAATCCGCTTGGTGAATCTTCATGGTCAGTTTGCGCGATTAAAAGGGACAGAACATGTCCGCGCTGACCGGCAAAAAAAATTGGCACAGCAACCACACCGCGCCGACCAAGGCGTAACAACCGATAATGGTCAGCGTCAGCGCCACCGCTGCCATTATCAGGAGGTAAATGCCATAACCGACTCTTCAAATCATCGTGATGGCGGGTATCTTCTTTCAAAGTGACCAGAAATTCATCAACCGCCGTGTTGGTTTTGATGGTTTTAATCTGGCCATGAATCATCCGATACAGCTTGGCGCACTCCGTGATTGAAGTGGCCCCGGAGAGCTTGAGCGCGGCGACGACCTCACGCAAGATGACTCCAACGGGACATTATTCAGTTCTGCTTGCAAAGTTTTTGCTACAGCATAAGAACGTGCCTCGTTACCTTGCAGCAACGTAACTCCGCCTTGCAACATCACGGCAAGTTCCTTGACCTTGTTAATGGCAAACTCATCAGCTTCTTGTGTGCGGCTAACTTTTGTGAAATTTTTTAATTTTCTGGCACCGGATTCTTCCCAAAAAACAATTTCGCGGTCAGAAAATTGATAAATACCGACCTTGATATTGCCCGCCATATGATAACGAACTTTCGCCCGTTTTTTGGGGGGAGTTTGTTTCCATTTTGTTTCGGATTTTCTCACGAAAATCTTATTAGGATGGAAGTCTTGACAAATAAATGGCTTGCGAGGAAAATTCAATGCGGAGTCGACGGGGCTCGAACCCGCAACCCCCGCCGTGACAGGGCGGTGCTCTGACCAATTGAGCTACGACTCCTAATTACGCGGGGTAAGTTTATATCAGCAAATGAACATGACGCAAGTATTTTATCAAGAAAAGCGCAAATTTATTTGCCAGCGCTGCGGCCGTTGCTGTCGTGGTCCGGGGGTGGTCAAGCTCGCCGACGGTGAGGCGGAGCGAATCGCGGCGTTTCTTAATGTCAGCGTGGAGCGGTTTGTCGCGGAGTTTACGGAGTTGCATCCGCGGCGGATTTGTTTAGTGTTGCAAGCTCGCGCTGACGGTGGGTGCCGGTTTTTGGCGGGGAAAAATGTGTGCCAGATCAATCCGGTGAAGCCGGCGCAGTGTGACGGGTTCCCGCACCGGTGGCAATTCCCCGGCTGGCGGGAAATGTGCGTGGCGGTTGAAACGGAAGGGTAACGGTTATGTCAAAACAATATGACAGTCTGGTGCTGGGCAGCGGCGTGGCGGGGTTGACCTCGGCGTTGAAGCTGGCGCGTCTCGGCAGCGTCGCGGTGATTACCAAGAAAAGCCGCGCGGAGTCGAGCACCAATTACGCGCAGGGCGGCATCGCGTGCGTGACATCGGCGGAGGATTCGTTCGAGTTGCACGTGCAGGACACGCTGACGGCGGGCGCCGGGTTGTGCAAGGAGGAGGTGGTGCGCTCGTATGTCGCCGAGGCGCCGGCACGCATCCGTGAACTTATCGAAATCGGCGTGCGGTTTTCAGGGTCGCAACACCGCGCCGACGGCGCGACGACGGTCAGCGGCCTGGATTTGGGCCGGGAAGGCGGGCACAGCAAGCGCCGCATTTTGCACGCGAAGGACATGACGGGTCGCGAGGTTGAGCGTGCGCTGCTGGCAACGGTGGAACGGCATCCGAACATCACCATTTTTGAAAATGCCACGGCGATTGATTTGATCACCGCGACAAAAATCGGCGCCGGCGGTACCGACCGCTGCCTTGGGGCCTACGTGCTGGACAACGCCACTAACAGCGTCGTCACTTTCACCGCGAAAGTCACCGTGCTGGCGACGGGCGGTTGCGGCAAATGTTATCTGTACACGACGAACCCCGACATCGCCACCGGCGACGGCGTGGCGCTGGCGTTCCGCGCGGGGGTTGGCGTGGCCAACATGGAGTTCATCCAATTCCACCCGACGTGCCTGTATCACCCGCTGACCAAGTCGTTCCTCATCTCCGAGGCGTTGCGCGGCGAGGGCGCGGTGCTGGTGAACGGCAACGGCGCCGAGTTCGCGTCCAAGTACGACCCGCGCGCCTCGCTGGCCCCGCGCGACATCGTGGCGCGCGCGATTGACGCGGAGATGAAACGCACCGGCGCGGCGTGCGTGTTCCTCGACATCACGCGCAAGCGCGAGGACTTTTTACGCGAGCGGTTCCCGAACATCTTCGCCCACTGCGAGTCGCTCGGCATCAACATCGCCCGGCAGCCGATACCCGTCGTCCCCGCCGCCCACTACCAATGCGGCGGCGTGCTGGTGAACCCCGACGGCGCGACCGCGCTCGCCGGCCTGTACGCGGTCGGCGAGGTCGCCTGCACCGGCCTGCACGGCGCGAACCGGCTGGCGAGTAATTCGTTGCTGGAGGCGCTGGTGTTGGCGCAACGCAGCGCGGCGCGAATCGAGCGCGCGCTGGCGGTGACGCCCGCTGACGTCGCCGTGCCGGAGTGGGAGGAAGGCTCGGCGAGCGACCCGGACGAGCTGGTCATCGTGACGCACAACTGGCGGGAAATTCGCCAGATTATGTGGGACTACGTCGGCATCGTCCGCACCGACAAACGCCTCGCGCGCGCCGCGCGGCGGCTGGAGATTTTGCTCAAGGAAATTCACGAATACTACTGGAATTTCAAAGTGACCGGCGACTTGCTGGAACTCCGCAACCTCGCGCTGACCTCGTGGCTCATCGTGCAATCGGCGATGCAACGCAAGGAAAGCCGTGGCCTGCACTACACGCTGAATTATCCCGCCCCGCTGCCGGTGGCGCGGGACACGGTGATTGACCGGCGGGACGGTTAGGGAAATTGTCACCGTCAGCGGGTTAAAAATTCACGTGGCCTTTTGCTGTTTTTCACCTATTCTGTTTCGCCATGAAGTGCTCCTTTTGCGACAACGAGGCCACCTGCCACCTGACGAAAATCGTCAACGGCAAGGCGATTGAGGTGCATGTTTGCGAACATTGCGTGCCGCAAATCAAGACGCACAACCTGATTGACTTCGATGTCTGGGACGCGGTGGCCAAGCTCGCCGCCGCCAAGGGCCTGCCCGACCCGGCCAAGCTCGTCGAGCCGGACGCGCCGGCGCCAATCTCCGCCAAGTCGCTGATGCTCTCGCCACAGGCGGCGCGGCAGGGCGCGCAACGGTGCGGCTCGTGCGGGTTCAGCGGCGATGATTTGCGCAAAACCGGGCGGCTCGGCTGCCCCGAATGCTACAGCGTGTTCGCCGATGTGCTTGCGGAAATACTAAACGATTGCCAGAAAAGCGCCACCCACGCCGGCAAAATTCCCTCCTCCATGAACAATGTCCACCGTCAGCGGCTGGAGGAACAACTCAACGAAGCCGTCGCCGCCGAACGGTTCGAGGACGCCGCCGTGCTGCGCGACCAAATCCGGGCGCTGACCGCGGCATGACGCCATGCCCCTCTACGGTTACGAACTCATTGACGGCGACTGCAAAATCTGCGGCGGCAAGTTCGAGTTGCGCCGTCCGGTGGACCGCCCCGGCCTGACCGAATGTCCGCTGTGCCGCAAGCCCGTGCGCAAAGTCATCGGTCAAATCCACACGCCGAAACTTCTCAAGCCCGTCTCCCCCGCCGAGGCGAGAAGCGCGGGCTTCAAGATTTACCAGAAACGCGACCGGGGCGTTTACGAGCGGTTGTAAAATCTGGTTCCCCGTCGTGAGCAATTCCCCTTCCGTGAAGGGGTGGCCGCGTAGCGGACGGGGTAGTTCAGCGTTCAAGGGGACGCAACACCAAACGCTGAACTACCCCGTCGCTCCGCGCCACCCCTTCACGGAAGGGGAATCAGGCCGAATCCCACGGCGGTTTTAAGCGTAAACCGGCGTGCCGCGCAAGCACAGCGCGTCGCGCAGTTGCAGGCGCCGGCGCAGGCTGAGCAGCGACGCCAGCTTGCGGTCGGGCTGTTCCCATGTCACCGTCAGCGGCGCGTCGCAATGCAGGCAGCGCCCGCCGTTGGCGTCCCAGTCGGCGTCGTTCATGTCTTCCTGGCAGTGGTGGCAATGTATCAATGTTGTCATATTTTTCCTTTCGGTTCGTTTGCTGTGGACTTATCTTGGCAACGGAGGTAGTACATTTGCTGTCCTATGGCCGAAAAAATTAAAAAAAATAAATTGTCCCGCCCGCCGCTGGCGCGGATGCTGAAAATTCACGAGGCGCTGGCGGCGGGGAAATATCCGAATTGTTCGCGACTGGCGGTGGAGTTGGAAGTCGTGACTAAGACCGTGCAACGTGATTTGGAGTTCATGCGCGACCAACTGAACCTGCCGCTGGAGTATGACGCGCGGCGGTTCGGCTATCACTACACGGAGCCGGTCGCCGCGTTTCCGAATATGCAGGTGTCGGAGGGCGAGTTGCTGGCGCTGTTCGTGGCGCAAAAGGCGCTGACGCAGTATCGCGGCACGGTGTTTGAAAAACCGCTTGCCAGCGCGTTCCGCAAGCTGACGGAGAGTCTGCCGGAGGAAATCTCCGTGGGCGCGGGCGGCTGGGATTCGGTTTTCTCGTTCAAGACCGTCGGCGCGCCCGTGTCGGATTTGGCGTTGTTCACCAGGCTCAGCGCGGCTGTGCAGAAGTCGCTGGCCGTCAGCTTTGGCTACCGCAAGCTGCGGGGCGATAGTCACGAGCAGCGGCGGGTGCGCCCCTGCCATCTCACTTGCGCGGACAACCAATGGTACTTGCTGGGCTTCGACGAGGCGCGCGCGGGCATCCGCACCTTCGTCCTCTCACGCATGAACAACCTGACCGTCAGCGACCGCCACTTCACGCGCCCCAGGGATTTTTCCCCGCGTGAATTTCTCGCCGGCAGCTTCGGCATCTTCAGCGGCGGTAAAAAACAAACCGTCCGCGTCCGTTTCGACGCCTTCGCCGCGCGCTTGGTCAGCGAGCGCAACTGGCACGCCAGCCAAAAAATAAAATGGTTGAAAAACGGCGACCTGGAACTGACGCTGACGTTGAGCAGTCTGCCGGAGGTCGAGCGTTGGATTCTAAGCTGGGGCGACCATGCGGAAGCGCTGGCCCCCAAGGAATTGCGCGCGCGGCTGAAGGTCATCAGCAAAAATAATCTGGACAAATACCGCCGGGACTAACCGGCACTGTCAGCGGGCGACCGATTTTTTGAACTCGGCGTAGGCGGCTTGCACCTTTTTCAATTCGGACGGATGGCAGGGCAGCATGAGAAAACCCAGGCGCTCTTCCTTGGATAATTCATCGTCCCGCGCGCCGTTGATTTCCTGCGTGGAATCAAGCTGCACGGCTTTCTTTTGGTCCACGCAGGGAATTTTCAACCACGGCTCGAAACGTTCGCCGAGGGAGGTCAGCTCCGCCTCCGCCGCCAGCTTGTCCACGGACACGCTTTGCACTTGGGTCAGCCGGCGAAACTCGTTTACCTTCATCTCCCGCGCCACTTGGAGCAAACGCCGCGCCGCGTCATACTTCACCAGCAGCGTCGCTCCTTGCTTTGCGGCGGCGGCTTGGGCGGCTTGCGCGAATTGCCCGAAGGCCGGGGAATTTTCCGCCGCGCCCGCGACGCTGACGATGACCGCTGACAATATGACCGCTGACAGTGAGAATAGTTTACGCATGACCAACAATCTAGCCCCGCCGCCGGCCAGCAGGCAAAACCTTATTTCTTCCGAATCCTGACCCGCCACGCCGCGCCTTCCTTCGTTTGGCTCTCGACTTGGTGCCCCTCGGCGGCGACGGATTTCGGAACGTTGTCGATGGGCGCGCCGTCGTCGAGGAGGATTTCCAACAACTCGCCGCTGGGCATGGTCGCCAGGTCCATTTTCGTTTTCACAAAATTCATCGGGCACGCGACGCCGCGATAGTCCTTGAATTTGGCGCTGACGGTGACTTGCGCCGCTGGTGCCGGCGGTTTTTCGACGGTGAACTTCAGCGTGTTGTCCATCGTGCCGTACAGGGCGATGACGGCGCTGGCAAGGTCAACCACAGCGGGTGTGGCGTCGCCAAGCAACAGCGGGGCGAATTTTTGTTCGACGAGGCCGCGGTCAATGAAGTGTTTTTGGAACGCGGCGAGCACTTCCTTCTCGCTGCGCGCCTCCTCGCCGCGCGTGATGAGCAACATCCGCGCCGCGAGCAGACGGATGTTGGCCAGGTTGGCCGGCGTCAGCGGCTCCGTCAACGCCACGATCAGCGCCTTTTTGTCGGCTTCAATCAAATCGTACATCCCCGCGCTGCACTCGCCGGCGCCCCGGCCCTTCAGCGAAAAAACTTCCCGCGCGGAATAATCGTAGTACGGATTTTTGTCCTCGTCGAACGAGGGTACCCCGGCGAGATTTTTCGCCAGTTGCACCATCGTCGCCTCACCGCCGGCGTCCACCCAATCGGCGAAGGTCGGGTAATCCCGCTGGCGGTCAAGCCACGCGTGCGCCACGCTGACGATGAACTGCGGCAGGCGGTAGGCGCTGATGTCGGCGGCGATTTTGCGCGCGTAACGGGTGACGCCCTCGCCGATTTTCGCGCCGACCAGAATGTTGTAGGCGGGATACGGCACGCCGTCGTTCCGCAAGACCTTGCCGAAAAAGCCGAGGTCGGCGATGTTGTGCCGGCCGCAACTGTTCGGGCAGCCGGAGATGTTGATGCGGAAGCCTTGCAACCGGTCGAGGTCAACGTCAGCGGCGAGCAGCGCGCGTTCAATCACCGGCAGCGCGCCGCGCGGGATGGTGATGCCGAGCTGGCACGTCGCCGCGCCGGTGCAGACGACGATGTCGCCGATGACGGCGGGCCGCTCCGTCAGCGGCGAGAGTTTTTTCAAGACAGGGTAAAGCTCCAGCAACTCGCCGGCGGTCAGGTTGCGCAGATACAGATTTTGGTCCGCGCCGAGGCGGATGACATCGCGCCCCGCTGCCAGTGACGCGAGTTTCCCGGCGAGTTCCCGCGCGCCGTCGGCGGGCAAATCGCCGAGCAGCAGCGGCACCTTCGCGCTGTAGTAGCCGCGCTGTTTTTGCGGCGTGACGAAACGTTGCCACCATAATTTTTCTTCCGCCGACAATAATCTTTTTTCAACAATGCTTTGCGTCTTCGCGGCTTCGTGGTTTTGAGTTGTTAAATTGAGTTGCCAGTCGCCGCGACTTTTCACCAGCGCGATTTTTTCTTCCACCAGCCAGCGAAATTCCTCCAACCCAAGCTCGGCCACCAGGAATCGCAGCCGCGCCGCGTGCTTGTTCTTGCGATTGCCGCGCTCGTCGAAAACCTCCTTGATGGCCTGCGTCAGCGCAAAGACCTCGCCCTCCGGCAAAAACTCGATGAACCGCCGGCCCTCGCGCGACTTCGCCCCCTGCCCGCCGGCGATGTACACGGTGAAGCCCCGCTGACCGTCACGCACCCTAGCGATGAAGCCCGCGTCAATGAACGTCGCGCCGCCACGGTCGGCGGGCGAGCCGCTGAAGCTGATTTTGAATTTGCGCGGTAGCGCGTACGAATCCTTTTGCGCGAGCATCCGCGTCGTCAGCGCCAGCGTGTGCGGCGTCACGTCGAACGCCTCATCGTCAGCGACACCGGCGTAGGGGTCGGCGGTGATGTTGCGGACGGTATTCCCGCCGCCGCCGCGCGGACTGACCCCGGCGGCGTGCAACGCCCCGATGACGGCGAGAAAATCGTCGAACTTGACGTAGTGCAACTGCGCCCCGCCGCGCGTGGTGACGTGCAGCCTGCCGTTGGCGTATTGCAGCGACAGCGCCGCCAGCGTGCCCAACTGCTCCGGCGTGATGACCCCGCCGGCGAGCTTGACGCGCACCATGAACGTGCCGGCCTCGCGCTGCTCGTAAATGCCGAACGGCACGCGAATAGTCTTGAACGCCAGGTCGTCCAATTTCTTGTCCTTGTAATCCTGATAATGCTGTTTGAAAGCGGCAAAGTCGCGCTCGACCGCCGGGGGAATAACATAACCGTTGATTGTTTGGTTCATAATGTCGAGAAAGTTTATAGGTTGACTAAAAGTATTGTCAACCATGGAAATAAATCCATGTAATTGGCTTAATATACAGTTGGCCACAGAGAACCGCAAGATTTGGAAAGCCACAAGTTTTTTGTTAATTAAACATTCCGTGGCTCTCAAAATCTCCGTGGTTCTCCGTGGCCAAAAAAAATATAAAAATATTAAAAAAATTATTTGACAGCCATGCTTATCAGCATTAATATCATCGCATGGACACGAAAAATATATACAATTCGGCAATTCGGCAATTCGGCAATTCGGCAATTCGGCAATTCGGCAATTCGGCAATTCGGCAATTCGGCAATTCGGCAATTCGGCAATTCGGCAATTCGGCAATTCGGCA
>JAISCS010000101.1 GCA_031265365.1 Verrucomicrobiales bacterium
CAACGGCGTTTTTTCTGCGGGCGACATTTGCCGCGTGACTGTGTCCGGCCATGCGGATATTGAAAAAGAGACGGCGCGAATTGTCAACGGCGGAAGGAAAAAATCTCGCGCCGCTGACCATTATGGTAATTCCTCATAACATTGGCCGAGTATCGCGTCATCCTGAGCGTAGCCCTGAAGGGGCGCAGTCGAAGGACCGGCCTAGCACGGACCAACAGGCTGATGACGACTAATCCGCTGACGTTTACCTAACCGCTCCTTCGACTACGCACCTACGGCGCTACGCTCAGGATGACGAGGTACTCGGCCAAGTCTGATGTGGTCACGGTCAGCGCCAGATTGCCGATAGGGGGAGGGAAAATCCGGTTGGTCTTGCAATTTGCATAACAATATTCTTTTTTCAATTCATTCATATTTTGGGGAAATAGGTGACTGGCTCCATAAGATATTTGATAGTAATAAGTTGCAAAATTTTAATCCAATAACTTAACTACATAAAAATAGAATATAGTAAAAATCTTACAAAAAAATGTGGATTTTATATGGATTATGCTATATTTAATTAGATAAAAAGTATGGTCATATATGTTTCTTAATAAGTATAATGATAATGAGGTAAAGCTATGGGCAGGTCATCACACATCTCCGTAACTTCAATTGAAATTTACCTGAAAGACATCGGCCAATATTCCTTGCTCAGCCGGCAAGAGGAAGTGGAACTGGCCGCTCGTATCAAGCAACACGACTGTGCCGCGTTTCATCGTCTGATACAAGCCAATCTGCGCTTGGTGGTCAAAATCGCCATGGAATACGTCGGCCTCGGTCTGCCGCTGGCGGATTTAATTGCCGAGGGCAATCTCGGTCTCATTCGCGCGGCGGAGCTGTTCAATCCCAAGGCCGGCGCCAAATTCAGCACCTACACCGCGTTGTGGATTAAGCAGCGCATCCGCCGCGCCATCATCAACCAATCCAGAGCCGTCCGCGTGCCGGTGTGGAAGGCGCAATTGTTGCGTAAAATCCGCATCGCCACCGATGAACTGGCCTCCAAACTGGGACGTCAGCCGTCCGACGCGGAAATCGCCGAGGCCGCCAAAATCGGGGTAGACAACCTTGAGCAAGCGCGCGCCGCCTCGGTGCGCGTCGTGTCCCTGGATATGCCGTCCGGCAACGCGGAGGGTAACAAGGAAACCACCTTGTCCAATACCATCGTGGATGAACAAGCCACTGACCCGGCCGAGGCGGTGGCGCAGAAGGAGTTGCGGGCGGACACGGTCGCTTTGCTCAACACCCTGGACGACAAGGAGCTGAAAATTCTCGCGCTGCGCTTCGGGTTGCATGGCCAGAAACAAATGACCCTTGAGACGATTGGCCGTGATTTTCACATTAGCCGCGAGCGGATTCGCCAGCTGCAGGAAATCGCGCTGGCCAAGTTGCGGCGCAAGCTGGACGACAACCAGTTGAAATTGTCGGACACCGAGCGCGCGCGGAATTACCGTGAACTGAACCGGCGGCTGAAAATTTTGTTCGATGACGGTCAGCGCCCGCCCGCGCCGGCCCGGAAGGAGGCGCGGCATTAGCGGCTGTTGTTTTGACGAAACCACGCTATATTCCACGCCATGCCCGCCGATGCTGAGCCGAGTCCGTGGATGATAATCCCCTTCGCCGTGATGTTGTTGTCCGTCGCGGTGATGCCGTTGGTCAACCGGCGCTGGTGGGAAAAACACTACCCGCTGGTGGCGCTGACGCTGGGCGCGGTCACCGTCGCGTATTATTTTTTCGCGTTGCACGACCCGCTGACGGTCGCGCACACCGCCCGCGAATACGCCGGCTTCATCGCCCTCATCGGCTCGCTGTTCATCGTCAGCGGCGGCATCCACATCTCGCTCAAGGGCGAGTCCACGCCGGCGGGCAACGTCGTCTTCCTCCTCATCGGCAGCGTCCTCGCCAACCTCATCGGCACCACCGGCGCGTCCATGCTGCTCATCCGCCCGTGGCTGCGGATGAACCACTACCGCGTCACCGCGTTCCACGTCGTCTTCTTCATCTTCACCGTCAGCAACGTCGCCGGCTGCCTCACGCCCGTCGGCGACCCGCCGCTGTTCCTCGGCTACCTGCGCGGCGTCCCGTTTTTCTGGACCATCGAACAGCTCTGGCGCCCGTGGGTGTTCACCCTCGGCGCGCTGCTGGCCGTGTTCTACTGGCTCGACCGCCGCAACTTCCTGCGCGCGTCCGGTGAAATCCGGCGGCGACAAACCGCCGCCGGCGAGACGTGGAAATTCAGCGGCACGCGCAATATCTTGTTCCTCACGCTAATCCTCGCCGCGGTCTTTCTCCCCGCCCCGTGGCGCGAGGCGCTGATGGTCGCCGCCGCCGCCGCGTCGTATTTTTCAACCAAGCGCGCGGTCCGCGCCGCCAATGACTTCACCTTCGCGCCCATCAAGGAAGTCGCGTGGCTGTTCGCCGGCATCTTCGCCACGATGATGCCCGCGCTGGCGTGGCTGAAACTGCACGCCGCCAGCCTCGGCCTCGTCACCCCGCTGGCGTTTTATTTTTCCAGCGGCCTCCTCAGCGGCGTCCTCGACAACGCGCCGACCTATCTCACCTTCCTCAGCGCCGCCGAGGGTTTGCATAACGTCACCGTCAGCGGCCTCCTCGCCGGCCATCCTGAATACATCATCGCCGTCTCCCTCGGCTCCGTCTTTTTCGGCGCGCTGACCTACATCGGCAACGGCCCGAACTTCATGGTCAAATCCATCGCCGACCACGCCAAGGTCCGTGCGCCGGGTTTCGCCGCCTACATCTGGAAATACGCGCTGCCCGTGCTGCTGCCCATTCTAATCCTGACCGGTTTGATATTTTTATAAACCTCGCGCCAAGCCGCCAAGGCGCAAAGTTAAAATTAACCCCAAAAAACTTGGCGTCTTGGCGCGAGATTTCCGCCGCTTGGCAAGCCCACCGTCAGCGGGTACACTAACCGCATGGAAAACCCCGACGCTCCCGCTGACGGTCTCGAAGTCCGCGCCTATTTCGTCCGCCACCGCAACGCCCTGCTCACCCGCGCCGAGTTCAGCGAGTTGTACGTGGATTACTATTTGCACCTCGCCGCCAATAACATCAAAGTCGCCGCCGACCATGACCGCTTGTTCAAGGAAACGCTCGCCGCGCTGACACTGCACCTCGCCGCGCGCCCGCATAACGAGATGGCCGCGTGGACGGTAAATTTTCAATCGCCGCTGGTCAACATCTTCGTCACCGGCGACAACGAATCGCGCGGGGTGACCGGCCAAGTGTTCACCGAAAACATCAAGCACGCCGACCGTAATTATTTTTATGCCGACGTGGTGCGCGGCCCGGAACCGGCGCGGCGCAGCGCGGTGGAGTTCACCGGCGGCGACGTGTTCGCCGCGGTGACGCGCTATTACACGCAAAGCGAGCAACGCCCGGCGCGTCTGTTCCGTTTCGCGGAGGAGGATTTCGTCATGGTCAGCGCCCAGCCCGACTGCGACCTCACCTGGCTCGCCGCGCTGACTGACGCCGACATCCGCGCCCTCGACCAGCGCGAGCAACTGAGCTTGCTAGAGCAACGCCGTTACCGCTGGCACTGCGGCTGTGACGAACAGCGGCTATTGTCATTGCTGGCCCCGTCCTTCCGGCGCGACCCCGCAGGGCTTTTCGGCGACGAGCCAGCGCTCCGCGTCAGTTGTCCCCGCTGCGGCTCACGCTACACCATCACCCGCGAGGCGATGGAGAATATTGCATAATCCGCGGATGACGCCGATTGACGCGGATTTTTCAAAAATTTAATCTGCGAAAATCTGCGTAATCTGCGGATTAAAAATCACGGCGACAAACGTTCAATCACCCACTCACCATCGGCGCCGCGCGAATACTGGAACCGGTCATGCAACCGGCTCGCCGCGCCCTGCCAAAACTCCACTGTCAGCGGCGTCACGCGATACCCGCCCCAAAAATCCGGCAGCGGTACCTCGCCGTTGGCGAACTTTTGCCGCATTTTTTCAAACTGCAACTCCAGCAGCTTTCGCGACGGAATCACCTTGCTCTGGTGCGAAATCCACGCGCCGAGCCGTGACCCGAACGGCCGGCTCGCAAAATACGCCAGCGACTCCGCCGTCGAAATTTTCTCCACCCGCCCGCTGATGGTGACCTGCCGCTCCAGCGCCAGCCACGGGAACAACAGCGCCACGTGTGGATTCGCCGCCATCTGCCGCGCCTTCGCGCTGTCGTAATTGGTAAAAAACACGAACCCCCGTTCGTCAACCGCCTTGAGCAACACCGTTCGCGCCGTCACGTGACCGTCAGCGTCCGCCGTTGCCAGCGACATCGCGTTGGGTTCCAGCAACTCCGCCGCCTGCACCTCCTTGAACCACGCGCGAAACTGCTCAATCGGGTTCCCCGCCAAATCCTCCCGCCGCAACCCGCGCGCGGAATACTCCCGCCGCAAATCCGCGATGTTCAATGAAATCGGTGCTGTCACGCGGCAATTATGAATTATGCGTTATGAATTGCGAATTGTTTTTATGGTATGCCGCTTTGACCTAGCGGAATGCCACACATCATTCCACCGTCAGCGTGCCGCCGGCGCCGCGGGCTTGCAAGGCGCGGCGATACATGGATTCGGCTTGGACGGGCGGGACCTTATACACGCCGCGATTGGTGGCGCGGATTTTGTAAATGTATTCGGTCGCGTTGCGCTCGGCGGTGCCGTAGATGCCGACGCGGTCTTCGCGAATGTCAACGTAGTGTGCACGCAAGCTGCCGTTGTTGGTTTTGCCATCGTCAGCGGCGCGGATGGATTCCATCACCACTTCAAAACCGCCGGGGAGCAGGTCGAGAATGGCGACGTTGGAGATGTCACTGTCAGCGAGGCTGCGGAGCTTGATGTGTACGGCCAGTTCCTCGCCGAGCGCGACGCGGTTGGCGAGCCTGCCGGTTTTGTCGCGGTACTCGCGGTGGACTTCAAGTCCTTGTTTCAAAACTTTCTCCGGCGGCGTCAAATCAAAGCCCGCCTCGGTCACTTGCCAGAACACACGCCGCGCGTTGTCGCTGGCGCTCACGGTCAGCGTCTTCGCGTCGCCGCTGAAGGCTCCGTTTGCAAACCAATCGCCGCTGATGGCGACCGGGCGCGTGGTGCCATTCTTTAATTTTTCATTAACGCTGGCACTAAACATCCCGGCGATAACGATAGGTTGTGAACTCAGCGCGAGTATCGCGTAAGCGGCGCTGTGGGTGACAAACTCGCCGCGCGCGATTGGCTCGGCGATTCGCAACCAATCGTCGCCGCTGACGGTCATCGATTTTTCAGGGAAATGTCTGGCGAGAATGTACAAATATTGCGCGTCGCGCCCAAGGTCGGTGTAAAAATCATCCCACGATTTATTCTTCGGCGGCTGGTTTAGTTTGAAGCTGGCGAGCACACGGTCAGCGTCCTTTTTATTGTGCAACATCGCGTAAGTTGCCGCGACATACAAGCCCGCGAGGTCGTTCCGCCATTGTTGCTCATCGTTGGCGTTCAGCCACACGACGAGGCGGTCGAGATAATTAGTGGTGATTTTTTGGTTGCGCGTCAAAATATAAATCGCATACGCCTGCCGCCGCGCGTCGGTCAAATCGCCCGGCGCACCTTGCGCCATGTCCTCCAAATGCGCCAAGCCGCGCCGGAACATATCGGACGGAATTTCATAACCGCGCTCCCGCGCCTCGGTCAAAAAGTGCATGGCATAAACGGACGGAAAATCAAATTGCAACCCACCGTCAGCGTGCCACAAGCCAAACGCGCCTTGGTCATTCTGCCGCGCGCGCAGGACGCCAACGATGCGGGCGACGGCTTTTTCACGCTCCGGCACTGTCAGCGCCGCATCGCTTCCGCCGCCGAGCAACAGCGTCGGGAACGCGCGGCTGGTGAGTTGCTCCGAGCACCAATGCGGATATTCATCCAGATAAATTTGCAGACCGCGCCGCAATACGAGCGGCAGCGGCGAGGCGCTGACGGTGAGCTTGCGGAATTGCGGATACATCTCGCGCTCGACGGCGATTTCTTTTTTGCCGCCGTCGAACCAGCCGCCGCGCACGCGCGTTTGATAGGCGGAATCGGGGCGGACGCTGAGGGTGGCGGCATGGCGCGCGGTCTCATCGTCAGCGGCGGCGGTGAACGCCAGCGTCGCGTTGCCAAGCTCGCGCGTCGCCTTCAATTTATAGCGTAATGAAACGTCAGTGCCCTCGGCGATGACGGCTGGCGTCGCGGCTTTCGCGACAATTTGCAAACCGCCGCTGACCGTGAGGTCAACGTCAACCTTCGCGCCGGTGCCGGAATTTTCAATATTATTGGCGATGCTGACGGTGACTTCAAATTCATCGTTAGGTGCGACAAATGTCGGCACGTTCGGCTGGATAATCAACGGGCCTTTCACGAACGATTTTTGCTCCGCGCTGTTCGCGGCGTCGGCGCTGACTGCCACCGCCATCACGCGCAGCGTGCCGTTGAAATAATCCGGCACGTCGTAAGTCACCGCGCGTTGCTGACGGTCAGCGTCGAGGATGCCCGACCAATACACTACCGGCGCCTCGGTCTTGCGCCTGAACGGATTGAGCCCGGCCTCCAGCAACTCCTCCTCGCCGTCACCGCCGGGCGCGGCGAATTTTCTGACAACTGAATATTCGGGCAGAATTTGGTCGAGAATCTGGCTGGTGC
Source organism: Verrucomicrobiales bacterium (assembly GCA_031265365.1). Classification (GTDB taxonomy): domain Bacteria; phylum Verrucomicrobiota; class Verrucomicrobiia; order Methylacidiphilales; family JAAUTS01; genus JAIRPN01. The sequence goes on from JAISCS010000101.1 coordinate 6,710, forward strand.
CGACTTGCAGCGCGCGCTTTTGCAAAAAATATCCGAGCGGGTCGGGCAGCGTGTAGCGCGCGACTTGCAGGATGCCCTCGTCAACAGCGTAAATCAAAATCTTCGCGGGCCGGTCGGTCGCGTAGTTGACGGTCAGCGGCTGGCCGGGGCGTGCTTTCTCAGGCACGGTCAGCGTGATTTTGGTCGTGCGCTGGTCGCGGTTGATGGCGAACGGCGCGACGGCGTAACTGAGCGGGCTGGTGAAAATTTCCGGCGAATCCGGCGCACGCAAAAACGTCACGGTGACATACGCGCTCCCCTCAAGTCCCGCCGGCAGCGTGATGGTTTGCGTGCTGCTGGTGGTCGCGGCGCGGAACCATTTGTACGTGTAAACCTTGTCCTGTTCAATGGTAATCAGCCCGCTGCCGATGTACGGCGCGGTGATGGAAAGTTGAATCGCCTCGCCGGATTGGTATTCGTCCTTCGCGAGCTTGATTTTCAACTCGGCGTTTTTCTCCAGCGAGCGGCTGAGGTTGGCGTTGCCGACGACGCTGAACCTCACGACGCTCAGCGTCTCACCGGCAGCGGAAAAAATTCGCGCGACGTAATTGCCCGGCTCCCTGGTGGGTAACGCATAGTCATACCCGCTGCCGCTGACGGTCAGCGGCGTGTCGCTGATGTGCTGTTCTTTCAACACGGACTGATAGGCGTAGTTGCCGTTCGCGTTTTTCGTGAGCACGGAAACGTGGCGTTCCTCGGACAAATTCAAGCGCAACCCACTGACGGTCACCGGCAGCAAATCCGCGTCGACGGCGATGAATGAGACGCGGCGCTGGCTGTTCAGGCGCAAGTAACCGAGGTCGCCGTCGGGCTTGCTGCCGATGAGAAATTCGCGCCCCGATACCAAGGTGTCACCGGCGGCGGAAACATTACGCCCGCCTTCTTTTTCAAACCCGCGCGCGAACCAACCGAGGCGGTACACGCCTTGGTCGAAGCGCGCGATGTCGAGCGGCAGCGTCGCGTCACCGGCGGCGCTGGTCAGCGTCTCCGCCAACTCGGCGCGGTGTTGCCGCCGTTTTTGCCCGCGGTCAGCGTCGGGGTCGTGGAACAAATAATCCGGCAGTGACTTGAACGAGTAACTCGTCGGCGTCAGCGTTAGTTCACCATTGACGCGATGACCGGCGGCGGGCGCGCCGTACAGGTTTTGCAAGTTGACGCTGACGCTGAGGTCGCGCGGCGAGACCCAGCCCGCGCCGCCGCTGACGCTCAGCGCCGCCTTGATTTTCAGACGGTCGGGCAAAAATTCCTCAACGCGGAATGTGGTCGAGCCTAACAAGCGTTCGCGGTAACCGTTGGCCTTGACCAAATATATCTCGGCGGACCAAGTGCCCGTGCGCCCCGCCGCGCTGGTGGTGAAGCCGGCGGTAAGGAACCCGGCTTGGTTCACTATCAGCTTCTCCGTGTGGGCCACGGTGCCATCGGGGTTGGTGATGACCAGCTCCAGCGGGATGCCGTCGAGTTTGCCCGCCCAGTCGTACTGCTTGGCGATGATGCCAAAATGCACGTCATTGCCGGGGCGGTACAGCCGGCGCTCGGTGAACATGAACACCGTCAGCGTCCGCGTGTTGTCGAGTTCCAAGCCGCCGATGTCGTAACGGGAGAGATTCAGCTTGCGGTCGGCGCGGTCGAACGGCAGGAAGGAAAGGTCGCCGCCCTTCCGCGCGAGGAAGGCGACCGGGCGTTTCTCCCGCTTCAAATCAAGGACCCGCGGCAGCGAGGCGTGACCGTCAGCGTCGGTTTCCGCGCGCGCGACGACCTCGCCGTTTTTGCCGAGCACGCTGACGGTGACATCGCCGACGGGCGCGCCGTTTTTCACGGATTGCACGAACACGTCGTGCGTGCCGTCGGCGTTGTCCTTGACGACAAGGCCGAGGTCGGTGATGAGGATGAAACGGCGGTCTTTGATATTGCTGTCGTTGTACTGGTTTTGCCAGGCGCTGCTGTAACCCCGGTCACGTTGACCGTCAGCGAGCCGTTGCGGCGTGGTTTTTTCGTCGCGTTGCTCGGCGGCCTCGAGGAAAAACAAGCCGCGCGCCGCGATATTATTTTTTCCTAACAGCTCTTTGAAGTCCAGCGTCAGGTAATTTGGCTTGGCGTCGTTGTCGTCGCTGACGGTGACGGTTTGATAAAAAACCTTGCTGAGATTGTCCTCGCCGAATTCGTAATTGCGGAAGTAGGGATTTTGAAAATCGCCGGACGACTGGCTGACGAGGTGGTGGATTTGATGGTCAGCGACCTTGCCCAGGCGGAACTCGACGCGCTGGACGCCGCGCGTGAGCACGGATAACTTGCGCTCGCCGCTCAACGCCAGCACCGCGCCGTCGTGCGTGACGCGCACTTCTTTCGGATATTCCGGCACACGCAACACATTCGCGTAATCTTCCTTCAACACGAACCCGCCGAGGCTTGCGAGGTCGCGGTTGATTTTCAAATAGACCTGGCGGTTCGGTGGCAGGTCGAGCGTCAGCGAGTGCAGCTCGGAATAATCCTGTTCGGTGGGGTTGACCTTGGCGTCGAGCCGTTGAGCTTTGGCGAGAACGGACTCGTCAATTTCGCCAGGGCCGCGCCAAGTGCGGCTGTTGTTGTACTTGGGCAACAGCCAGACGCTGAGATTTTTTTGCAACGCTTTCGCGCTGACGGCGGCGCCGGTGTTGAACATCAGCGTCTGGCGCGGCTCGCCGTTGGGGTCATTGACCATGGTGAATTGCGCGTTACTGATTTTGAGGAAGCTGTACAAGTCGGGTATCATGACCTCTTGCTTGACCGGTTTGGCAAGAGCCTTGCCCGCTGACGGTGACAAACCGGCGGCGATTTCAATATTGGCGAAGACGGGTTTTCCCGGCAGGTTCAGCGGCGCGGAACGGAAATATGCGGTGCGTCCGTGGTTGGCGAGTTCAAGTTTGAACAGCGGCGCGCCGCCCTTGCGGACGAGCAAGCCGCCGATGTCCTTGCCGCTGATGGTGACGCTTTTTTCCAGCGCGCGCAGCTCAACCGGATGAGTGAACTGGAACGTGGCGGTGATTTGACGGAGTTCGGGGTTTTTCGGGTCGAGGTAAAATTTCGCGTCCTCGACGCTGACGGTGAACGGGCGCGTTTTGAAGTCCACTTCGCGGCTGGTGAGCTTCACCCCGTCAGCGAACAAACTTTTCGGCAGCGAGATTTGGTAAATCGTCCCCGCCGCCCAATCCTGCGCCGGCTGAAAGACCAAGCGGCTGTCGCCCACGCAACGCCAGGCGCCTTTCACCGTCGGCGAGATTCTAATTCCTTGCTCGACGGCTTGGTCCACCAACTCCAATCTCAGCGCCGCCTTGCTGAACTCAACCGCAACCTCGCCCGGATGAATTCCATCCGCCTCGACGCTCGACAACTCCGGCGCCTTCGCCGCCACGATGACCGCGTCCGCGTCCGGCGCCTTGTTCAACCACCGCCCGCTGACGCTGACCAACGCGGCCACCGCCGTCAGCAAGACCACGGGACCGATGAGTTTTTTCGGATGCGTTTTCAAGTCGCGCACCCAGAACGGCGCTTGCCATTGAATGCTGCCGATGAGCTTTTCCAAGAAAGAAGGGGCGGGAGATTGCATATTTTAGAAACAAGATACTCCAATTCACCCGCGAAATACATTCAAAAACAAGTTTTACCTCATTATCAGCGGAATAGAACCGGTTTTGACGGATGCTTTCGCGCATTTCGCGGATGGTTTCGGCGCTTGTTGTTTTTCCGCAGGGGCGTAGAGTGTCCGGCATGAGCAAGAAACTGCTTGTCGCTGGCGTGGCGTTGATTTTGTTGTTTCCCCTGCCACCGGCGGCGGTGTGGTTTTGGGGAAAGTCTTTGCCGAAAACGTATCGGTCTTACACAACTGTGCAAGTGGATAAAGAAACTAGGGAAGCAAATCCTTTTTTCTTGCAGACTGAATTCGAGGTCATCAAATCCCAAACGATTTTGCTGCCAGTGATTCAAAAGTTAGGCTTGGCGGAAAAAATCAAGCAACGGTTGAAAGCGTCGGGACTGACTGACGCGCAAATTTATCAGCTTTTTCTTCATCAATATCTGAATGTCCGGCAATTTCATAATACCAAGTTGATTGAAATCGCCGTCGAGGCGCCGGCTGCCGCTGAGGCGGCGCAAATCGCCAACGCCGTGGCGGAGCGGTACGCCGAATATCGCGCGACCATGCTGCAACAAGCCGCCAACCAAGCCGCCGCGCCGTTCATCGAGCAAGTCGCGAAGCAGGAAAAAGTGGTCGCCGAGCAAGAAGCCAGAGTCGCCGCCGCTGACGGTGACAAGCCCGCCGAACTCGAACAGGCCGGGCGCGAATTGGAAGCGCAGCGGCAAATTTTGAAGTTGCTGAAAACCCGCTGCCAGCAAGAACTGGTTGACCTGAAAGTCAAGATTGAGCCTGTCACGATTATCAACAAAGCAGAACCCAACCCGCGGCCGGTGAAACCGAAAATGCCGCTGATAATGCTGGCCGGTTGCGTGGCAGGCCTGCCGTTGCTGCTGACAGGCGGCGTGCTGGTAATCATCGCGCTGGTGGTGGGCAAAACCCGCTGACGGTGCCTAAATTTCCCCAAAAAATATTTCCATGACACTGGCAATAAAACAAATTTATCAGACTAAAAATTATTGACTATAGTTTTTATACTGTACCTAGCGCACTAATTAAGTTCTTGCCCATGAGCAGTGGCATAGGCCCCGTCATGCTGAGCGAAGTTGCGTGGTAACGCAGTCGAAGCGTCGGGTTAATCGGACGAAAGGCACTGACCGTAGCGCTGGTTTGCGGTGGGACCAACCGATTCCTCGACTGTAACAACTTCGTTGTTGCGCTCGGAATGACGGAGCATGCTTACTACCGGCATGATTATTCCATCGATAACGGCGAGGAATCGAAAATAATAAAATCCGTTGCTGAAGGTGACACGAAATTGTCAGCGTCAGCGGGTCAATAACTTCGTTGCGCGGATTTTTCGTAATAATTGATGTACGCTTGGTTGAGAACGCGGTAGCCGCCAGGGGTGGGATAATTGCCGGTGAAATACCAGTCGCCGCCGTGGTTGGGGAGGGCGGCGCGCAGGTTTTCGATGGTTTGGAAAATGATTTTCACCTCGCCGTGCCAGTGGTCGAGTTGCGGCGTCGTGAGCTGGGAGATTTTGTCGGAGATTTGTTGCGTGGTGAAACGGTCGTAGATGCGGCGGACGTGGTTTTGCAATGCGGCGGTGGGTTGGCCGGTTTGCGCGACGCAGTCTTGGTATACTTCCTTCAGCAACGCCTCCATGCCGTGTTCTTGCAGCAGGGCGACCGCGGCTTGGAAGGCGATGAATTTGCCCAGCTCGGACATGTCAATGCCGTAGCAATCGGGATAGCGAATTTGCGGGGCGGTGGAGGCGATGAGGATTTTTTTCGGGTTGAGGCGCGCGAGGATTTTGATGACGGAGTTTTTCAGCGTGGTGCCGCGCACGATGGAGTCGTCCACGCAGACGAGGGTGTCGTCGGGGCGGATGGTGCCGTAGGTGATGTCATAAACGTGCGAGGCGAGCAGGTTGCGGTCGCTTTCCTGGCTGATGAAGGTGCGGAGTTTGATGTCCTTGTGCGCGACTTTGTCGGTGCGGGGCCAGCCGCGCATGACGAGGCTGTCGAGGCGGTCCGCCGTCAGCGTGCCGCTTTGCGCGGCGTCAAGGATGGCGTCGCGCACCTCCAACCGCCGTCTCAATCGCAACGATTCTAACAAGCCGTAATAGCCGATTTCCGCCGTGTTCGGGATGAAGCTGAACACGGAATGGTCGAGGTCGTGGTTGATTTCCCGCAGGATTTGCTCGCCGAGCAGCGCGCCGAGGCGCTTGCGCTCGCGGTAGATTTCCTGGTCGTTGCCGCGCGAAAAATAGATGCGCTCGAAGGAGCAGGGGGTGGCCGGCGTGGGTTCGTGGTATTCGCCGGTGGAGAACTCGCCGGTTTTTTTGATAACATAGACGCAGCCGGGCTTGGCTTCCTGAATGTCCGTGAACTCCAGGTCGAACACCGTCATCAACGGCGCGCGCTCGGAGGCGAAGGCGACCACTTCGTCGTTGGCGAAATAGAATAGCGGACGGATGCCGGACGGGTCGCGCAACGCGAAGGCGTCACCGTTGCCGATGGCGCCGATGAGCGCGTAGCCGCCGTCCCACGGGCGCGCGGCGTTGCGGATGATTTCGACGAGGTTGAGCTGGTCGCTGATACCCTGCGCGATGTCGGCGCCGTGGCGGCCCTCGTCGCGCAACTTGCGGTAAATCGCGTCGTGCTCCTGGTCGAGGTAGAAGCCGATTTCCTCAAGCAAGGTTTGGGTGTCGGTGCTGAAGATGGGATGCTGGCCGTGGTTGACCAAGCGCTTGTTAAGCTCGCCGTTGTTGGTGATGTTGAAGTTGCCAGCGAGGACGAGATTTTTGGTCGGCCAGTTACTGCGGCGGAAATAGGGATGGCAGGCGCTGATGTTGTAGCCGCCGGAAGTGCCGTAGCGCAAATGCCCAAGGTAAATCTCCGCGCCGTAGTCGAAGTTTTGTTTGACGGTCGGCGTGAATTCAGGATGGATGACGCCGGTTTTGACCATTGCCTCGTATTGCGCGAAGAGTTTGCGGAAGATGCGGTCGAGCGGGTTGCGTTTCATCTCGCGTTCGCGGAAGATGTACGGGTAGCCTGGCTCGACGTTCAACTTCACCGCCGCGACGCCCGCGCCGTCCTGCCCGCGGTTGTGCTGTTTTTCCATGAGCAGGTAAAGTTTGAACAGACCCCAAAGCGGCGAATTATATTTCTCGTAATAATAAGACAGCGGCTTGAGCAAGCGCACGAAGGCGACGCCGCACTCATGTTGGATGGCATCGCTCATCGGGAAGCTCCGGTGGTCACGGTCAGCGGGGAAGACATGGGGCACATTCTACCCTGCCACCGTCAGCGGACAAGTTTCTTTGCGCGGGAATTTTTATCCTTCGTAGCTTCGTGTGAGATTTGTTTTTATCGCGGGCTTCCGGCCCGCCAGCGGACGTGACGTCCGTGCTCCATACACGAGAGGGATTTAGTAGTTTTGTTGTCCTTCATATTCCTCAATTAATACATTTGCCGGTTTATCCGTCCCTAAAATTAAAATATCATGTGTAAACTTATTAATAATGATAGGTCCATTACCAGCCAGTCTGCATATATCATTGCGCGTCTCCATAAATTTTTGAGAATTATAAAAGAAGACCCAACCAAATGCTTTTTCAATCACTTTTGAATCATCAAGAATAAAAGGATTTTCAGACGGCGATATAGCACGCAATCGTCCTGAAACTAAATATCGCGCTTCTTTTATCGTAAGCATAGTTAATTAAAAAGTGGTTTGGGCAAGCGCACAAAGGCGACGCCGCATTCATGTTGGATGGAATCGCTTATCGGAAAACTCCGGTGGTCATGGTCAGCGAGGAAATCATGGTGCACATGATCCCTTTTGCAGTAGTTCATTTACATCAGCACAAACATCTTCGGGCAAATTGTTCCAAGCAGTATTGATTATTTTTTTCAAAATAACCCAATCATTTGGATGCGTTTTCCAATAGGCATGCGTAACAGAACACAGAGACGCAAGTAATTGTCCATCGAACCATTCACCAGCCAAAGGGTCAACTTTTAGTCGTTCTATAACTAGAGGCATGAGTTGCTCTACGTGTAACTGTTGCCCAACTGCCCTGCTCAAATCTGTGATAGTTAGCTGGTCAAGCGGAGTGTCGTAAACAGAACGGTACCAAGCTGGTAGCGGCCATTCCTCACCTTGTTGCATAGGAAGGGGGGCAACCCCTTTTTGGTGGTCTAACGATGCGAATGTATCAGTTTTCAAAGGCATATTTCGTTCCTCTTAATTACTGGTAAAAAGTGTGGGGCCGCATTTTACAGTTCCCCGCCACTGTCTGCTGTGTCGCCGAAAGCCACAATTTGCCGCCAAGGGTTTTGGGAAACAATTTCACAGTTGGCAAATTGTAACACATTGTTACCGTCAGCGGACAAGGTTCTTTGCATGGAAATTTTTCGGGGATGCTGGCGCTGATGGTGAAGAAAAACATAGGTTCCTCGCCGTTAGCAATGGAAGCGCTAACGGCGGGGCAACCTCCACCGACTATGCCCTCCATGGATGGGGAATTATGAAGCAGTCACCACACGCCACTGCAATTCCACTGATAACGGGATAGAACCGAATTTATTATGATAAGTTGTGCAGCCGGTCAGCAACAGCGCGAGTAGGAAAATATTAATCGATAATTTCATGGAATATATTTTTCGCCGAATTAGAACCGTGTCAAACGGTTTTGTCAAACCGCCAACTTTACCACTTGAAAATCACGCGCGGTTTGCGAGTATCGCTGACCATGACCAAGCAAACATCCGCTTCCGCCAAACCTGTCGTCGGCATCATCATGGGCAGCTTGTCCGATTGGGAAACCATGCGGCATGTCGCTGACCGGCTCGACCAATTCGGCATCCCCTACGAGAAAAAAATCATCTCCGCCCATCGCGCGCCGCATGAACTCATCAAGTACGCTTCCACCGCCGCTGACCGTGGACTGAAAATCATCATCGCCGGCGCGGGCGGCGCGGCGCACCTGGCGGGCGTTACCGCCGCGGTCACTCAACTGCCCGTGCTTGGCATTCCGATGGAATCGGCGTTGCAGGGCGTGGACTCACTGTTGTCCATCGTGCAAATGCCTGCCGGCGTCCCCGTCGCCACCTTCGCCATCGGCAAGGCCGGCGCGGTGAACGCCGCGCTGTCAGCGGTCTCCATCCTGGCGCTGGCCGACAAAACCTTGGCGAAAAAATTGACCGCCTTCCGCAAGCAACAAACCGACACCGTGTTAAGCGCCAAGTTGCTGGAATAACAAGCCGCTGACGGTGACTTGATTAAGTTATGAGTTCCAAGCTGAAAGTTCTGTTTGTCTGCGCGATGAACAAGCAGCGTAGCGTGACCGCGGAACGTTTATATAAAAATGACGCCCGCCTTGAAGTCCGCTCCGCCGGCGTAAGAGCGGGAGCCTGCCGCAGGGTCTCCGAAGCCGACCTGCATTGGGCGGATATTGTGTTTGTGATGGAACAGGAACACAAACTGTGGATTACCACTCGCTTTCAGGAACTCCATCTCCCGAAAATTGAAGTATTGAATATTCCCGATGAATTTGAAGTCATGGACCCGGGATTGCAGCAACTTCTAAAACTGATGCTCGATGCTGAATTTGACCACCTGACGCGAATCCAAGAGGATGATTAATATTTTTAAAGATTGGCGCTTAATAGCTGCGACCGTCTAGTTTCACACTGGGCTGATATTGTGTTTATGATGGAACAGGAACACCAACCGTGGATTACAATTTGCTTTCAGGAATTTTATCTTCCGAAAAATATTTATGTTCCCGCGCAAACCTGAATTTTTGAAGAGGACAATTATCAGCATTCTTTCCAATAGGCGATAGCCGTGCCATCAATTCTACGAATATCCCGTCCACAACCGCGCCATTCATGAATAAAACGCAAAACGCCGGGGTGACCTAAGTCGCAGTCATGCCATAAAAATACCCCACGCCCACCGCTGACGATGAGGCATTTTTCGCTGTCATTTTTGCAATATTCATAGGTGTGCGAGCCGTCAATGAAGAAAAAGGTCGGTGTGCCAATGTTGCTGAAATCCAGTGTCGCCGTATCGCCAAGATGTTGGACGATGGATTTTTCATGCGGCGTGTTTTTAAATTCACGTCCGATTTGCCGCCGTTTAATCAGATGAAAATCATCCTTGGGCATTGGGTTGTCCATTCCTTCACGTTCAATTTCGGGATTAAAGTCTGGAGGCAAATCCACGGTATGAATGACAGCGTCGGGCAGATTTTCTGCCATTGCCTTGGCCGTGTATCCCATAAACGTGCCAACTTCCAAAACTTCGCGGGGATTTTCCAAGATTAGCACCGATAATAATACCAAACGTTCATACAGCGGTAACATTCCATCTTCATATCTTTCGGCGGTCAGTCTGACAGGGATTCGATGGTCACCGAGAATTTTGTCCAGTGGGATGACCGGGATGGCTTCTAACAATGGGCGATAGCTGCGGTGCTCCCGTTTTTCCAATGGATGAGCCGCTGACAATGAAGAACGAACGCTACTGATGAAATCTCGCCAGCCAAATCGCAGCCCGCGAATTATTGAGGCAGAATTTATTCCCAAACCTAAACGGACCATTTTTTTTAACATGGATATCATGGATATATTTCCTTTTGATTATTGGATGGTGGCCTTGACAAATGGGGGTTGGAAGGCCGTTGGTGCCGTCACCAGTTTCAGCCGGATAGGGAATGGGCAGAATAAAATTCCGCGGAAAATTAACGAGGCGTGGCAGAGTTCTGCCGTGAGCGCGTGAGCGCGTGAGCGCGTGAGCGCGTGAGCGCGTGAGCGCGTGAGCGCGTGAGCGCGTGAGCGCGTGAGCGCGTGAGCGCGTGAGCGCGTGAGCGCG
>JAISCS010000024.1 GCA_031265365.1 Verrucomicrobiales bacterium
AGGACGCGGAGGCGTTCCCAGACGGTCATGCGGTTTTTCAGGTGCTGTTTTTCAATCTGGTCGATCCTGACCGACTGGGTGGGGCGGTGGACGAGGTCGTAGCCTTCGCGCATGGCTTCCTCGTAGGCGCCGGTGGCGCGGGCGATTTCGCCGGGGATGGTGAACTCGACTTTTTTCACCGTGGCGAACGGGTTTCGGAGCGAGGGGCGGACGGGGTTTTGCGTCGTGGGCGGCGCAGGGGACGCGGGAGTTGGGGGTATTGCGGACGTCGTGGGTGTTGCGTGGGGCGGGTGGGTTGCGGGCGTTGCGTGGGTTGCATGGGTCGTGCTCGTTGTGTTCGTTGTGCGGGTCGTGTGGGTCGTGTGGGTCGTGGGCTTCATAAATGGATTTCGGTTTTCGATAGAAGAAAAATTTTCGCGGATTTGGTTTCTGCGTGCATTCAACGTGTCCACCGCACGTGAGGATGCACTTTTCATCCAGATTAAGTAATACATTTCCGCCGCCTGGAGTATGATTAGCGGAATCCTTACGAGAGCGGATTAATTAGCAAAATACTTACGCAATATAATGCTGGTATTATTATGCCGGGGCACTTTTATACTCTTTTATACTTTGGCAACGTCGCGGCTCTGTCGCGGCTCTACGGTGTGTGTTCGTCGGATCGTTTGAAAATGAAAACCACATCGCGATCTTTGTTGTAACCTGTGATGGGCTTGAACACGCGCCAGAACAGTTCCGGACGGTAGAGGTCTTTCCACAGAACATCAATTTTGGCGACTTGCTGATAGCGCAGAGGCACGTCGGGCGGGCCGTAATTGTTCAGATCGTCAGTCAACTGCCGAGTGTAGGGGCCGAAGCCGATCATATAATCCGGCGCCACGCCGCCGCCTTTGAAATGCGCCGCCGGCAGCGCGGCAAATTGCGGCTCGGCGCGGCGGCTTGCGTCGAGCTGCCAAATATAAAGCGCGCGCGGGGCGGCGAACATCAGCGACAGCGGGCCGTCGATTCCGTTGACCACATACACGGGCGCGCCGTCGGGGACGTTTTTGTTTATCCACTCCGCCGTCGGGCCGAACGGCTCCGGCACCGGCTCGGCGAGTTCGCGGACGAACATGGAAATCGTCGAGCGCACGCCGCGCGGCAGCATGCCGCCGCCCATGCCGAGATTGCCAATGTTGGTGAAAAACAACACCGCCGACAGCGGCAGCGCCAGCCATGCCTTTTTCCGCGTGAGCTTCCAAATCACCGCCACCGTCAGCGCCACGGCGAGCGGAATCAGCGGCGCGGCATAGCGCACGTCCGCCACGGAAGTCGCGCGCAGGGTTTGTTGGGAGGCGAAACCGAGCAGTGTTATATATAATACGAGCGCGAGTCCGAGCCGGCGGATGGTTTTGTCAACAAACGCCAGCGGCGCCGTCGCCACCAGTGTCAGCGCCGGATAATATTCGCACACGTTCAAGTCGCGGAAATACCACCACGTCAGCCGCAATTTGTCCGCGAAATCATTGTCAGAGGCGTAGGTCCGCCACGCGCCGATCCGCCACGGGTTCCACACCCACAACAGCGTGCCGCAGCACAGCGCCGCCACCGCCAGCACCGGCAGGCAACTCACTGTCAGCGGTGTTTCGCGCCGGCGCCACAACAGCCAGTCGGCCAGCAGGCACGCGCCGAGAATGGCGCAGAGCATGTAATTCGACGCCCACAACAGCACTCCGGGCGCCGCCAGCGCCGCCAGTCCGCGCCAGCCGCCGCGCCACCGGCAGTAGAGGAACACCGTCAGCGTTGAGAAGAATACCGCCGGCGCGTAGTAGCGGCACTGGCGGATCGAGAGCAACAGCGGCACGTTGCACATCAAGCCAAGCGTGAGCATGACCGGCACCGGCGCCGGCTGTTTGCGCACCCAATATAAAATCAGCGCAATGGCGGCCAGTCCCAGCAGCACGGACGGCAGCCGCGCCGCCCACGGGTTGACGCCAAACACGGCGAAAGACCCCGCCGCGAGGTAAGTATAAAGCGGCGGACTCATGCGGTCGCACAGATCGCGCAACAGCAAACCGTTTCCGTAGGCCACGATGTTGCCGTGCTCCTGCACCACGCTGGTGTCGCCGGTGGCCATGACGCCCTTGGCGGACAACGCCATGATCGCCTCGTCCGCCCACAAAGAATAATGCCCCAGCCGCGTGAACAGCAACACCGCCGCTGCCGACAGTGACAGCGCGGCGACAATGAGTTTCCACCGGTCGGGTGAAATATAATTTCGCATAATTGTTATGTCTCCGCCTTTATCATCGCGAGGTGCTGATAGGCGAATATGCCCGGCAATTTCCGCGCCAGCCAGCGGCGGACGGGGGCGATGATTTTCAGCATGAAGCCGATGACTTTTGTCTCCGGCAGCGCCAGTTCCGCCGGCGCGATGCTTGATGAAATTCCGGCGATCTGGCAGCCTTTGACTGACGCGAGCAGTTCGCGGAAATGCGCGCGGGTGAAAAAGTGCAAATGCGTGCGGTCGAGGATGCCGCGCGAGCGGTAGTCAAAGCGCCCGAACAGCAGTGGCAGGCGCACGCTCCAATGCGCCACGTTGGGCACGGAAATCAACGCGACACCGCCGGGTTTCAGCCACGCGCCGATGCCACGCGCCATTTGGAACGGGTCGGCCATGTGCTCCAGCACGTCGAGCAGCAGCACCGCATCGTAACGCCGTCCGCCGAGTTCCCCGACACACTCATGCACCACCGCGTAACCGGCGGCGCGCAAGTCGGCGCGGGCGGTGGCGTCAGTCTCGACCGCCGTCAGTACGCCCGCGCCCAAGCCTTTCAGCGCCCGTCCCACAAAGCCGGCGCCCGCGCCGATATCCAGCACCTCGGCCCCGGAGATGCGAGAGCGCAACGTTGCCAACGCCCAGTGATGGCTGGAACCGGGACGGGGCTTGAACACGTATTTTTCGCGTAGCGGAGCGTCGGGGCTGATGTTGTCGCTCGTCATGACATTAATCCAAAAAACGCGCGGCCTTGTCCATGCCGGCGGGTATGCCGGCGTGGGATAAGTTTGATTCCAACACCCGGTCGCCAACGGTCGCGGCGGACACAGTCAGCGGATTCCCGGCGCCGCCGTTGACGCGGTTCAAGTAATCCGGCTTCGCCAGCCCCAACGCCATCAACCGGTAGTCGAGGCTGACTTTCAGCACGCCGAAACCGTATTTAACGCTGCGCGAAAAATTAATGGACGAGGCTTCGGGGAAGTATTTGGTCGGGCAGGAAATCTCGCCGATTTCGAAATCCCACGCGCGGCATTGCGCGAGCATTTGGTTGTCGAATACAAAATCATCCGAGTTGGCGAGTAGCGGCAGTGTCTCCAGCACCTTGCGGGAAAAGGCGCGGTAGCCGGTGTGGTATTCGGAAAGTTTGAGGCCGAGGAAAAAATTCTGGAACCACGAGAGCGCACGGTTGGCGATGTATTTATACAATGGCATCCTGCCTTTGCGCGCGCCGTGGCCGAGGATGCGCGAGGCGATGGCGACATCATACACGCCCGACGCGACCATGCCCGCGAGGGCCGGCAGGAGGCGCGGTTCGTATTGGTAGTCGGGATGCACCATGACCACCACGTCCGCGCCGACGCCGAGCGCGAAGGCGTAGCAGGTTTTCTGGTTGCCGCCGTAGCCGTGGTTGGTCTTGTGAAACACATAACCGATGCCGAGCCGGCGGGCCACCGCGCGGGTGTCGTCGTGGCTGCCGTCGTCCACGACAATGATTTCGTCGGCGACGGAGCGGTCGATGGCGGCGACGGTTTGGGCGAGTGTTTTGCCGGCGTTGTAGGCCGGCATGACCACGCAGATTTTTTTGCCGGCGATCATGGGGCATTTGGGGAGTTGAGGCGTGCGGCGGCGGTGGCGGTGTCGGCGGTGGCAACGGCGGCAGCGTGCAGGGTGAAATCATCACGATTGGCAATGGCGGTGGGACAGGCAGACACCGCCGATGGAGGCATGGCGTGCATAATGGCAAAGGCTGGGTTGGCTCGCGCTTGCCTTTGCCGGTGTCGGATGAGGTTTCCCTGCGGGGTTTTCCTTGGTGCCCGAATATAAAAAAGGGACGCATTTACTTGCGTCCCAACTCAGGCACCTAGGAGAGCCTCCACAAGGAACGCTTTCAATGCGCCCCAATCAGGGGCGCATTTCAGCGATGTCCCGTGGCTACGAAATTTCCTAGGTTTCGAGTTGGACAGCAGCCGAAGCTACGCGAAATGGATTATATTATTATGTAATACTGGTGGTGATTGAGTTGATGATGTGAAAAAAGAAACAAATGAAGGCAGCCTTCGGTTTGGCAATCTTTAATTTCCAGGCGGCAGTAATTTTTGGACAGCTCAATTTTCGGTTCGTCGCCATTGTGAATGCCCAAAAGAGAAGGAGTCGATAAGGAGGGACCGGCGCCGTGAGCACGCTTGCGCAAGGAGGGGCGGTGGTTTGCGTGGGAGTGTTGTCCAAAATTTGCCGCCGGGATTTTCAGGCATGCTGTCAGACCAGCACCAGTTTCACCCCGTGCTTTTTTATCATTTCGAACCAAGGGCGGTTTTCGGGATGGTCGCTGGTTACGATGACATCCACTTGCTCCCAGGGCACCATTTGCGTCAGGCCGAATTTTCTGAACTTGCTGTGGTCGGCGAGCATCACGCGAAGGGCGGAGTTGCGGACCATCTGGCGGACGGTTGCGACCAGGGCGTCGGAGATGTCCAAGAGACCTTCGTCGTCCATGCCGCGCGCTGAAAAGAATACAACATCGGCGCGGTATTCGCGCAGGGCCGCCTCGGTTCGCGGGCCGAAGAGCGCGTCGCCCCGCATGTCGAGCGTGCCTCCGGGCAAAAGAACTTCCGGTCCGCCGCCCGATGAAAAGCGCTGCATAAACACGCCGCAGATATTGATCGAATCAGTGATGACCGTCCCGCTGCGGATGTGATGCGCCAGTTTTAGCGTGGTCGAGCCTCCATGTATAAACACCACGCCGCCTTTTGGCACGAACTCCATCGCGCGTTCGGCGAGGCGCGCCTTTTCTTCCTCAAACCACCGCTCGCGCATCACGAAGGGCAG
>JAISCS010000028.1 GCA_031265365.1 Verrucomicrobiales bacterium
TGACAGTCGGGCGGAGCCGGTGACTATGCCCCGAACTCCGCCCGCTGACAATCCCGTTTTTAGGCGATTTTTACCTCGACCTCGCGTGGCAAAGCCTTGGCCGCCTTCGGCACACGCACAGTCAGCAAGCCGTTTTTGCAATCCGCCGTGACCTGCCCGGCCTCGACTGATTCCGGCAGCGTGAAGCTGCGCGCGAAGCTGCCGTAGTGGCGCTCGACGCGGTGCCAGGTTTGGCCCCGGTCCGCCTGCTCGAACTTGCGCTCGCCGCTGAGGGTGAGCACGCCATCGCTGATGGCGACTTTCACGTTCGCGCGGTCAACTTCGGGGATTTCCGCCTTAATGACGAATTCCTTGTCCTCCTCGACCACATCCACCGGCGGCGACCAGTTATTTTCATCGCGTTTGTTGAAGAACGAACCCAAGCGATGTTGCAATTCGTCCAATTCCCTCGCGGGACTCCATTGTACTATTTTCATATTATTTTTCCTTTCCTGTTTTGTTAAGGTTTCTAGAAGTAATATCGCATACCCTGTGCCAATCCCGCTGACGGTGAGGAGGATTTTACAAGCAACTGATGGTGATTAGGTTGTGGGAATAGACGTGAGTAGGGGCACTCCGCCAGAAGAGTCATATTGGCGCAATATATTTGTTTGTGTCAATATGAGAGACAGAATAACCCATACCTCAAAAACGTTGGTGACTTTGGCGGACCAGTGGGCGAGGATGCCTGGGAGGTGGAGGCGATTTTGTTGGCGACTCTGGCCATGGGGCGGAGGCGGCGGCGTTTGGCGCGAGGGAGGGGGAGGAGGTAGATGGCTTGCAAGACGAGGCGCATCTGGTAGGCTTGGCGGTCCAGAGGGAATGGCGGTCGATGAGTGTATGGCGCGCGCGGGGCTTGACCGGGCCGGCGGTTCGGGCTATCGTGCGCGTTCGTTATGACGGAAGTCTGGTATAAATTTATCTCAACGCTGGAACAGTTCTATGTGCAACTGGGCACGGAGGCGACGGCGGCTTACCTCGCGCGGAAAAGTCTCGCGCTGACCGGGGCGTTGCTGCTGCTGGCGGCGGGCTGGCTGGTCGCGCGGCGGTTGTCGGCGGTGACGGTGCGGGTGTTGCGCAAGCGGCGCGTGGAGCTGACGCTGACGTTGTTCATCGGCGGCGTGGTCAAGGCGCTGGTGTGGGCGTTCGCGGCCTACCTCGCGGCGGCGGTCATGGACATCCCCGTCTCCCCCATCGTCGCGGCGGTGGGCGGCGGCGCGTTCGGGCTGACGCTGGCGTTGCAGGGCACCATCTCCAACTACGGCGCCGGCGTGGTGCTGGTGCTCACGCGCCCGTTCCGCGTGGGCGACACCATCAGCGTCGCCGGCTGCAGCGGCGTGGTGGTGGCGCTGCGGATTTCCGTGACGGAACTCAGCACCGCCGAGGGCGAGCGCACCTACATCCCGAACAAGAAAATCATCGGCGAGGTGGTGGTCAATTCCTTCCCCAACAAACTCGTGGACGGCAAAATCACCATCCCGAACACCTACGACCCCGCGCCAGTCATCCGCCTCATCACCAACGCCATCACGGACCACGCCGGCGTGACCGCCAGCCCGCCGCCGACGGTGGGCGTGGACCAATTCCTGCCGGCGGCGCTCGTCATCGGCTACCGGTTCTGGCTGCCGACGGCGCGGTATGTGGAGTTGCGCTACGCGGTGAACTTGGCGATTTACCAAGCGGTGAAAAACTTGCGCGCCGACCAGCCGTTTCTGACGCCATGATGAAGATGGGCACGCAAACCATTTTGACCGGCATGGCGCTGACGGCGCTGCTGCTTGGCGTCGCGCGGGCGGAACCCGTCATCATCGGCGGCGCGGCCCTGTTGCCTGAGAGCATGACCACCGCGTTATCGGCCGGCTGCGAAACCAAGGAATCCAGCGTCCAGTTGCAATTCGACAGGGGACCATCTGATATTTTTGACTTGCTTAAAGACCGCGCGGATATCGTGTTAATGTCGCGTTACATGACCGCGGGGGAAATGGCAGTGGCGAAAAAAGCCGGTCTGACCCTGCATCCGTTCACTTTCGCATACGAGGGACGGGCGATGGTGGTGAATCGGCAAAACCCGCTGAACCACATTTCCCGCGAACAAGCGAGACGGATTTTCGCGGGAGACATCAACGACTGGCAAACCTTGGGCGCGGGCGCAGACGCATTATATATTCTGGCGCAGGTTGACGAGCATATAGTTAAGTCCCACGATGAAACCATCGACGAGCCGCCGCCCGCCAACGCGAAGATTTCGCCCATGCCGGAAAACCTGCACTTGGCCAGCGCCGACGCCGTGCTTATGGCGGTCAGCGAGAATAATATATTGGGTTGGATTGGCACCTCATGGCTCAAGGACGCGCGGGCGGTGAAAATATTATCCGTGGACGGTCTGTTGCCGACCGTGGCGGCGGTGCAAGGGCGGAGTTATCCGTACATCCAAGGCATTTACCTCTACACGCGCGGTCTGCCGGAGGGGAAAGTGCGGGAAGCGGTCACTTACTTGACTGGACCGGCGGGGCGCAAGGTGCTCGTGGAATATGGCATGGTGCCAGGGCGCTGACGGTGTCCTGATGCGGCAACGAACGCTGAAACACCCCGTCGGCTGGTGCCGCCACCCCTCTACGAGCGGGGAATTTGCTCACGCAGGGGTCATGGTCAGTGAGGATTGTTGCGGCGGCAGCGTGAATAATTCAATTCCCCGCTCGTAGAGGGGTGGTGGCACCAGCCGACGAGGTGTTTCAGCGTTCAATACCGGGCCTTAGGTTAACAAAGCGTCCCCATTACCACCAATCACCAACCATCAGATTCAAGCACAAACCCAGTCAGTCATGGACATACCCAAAAATTGATTTAGCGACTAATTTTGAAGGTGAAATAAAGAAAGGAATCTATGCAAAAGGCATTAACATCCCCCATTCCACTGTAAATCATGAAGAACCACAAATATTATGGTCATCCCTGCGATGACTGCGCTCACCGTCAGCGGCATGGCGCAGGTGTTGGTTAATGACAGCTTTTCCAATGCTATAGTGGAGGGTAGCGGCACTGACAGCAAAGTTACCAGTAACAGCGGCAGTGAATATATCAGTATTTACGGCACTGGGAACAGCCCGGCTGTTTATAATGCCAGTGCCTCATTTGGTAACAATACAATGCAAGTTATTGGCGATGGTGGCATTGTCTACCGCGCCGTAGATTTTTCTCCTTACACAAGCGATGGAATTTTCACGCTCAACAGTCTTTCAACAGGTCAAACCATCAGTATTAGTCTAAGTGTCGCTTTTGGTAATAATCCTGACGGTAAACTTACTGATGGCAATACCGAGTTTGATTTCGGCTTTATCCGTTACAACGACCCATCCACTACCCGCCCTGCCAACGATGACCCAGCTGACAATACCTCTGTCCTTTACGTTCGCCAAGACACTGCTAAAAAAACCAATGCAACCAAGATTGATTATCGTACTGGCTTTGTCCACATGGGCGGCGGCACTAACCTTAAGTCTATAACCGACGTAGTGCTCAATGCCGCTACTGCCTACACCCTCACACTCAATGTTACCAAGAACGATTTGGGCACCTTTGATATTACGTATCTCCGTGACGATGTTTCTGTTTCTGTGTTTCCCGATTTCACCCACGCCTTGACCGCCACTAAAGACTTGGAAATTACCGGCATCGGTTTTCGTTTTCCAGCGGCAACGAATTTTTCCGCCCTTATTGACAATGTCACTGTCAGCATCATCCCCGAACCGAGCGCCGTTGCCTTGCTCGGCCTTGGCGCGGTGGTGTTGCTGGCGCTGCTCTGGCAGCGGCGGACACAGAATATTGGCGGTTAAAAATAATCCTCGCCACCCCGCCCCTGTTCGTCTAATTTCAACCCCCTATGGAAATCTCAGAACGCGCAAACAAATTGACGCCTTCGCTGACGCTCGCCGTTGACGCCAAGGCCAAAGCTCTCAAGGCCGAGGGCGTGGATGTAATCGGCTTCGGCGCCGGCGAGCCGGACTTTGACACGCCGGAGCATATCAAGGCCGCCGCCATGGGCTTCCTCGAAGCCGGCTTCACCAAATACACGCCGTCCTCTGGCATCCCCGAATTGCGCGCCGCCATCGCCGAGAAACTCAAGCGCGACAATGGCCTCGACTATGAGCCGTCGCAAATCATCGTCAACTGCGGCGCCAAGCACTCTTGCTTCAACGCGCTGCTCGCCGTCCTCAACCCGGGCGACGAGGTGCTCATCCCCGCGCCGTACTGGGTCAGCTACCCTGAGATGGTCAAGCTCGCCGGCGGCGAGCCGGTCATCGTGCCGACCACCGCTGACACGGGCTACAAGCTCACGCCCGAGTTGTTCCGCGAGTACACCAGCCCGCTGACGAAGCTGGTCATCCTCAACACCCCCGGCAACCCGACCGGCGTCATGTACACCGAGAACGAACTCGCCGCGCTGGCCGAGGTCGCGCTCGACGATGACATCTACATCCTCTCCGACGAGGTGTACGAGAAGCTGGTTTACGACGGGGCGAAGCACAGTTCCATCGCCAGCTTCAGCAAGGACGTGTATGAGTTGACGCTGACGGTGAACGGCTTTAGCAAGCCTTACGCGATGACCGGCTGGCGCCTCGGCTACGTCGCCGCGCCGAAGAACGTGGCGCGGGCGATTGACTCGCTGCAAAGTCATTCCACCTCAAACCCCACGTCCTTCGCGCAAAAGGGCGCGCTCGCCGCGTACAAAGGCCCGCAGGATTGCGTGGACGAAATGGTCGCCGAGTACGCCGGGCGCCGCGCGCGCGTGCTGGAGTTGCTCGACGGCATCCGCCAAATCAAATACGTCAGGCCGCGGGGCGCGTTCTACGTGCTGCTCGACATCAGCGCCACTGGCCTGAAGTCGGTCGAGTTCTCCGAGAAACTGCTGGAGGAGCAAAAGGTCGCCGTCGTGCCGGGCATCGCGTTCGGCGACGACAACACCGTCCGCATCTCCTACGCCACGAGCCTCAACAACATCGAGGCCGGCCTCGCGCGCATCAAAAAATTCGTCGACTGACCGTCAGCGGGCCGAAAATAAAAAGCCGCCGCTGTCACCACCAGCGGCGGCGCGGTGAATTTGCCAGCGCTGGCGTTGATAAATCCTGTCACAATGTCCCTTGGCATGATAAACTCCGCGAAAACCAAAAACATGACCTCATCACTCACCGTTGACAAGGGTTATATGGTTTGGCTGTCCGAAATCAAAGCCAGGATTCGGACAACCCAAATCCGAACCGCGTTGGCGGCAAACGCCGTTCTCATCCGGTTCTATTACGAACTCGGGCAGATGATTACCGAGAAACAAGCCCGGACCAAATGGGGTGGCAAACTTATCGAACGTCTGGCCAAGGACTTGCGCGCGGAGTTTCCCGATATGCAGGGGTTTTCACGCAGCAATTTGCTTTATTGCAAACAATTCTACTTGTTTTTCAGCACCGCCGGCAAATTTATTCCACAAGGCGCGGAGTCAGTGGCGAAAAATTCGCGGGTAAATATAATTGTCCCACAGCTTGTGGGACAATTGGCAGATAACACCCAAAATCGCTTCCTGCAAGACGTGGTTTTCAACCTGCCGTGGGGACATATCCGCGCCATTATCGAAAAAATCAAAGACCTCAAAACCGCCGCGTTTTATTTCACGCAAGCCCTTGAAAATGGCTGGAGCCGCGACGTGTTGGCACTGCAAATCAAAAGCGCGCTCCACAAAAGACACGGCCAAGCGGTGACCAATTTTTCCAAAACCCTGCCGCAGCCGATGTCCGACTTGGCGCGGCAAACTATCAAAGACCCTTATATCCTTGATTTTATGACACTCGCCGAGCCGTATCGCGAGCAGGACCTTGAGCGTCAACTCGTGCAACATTTGGCGAAATTCATGTTGGAACTTGGCAGGGGTTTCGCCTTTGTCGGGCGGCAATACCATTTGGAAGTCGCCGGCGCCGCTTATTACCTTGACCTGCTCTTTTATCACATCGTGCTGAAATGCTACGTTGTCATCGAATTGAAAAACACCAAATTCCTCCCCGAATACGCGGGCAAGCTGAATTTCTACCTCTCGGTGGTTGACGCGCTGCTAAAGCGCGCCGGCGACAACCCCACCATCGGCATCTTACTTTGCCGCGAGAAAAAAAACCTTGAGGTCGAGTTCGCCCTGCGCGGCATCAACAAACTCATCGGTGTCAGCGAGGTTGCCCTGACCAACGCCCTGCCGAAAAAACTCGCCGGTAGTCTCCCCACGGTTGAAGAATTTGAACTCGAACTGGGCAAGTTGTAATCTTTTTGGAATAAACTCATGCCGGACCGTATCCACATTAACCGCCTCACCGTCAGCGCCCGCGTTGGCGTGAGTGACGCGGAGCGCGCGCGGCCGCAGCGGCTGGAGATTTCCCTCACCTTCCCCGTGCCGACGGTCAGCGCCGCCGCCGCTGGCGATGACTTGTCGCTGACGGTGGATTATTTCGCGGTGGGCGAAACAGTCAAGCGCGTCGCTGCCGCCCGCCCGCGCAAGTTGCTTGAAACGCTGGCGGAGGAAATCGCGGCGGCGGTGCTCGCGGAGTTCACCGTCAGCGCCGTCACGTTGGAAGTCAGGAAATTCATCCTGCCGGAAACCAACTTCGTCAGCCTCGTTATCGAGCGCCGCGCCGCGCCAGCCGCAGTGGCAAAAACACCAGCAGCACGCTGACGTTCACCAGCACAATCGTCGGCCCCGTCGGGCTGTTCAGCGTGAAGGACAACAGCACGCCGCTGACGGCGGCCAGCAGGCCGACGACCGGCGCCAGCGCCAGCAGCCGCTTGAAATTCCCAACCGCCAGCCGCGCCGCCGCGGGCGGGATGACTATCAGCGCGCTCAGCAGCAGCGCGCCGAGCATCTTCAGGCAAATCGTCACCATCGCCGCCAGCAACAGCGCGAAGAGATAATTCAGCCGCTCCAGCCTGACGCCTTGCACCCGCGCAAGGTCGGGCTGCAATATGCCGAGCGCCAGCGCCTTCAAGTTCCACAACAGCACGCCGCTGACGGTGACCGCGAGCGCGAGTTGGATGAAAATATCCCGCGTCGAGTTGGCGTAAATGCTGCCGAACAAAATCGCGTCAATAAGCCGGTACTTGCCGAGCGCGCTGATAATGACATAGCCGAGCGCGACGCTGCCGGTGAAGCTGAACGCGATGATGGTGTCGGGTCGTAGCTTGGTTTTCTCGAACAGCCATGCCATCAGCGTCGCCAGCGCCGCGCTAAACGCGAACACAAACAGCATCGGGCTGACCGTCAGCGGCGATATTTCCTGCAACAAATAGCCGAGCGCCACGCCCGTCACCGCCGCGTGCGCCAGCGCGTCGCTGAAAAACGCCATGCCGCGCAGCGTCACGAACACGCCGAGAAACGCGCACACCGGCCCCAGAATCGCCGCCGAGACCAGCGTGTTCCGCATGAATTCAATTTGCCACAAATCACTCATAATTTTCGGTGCCAAAATCCTTTCAAATAATGATTATCCAGCACCTCGTCAGCGGGCCCGAGGCCGCAGATTTCCCGATTCAGGCAACACACGCGGTCGGCGACCAGTTGCACCAAATGCAAATCGTGCGACGCGAGCATGACCGTCAGCGCCTCCTCGTCGCGCAACCGGATAATCAACCGCTCCAGCATGTGCGTGCCCGCGTGGTCGACACCGGTCGAAGGCTCGTCCAAAATCAACAGCCGCGGATTTCGCAACAACGCGCCGGCAATCATCACTTTTTGAAACTCGCCGCCGGAAAGCTCGTGAATGCCACGGTCGGCGAGTTTCGCGCCGTCGAGCAATTCGAGCTTGGCCAGCGCCCGCTGGCGGTGCGCGCCGCCGCCGAACCAAAACCGCTGGCGCGGTAGGTTCAGCGTCAGCAATTCCATCACCGAGAACGGCAAATTGCGGTCAAGCGCCGCCATCTGCGGCACATAACCCGTGGTCGCGCGCGAAAAATGTTCCGCGAACACCACTTCGCCGCTGGCGGGTTTCACCAAGCCGAGCACCGTCTTGAACAGCGTGGACTTCCCCGCCCCGTTCGGCCCGATGAGCGCCAGAATCTCGCCGCGTCGCACGCTGAGGCTCACCTGTTCCAGCGCCGCGCCGCCGTCGCCGTAGCGGACGGTGAGGTTTCTGATTTCCAACGCCGACGGTGACCCGCTCATTTTTTCCACGCCTTTTCCAACGCCGCCAGATTCGCGCGCATTCGCACCAGATAAGCGTCCGCTGACGGCGCGCCGGTTTCCAGCGTGTCCAATTCACCGACGGTGGCGCCGCTCTGCCGCGCGATTTCCTCCAGCAATTTTGGCGAATACCCGTTCTCGGCGAAAATGATTTTTATCTGATTTTTCTTGATGGCCAGCACCAGCGCCTTCAAGTCCGCCGGCTTCGGGTCTTGCTCCGGCAGCGGCGCGAGGCTGCCGATATAATTCAGTCCGTAGCGTTTTGCCAGATACGGGAAAGCGTCATGAAGAGTCACCAAATTCTTTTCGGACGGTGATTTTTTTTCAGGTAATTTCTCAAAAGCCATGTGATAATCAGCGTCAAGTTTCCTCAATTTCTCCAAATACGCGGCGGCGTTTTTCCGGTACGCGGCGGCGTTTTTCGCGTCCGCGACCACCAGCGCCTGCAAAATGTTTTCCACCTGTGTTTGCGCCAGCACGGGGTCGAGCCAGTAATGCGGATTGTCCTTCAACAGCGGCACGCCCTTGCTCGCGTCCACCACCGTCAGCGACTGTTTGCCGGAGTTCTTCAACACCTCGCCGAGCCACTCCTCAACCCCCGCGCCGCTGACGATGAACAAATCCGCCGCCGCCAGTCTTTTGATATCGGCGGGTTTGAACTCGTAATCATGCGGCTCCGCGTCCTGGTCGAGGAACATCTTCACCTCCGCCAATTCGCCCGCGACCGACTTGGCGTGCGCGTACACCGGCAAAAAACTCGCCACCACCCGCAATTTCTCCGCCGCTGACAATGACCCCGCCAGCGCCATCAGCAGCGCCAGCCCGTTAAGTAATTTGTTGTTCATGCTCATATTGCGAATCCATTATCAATAAGAATCCCGTGCTGGCAAGTAAAATATTTTCGCGAGCGAATAACATCAGGTAATCTCAGTTATACAAATTAACCGACCCGCAAATTACACCGAATATCTGCCAGTTGCGGAAACAATCGGTTGAACTCACGCAGACGGTTTCGGGACATCCCGTTTGTGCCCCTTATCGTGCAAGCCTTTTTACCGGGAAATATACAACTTCCACCGGAATGGTCATAAACGAAATCCGTCTTAACCCACAGCATCATCCCAATACCTTGGGCAAAATGCTTGTCTGAAAGCGGATACACTCCCGAATATGTCGGCAAGTGGCATATGTATGCCAACGAATGGGGTAACCACCTTGACTCGAAATATTCGTTTGTGCCCCAGGGGGAACACCGCTTGGGCTTTGACGGCTTTTTTGCCCATTACGGATTTCATCACGAATATGTCGGCGACAGCAATTATTATCACCTCGATACCGACGAAAATATTTTCAATGACCAATACGAACCTGACGCATTGACGGATATGGCGATGGAACGAATCACAAAACTCAGCTCGGATGACCAATCCTTTTCGTTATTCCTTTCATTGGGAACTCCCCACGACCCGTGGGAAGAGTGGAATGTTCCGCGGGAATATCTCGATTTGGTGAAAGACCGGGACTTTTATCTTCCGAAAAACTATCTGTCCGAAAATGACGCTCACGCGGATGCCTGGGCAAGACTTAACGAAAACGAACGGGCGGAACTTACAAATTGGATGCGTGTTTACACCGCGATGACGGCAAATCTTGACGAGAATATCGGACGAGTGAACAAAGATAACCCTGAGCTAGCGATATATTAACGATGAGGGAAAAGGAGGCATTGGCTGTAGGGAGGAGCGGCCGCAGCTGGGCTTTGAGTTTGGCCCAGAGGTGTTCGATGGGATTGAGGTCGGGTGCATAAAACCGACGGTCTCGACCAACCGTCTGGTACGGTCGGCGTGGTGAAAGCGGGTGTTGTCCAGGACAATCACGCTGGCAGGGTCGGCAACAGGACTTGGCGGAAATAAGCCTCAATCCGCGCGGTATCGCAGGTGCCCGCAAAGATCAAGGGCGCCATCAATTTGCCGTCCTTGGCTGCGGTGCTGGTCCTGCATCGTTTGGCGGAGCGGACTTCCTGATCAATTCTTTCCCCGCGCGGCGCCCGGTCATATTCCCGATAAAGCCGGTGCTCGATGCCGCTCTTGTCTAATTACACTACGTTACGATCAATGTACTTGGTACGCAGACTTTTCCACCCCGTGTGATGGCTCACCCCGAATACCGCTCCGCTTTCGTGCAACATGGCAGCGGGATGCTTACGCAGGTGTGCGGACAATTGTGCGGAATCAAGTTTGCGCCAGCTCCCCTAGGTCGTCTTGGGCGCTAGACAGTGTAGTCATGAGATCGGCGAATAATCTGTACATTGGAAGCCAGCGGGACTAAGCTGAATGGATGAGAGCAGACTATCATCGACACGATATCAGTGACCGGGTGTGGGCGA
>JAISCS010000035.1 GCA_031265365.1 Verrucomicrobiales bacterium
GCCGAATTGCCGAATTGCCGAATTGCCGAATTGCCGAATTGCCGAATTGCCGAATTGCCGAATTGTATATATTTTTCGTGTCCATGCGATGATGTTAATGCTGATAAGCAAGCTGTCAAATAATTTTTTTATTTTTTTAGTCGCAAGGAATCACGGAGTTTTTGCGGGCTGTGGAGATTGTTTTAATGGTTCCGCATCGTTAGCAGTAACAGCGCTGACGCTGGCAAACCTCCCACCGCCCCGCTTCCCACACCCGCTAATTCCCCTTCCGTGAAGGGGTGGACGCGTAGCGGACGGGGTAGTTCAGCGTTACCGGGCACTTGGCACCGAACGCTGAACTACCCCGTCGGCTGGCGCCGCCACCCCTTCACGGAAGGGGAATTATGCTGTGCCCACCACACGCCGTGGTTCCCCGTGGCCCAGCGCGTTTTTTGTAAAAAATATCTGGTCATCCCCGCCGGTCGGCTTAGATTAACCGCCTTATGCCTAATTGGAAATTCGAGACCTTGCAAGTACACGCCGGCCAGTCCGTTGACGCGGACACTCATTCCCGCGCCGTGCCCATTTATCAAACCACTTCCTATGTCTTCACCGACGCCAAGGACGGCGCTGACCTCTTCGCCCTGCGCAAGTTTGGCAATATTTACACGCGCTTGATGAACCCGACGACCGATGTGTTTGAGAAACGCATCGCCGCGCTGGAGGGCGGCGTCACCGCGCTCGCCACCTCCTCCGGCCAGTCCGCGCAATTCATCGCGCTGAACAATATCCTCGCCGCCGGTGACAACTTCGTCACCACCCCGCACCTCTACGGCGGTACTTATAATCAGTTCAAGTCGCAGTTCAAACGCCTCGGCGTCGAAGCCCGTTTCACCGCTGACGATGAGCCGGCCAGCTTCGAGCGACTCATTGATGACAAGACCAAGGCGTTGTACTTGGAGACCATCGGCAATCCCGAAATCAACGTGCCGGATTTTGAGGCCGTCGCCGCTGTCGCTGAGCGGCACGGGATTCCGCTTATCGTGGACAATACTTTCGGCGCGGGCGGCGCGTGGTTCCGCCCGCTGGAGCACGGCGCCAGCATCGTGGTCGAGTCGGCGACGAAATGGATTGGCGGGCACGGCACCAGCCTCGGCGGGGTCATCGTGGACGGCGGCAAGTTCGACTGGGGCAACGGCAAGTTCCCCGCCTTCACCGAGCCGTCGGAGAGTTACCACGGCCTCGTGTTCTGGGACGCGTTCGGCTTCAAGGGGCCGTTCGGCAACATCGCCTTCAACCTGCGCGCGCGCGTGGAGGGCTTGCGGGACTGGGGCAACACGCCCAGCCCGTTCAACTCGTTCCTGTTGTTGCAGGGGTTGGAGACGCTGTCGCTGCGCGTGGAGCGGCACGCCGCCAACGCGCTGACCGTGGCGCGGTGGCTGGAGGGGCACGCGCGGGTGGAGTATGTCAACTACCCCGGCCTGCCCGGCAACAAGTATCACGCGCTGGCGTTGAAGTATTTCAAGCGCGGCTTCGGCGGGGTGCTGACGTTCAAGGTGCGGGGTGACGCCGCCGCCGCCGACCGCGTCATCAACAGCGTCAAACTCTTCAGCCATCTCGCCAACGTCGGCGACGCCAAGTCGCTCATCATCCAGCCGGCGACGACGACGCACGAGCAGCTCTCGCCGGCGGAGCAGAAGGCGACGGGGGTGGAACCGGGGCTGATTCGCTTGAGCGTCGGCATTGAGAATATTGACGACATCATCGGCGACCTCGACCAGGCGCTGGCGGAGGTGTGAGATAAACCAGAACGCTGAAACACCCCGTCCGCTGGCGCGGCCATCCCTCTACGAGAGGGGAATTAACGTTCGCGTGGGGACATAGTCAGGGCGACTGCTTTGGCGTGAGCAAATTCCCCTTCCGTGAAGGGGTGGCGGCGTGAGCCGACGGGGTAGTTCAGCGTTACAGGAACTACCCCAACCGAACGCTGAACTACCCCGTCCGCTCCGCGTCCACCCCTTCACGGAAGGGGAATTAACGTTCACGAGGAGCGAGGGGGCGGAGAGGATTGCCTCGGCGCCAGCTAATTCCCCTCTCGCAGAGGGGTGGCCGCGCCTGCGGACGGGGTGTTTCAGCGTTTAACTTTGCTTGCCAGATGATTATCATCGGCGATAATGAAGCGCATGACCCCGAACTCTTCCACTGCCTTGCACGCCCGTGGTCGGCATGACTTACCCGCCGGCGTGTCATTGTTGAACAACCCGTTGCTGAACAAATCCACCGCCTTCACCGAGGCGGAGCGCGACCGCTTGCGCTTGCGCGGCCTCCTGCCGCCGCGCGTGTTCACCGCGCAAGAACAGGCCGCGCGCGCGTTGGCGCAATTCCGCCGCAAAAACTCCGCGCTGGAGCAATACATCTTCCTCACCGCGCTGCAAAACCGCAATGAGACGCTGTTCTACCGCTTGCTCCTCGACCACATCGAGGAGCTGATGCCCATTATCTACACGCCGACAGTGGGCGAGGCGTGCGTGGATTACGGCGGCATCTTCCGCCAGGCGCGCGGGCTGTGGGTCAGCCTCCGCGACCGGGGCCGCGTCGCCGAGGTGTTGCGGAACTGGCCCAACCGCGACGCCCGCATCATCGTGGTCACCGACGGCGAGCGCATCCTCGGCCTCGGCGACCTCGGCGCGCAGGGCATGGGCATCCCCGTCGGCAAGCTGGCGCTCTACTCGGCCTGCGCCGGCATTCACCCGTATTACTGCCTGCCCGTCTGCCTCGACGTCGGCACGGACAATGCGTCGTTGCGCGCCTCCCCGTATTACCTCGGCCTGCCCCAACCGCGCGCGCGCGGCGCCGAGTATGACGATTTCGTCGCGGAATTTATCGGCGCGGTGCGGGAAGTGTTCCCCAAGGCGTTGGTGCAATTCGAGGACTTCGGCAACCGCAACGCCTTCGCCCTGCTGCACCGGTATCAGGAGCGCGTGTGTTGTTTCAACGACGACATCCAGGGCACCGCCGCCGTGGTGCTGGCCGGCCTGCTGTCCGCCGCGCGGCTCACCGGCCGGCCGTTGCGCGAGCAGACGCTGCTGTTCTTCGGCGCGGGCGAGGCGGGCACCGGCATCGGCGAATACTTCGTCAGCGCGCTCAAGGAAGAGGGCGTCACCGAGGCGGACGCGCGCCGCCGCTGCTGGTTCGTGGACTCCAAGGGCCTGCTGGTCAAGGGGCGCGGCGACACGCTGCCGGCGCACAAGGCGGCGTTCGCGCAAGACGGCAAACCCGTCACGACCCTCGCCGAGGCCGTGGCGCAAATCAAACCCACCGCGCTCATCGGCGTCGCCGGCGTCGGCCCCGCGTTCACCCGCGAGATTTTGGAACAAATGGCCGCCGCCCATGACCGCCCGATTATCTTCGCCCTGTCGAACCCGACTTCCAAGGCCGAGTGCACCGCCGAGGAAGCATACACCGTCACCGGCGGGCGCGCGGTCTTCGCCAGCGGCAGCCCGTTCGCGCCGGTGAACCTCGGCGGCAAAACTTACGTGCCGGGCCAAGGCAACAACGTGTACGTATTCCCCGGCGTCGGCCTCGGCGCGCTGGCCTGCCAGGCGGCGACGGTCACGGATTCGATGTTCCTCGCGGCGGCGCGCACCCTGGCGGCGCAAGTCACGGACACCGACCTCGCCAGCGGCCGCGTCTACCCGCACTTAAACTCCATCCGCGCCATCTCGCTGAAAATCGCCACCGCCGTCGCGGAAGAAGCGTACCGGAGCGGGCTGGCGCGGCGCCCGCGCCCGGCGGATTTGTCGGCGGACATACAGGCGCAAGTGTTTCAGCCGGAGTATCGGGAGTATTGAAAAACAAGGTTCCTCGCTGTTAGCAGTGGCAGCGCTGACGCCGCCCCCCCCTCACCGCCCATGCCCCTGCGTGAGCTAATTCCCCTTCCGTGAAGGGGTGGCCGCGGAGCGGACGGGGTAGTTCAGCGTTCGGTTTTGGTATTTTCTTTAACGCTGAACTACCCCGTCGCTCCGCGCCACCCCTTCACGGAAGGGG
>JAISCS010000051.1 GCA_031265365.1 Verrucomicrobiales bacterium
GGGTCTGTGTGTTTGGCCGCGGCGGCCGGTGGAATTCTCCCCCCCCCGCAGGGGGGGGGGGGGGCGCGACGGGGTGTTTCAGCGTTTGGTGTTCTTTCCCTTGGAACGCTGAACTACCCCGTCGCTCCGCGCCACCCCTTCACGGAAGGGGAATTAAATTCCACGGCTAATAGTAAGGAACCCCTCTAATGCGGGAGGGGAATCTGTTGACGCTGAGACGACCCTATAGGCCATGCTTCGGCGTGAGCTAATTCCCCTCTCGTAGAGGGGTGGCCGCGTAAGCGGACGGGGTGTTTCAGCGTTCGGTGTTTTTCCGATGCGATTTGCGCATTAGTATGAGGATGAGGGCGCCCAGTAGTAATAAGAACGCCGGGGATGGTTCGGGGATTATGCTGAGGTAGATTTTCCCGGTGGTGTCGAAATTCAGCACCGCGTCGGTGATACTGGTGACATCAAGGTTTTGGCCCAGCAGGTCGCCGGTGTAGCTGGCGAGTAGCAGCGGGTCGCCACCGGTGTAGTCGGTGAGGGTTAGCTTGGCGCCGAGGAAACTTAGGTCGCCGTTGATTTGCAGGAAGTCGTTGTCGGTGACGCTGAAGTTCAGGATGGAACCCTCGTTCATGATTAGGCTGGTCAAGGTTAGCGTACCGTCGGGGTCGAGGGTGGCGCCGGTGTTGATGGAGGTCGCCGCGTCGATGCGGCCCGCGCCGCCGAGGAGGCCTTCGTCGATGGTGATGGCGCCGGCTTTGAGTTGGCCGCCGTTAAGCAGGCGGGTCTCGCTGTTGGCGCCGGTTTGGGTGTAGGTTTTGCTGTTGAGTTCAAAGCTCGCGGTGGCGTGCTCTTTGCCCGCGCGGTCGATGGTGATGACGCCGGTGTTGGTCCAGTCGGTGTTGATGAATAGCGCGGCGGTGTGGAGGGCGTCGTCGGTGACGTCATCGCCGAGGGCGATGTTGATGGTGCCGCTGTTGGTGAAGTCCGCGTTGGCGTTGACGGTGAATTGCGCGTAGGTGGTGTTGCTGTAAGTGCCGTGCGCGTTGTTGCGGAGGTCAATCAATCCCTCGTTGGTGAATTTACCGCCCGCCGCCGCGCTGTTGCTGACGGTGAAGGCCACGCCGGCCTCGTTATAGGCGTTGCTGTTGATGACGCTTTCGTTGAGCACGGAGACGACGCCGGTGTTGGTGAAGACGTTGGTGCCGGATTGGGTAAAGATGGCGGTGTGCTTTTGGCTGGCGGTGCTGAAATCATGGGTCGCCCCCTGCCAGACGCTGACGGTGCCGGTGTTGTTAAAGACGCCGTTGGTGGTGATGAACAACAGATTCCGGCTACCGGTGCTGGTGCCGCCGTTGGTGACCACCATGACGCCGGCGTGGTCAATCGCGACATCGGACAAGTAGAGGTTGTCGGTAATACCGCCGCCGGTATCGAACCTGGCGCCGCCCGCCAGTTTCAGTACGCCGCCGTAAATGCCGGTACTGCCGCTGCTGCCTATGGAAAGAGTCGCGCCAGCGCCGATGTCAATCAACCCGTCGGTGTTAGTAATGGCGGCATTCATCAGCAGTGTTGCGCCGGAGGTTTGGTTTGAAATGGTGCCGCTGTTGGTGAACAGTACGGTGGGTCGGCCGGCCGTGTCTATCGAAAAGGTGCGGCTGCCCAGCACTTCCATCAGGCTGTTGTTAGTCACGGTATTGTAAACGATGCGAGAGTTACTATAATAGTAGGTGCCGGTATTGCCGAGCAGCTTCAGCGTGACGTTGTCGCTGATGGTAAGCGAGTTGCGCGGCACATGGCCAGCGATTCCAGTGGGAGTGCCGAAACCGTATTCAAACACGAGCGGGTCAGTCCCGTTGCCAATCACCACGTCCACGTTCACGATTGGGTCTGTGCCGCTGGCTGGTGGCAGTATGTCGGTGGGAGTCTCGCTATCGTTCAAATACCACCCGCCGGCCGAGGTGTCCCAGTACGCCGTGCCGCTTTCCGCTGAGGGGAAGGTATAGGTGTCAGTTTCCGCGCTGACGTTCATGGTCAGCGCCGCCATCATGACGATGCCGCTGACCTTGAGCATCGCGCGCCAGTTGATGTTATTGTTTGTTTTCATGGTTTTTATTTACTTTCTGTTGCTGTTGTTTCTTTTAATCCGCAGATTACGCAGATTTTCGCAGAGTTTTTTGTGGTTGAATCTGCGTTCATCTGCGTCATCTGCGGATAAATATATTCCTCCTCGATGGCGAGGTCGGGGCATGACCCTGGGCCGACGGTGTTCGGTCGGGGCCGGATAGGGAACGAATAGATTAAAATTAGGCGGGACAATTAACGCGCGAGAGCGCGAGAGCGCGAGAGCGCGAGAGCGCGAGAGCGCGAGAGCGCGAGAGCGCGAGAGCGCGAGAGCGCGAGAGCGCGAGAGCGCGAGACTTCGATTCTACGGCTTATGTCAATCATCTTCAAAACGTTACCGGTTTTTCACTTGCGCTTAACTATCCATGTTTTTTGATGGCCAAGGTCAGTTTGCGCCGGTAACGGGATAGGAGAATACGATATTTGTTTAATTCGCGCAAGTTTTTTTAATTTTTTTTGATGTTCGCGCAGAGACGCGGAGACGCAGAGTTTTTTTGATGATAACTAGTCAGTTCTCTGCGGCTCTGCGCGAGGTTGGTTTTTTTTGATGTTCGCGCAGACCGGCGCGAGGAATCCAAACCGGTCGTTATAACAAATGCTTGTTACACCAGCGATTTCTGTGTAACTTATCGCCGTGATTACAAAATTTCTCCGCCTGTTGACAGTGATGCTGCTTGGGTGTGGCGCGTCGGCGGGCTTCGGACAGGAACAGGGGTTCGACGTGGTGATTATCAAGAACAACGCCACGCCGCCCGATTTCGCCGCCGGCAGGGAATTCAAATGCCGCGTGCTGGACAGCGATGAAAAGGAATTTTCGGTGGAATTGGTCCAGGCCGCCGGCGTGCCGGTGGTCAAAAAAATCGCCAAGTCACTGGTCGGCGAGATTCGGTTTGCCACCCCGGCCAGGACCGCTTACTTCCAAAGCAATGACCAAATCCGGTTGCCAAAAGATTCGCGGGATGACGGTTATTACGACCGCGTCATCGCGGACACTATCAATCCGTTGCTGGAAAAATTCCCCGGCACGGATGTCGCCGCATTACTGTCAGCGGCCGCCGGGGAATTGCGTCAGGAGCAGCGGCTGGTGCGGGCGGGCTGGGTGCGGCGGGGCAAGATTTGGTACACGCCGGAGGAAACCGGCGAGTATGCCAATCAGCAGGAGTTGCGGCAATTACTGGGCGATTTGCGGGTGATTCAGGACGAGGTGCTGCGGGGGCAGTACGAGAGCTTTGGCGGTCTGGCCGAACGCGTTGGCAAGTTCAAAAATAACGCGTATTACCCGTACCTTTTGGAAGGCGTGCAGGTCATCATCCGACCGGCCAGAAATCTGGCGCCGCCGGAGCTGCTGGCCTTGGGCCGGCAAAACAGCGCCACTTTGACGGGTTTGGCCAGGCGGTTTCAGAAAATCCGCGACCGGCTGGATGAAATCCAAGCGCAGCAGTTGACCGCGACGGATTTGTTCACGCCACTGGTCAGCGAACTGGCGGTGGTGGCCAAAGGCTGGCCGGAACTTGAAGGGCAGGGCGAGTTCGCCGAGCAATGCCTGGGAGTGATGGAAAACAACCTGTGGCTGGCGGCGCTGCAAACCGGCCAGAACGACGGCGACTTCACGCGCATCGCCGACCAAGCGAGAATTCTGGCGGACTGCGGCGCGATTTCGCTGACCCGCAAGCAGGAGATTCAAACCGAGGCGACGGACGCCGCGGAACTCAAGAAAAAATTGCGCCAGTTGCGGGAGGAGCAAAAGTACCAAGAACTGGCGGACGTGCCTGAGCCGCAGCGGGTGGCGGCATTCGCGCCGGCGCACAAATTGTTCGCCGCCGTGACTGACGAGGCCCGCGCGCGGGTGACCGAGTCCGACGGATTGTTCGCGCAAAGCCAGGCGGCGTACGAGGCGCGGAACTGGGCGGCGGCGGCGGCGGAACTCACCGCCGCGTTCAAATCGTGGCCGAAGAATCCGCAGGGGCGGGTTTATTTCAGCCAACTGACGTCCGACTTCACCGCCGCCTTGGCCGACCGGAAGGAACACGAGCGGGCGCGGCATATTTTGCTGTTGCTCAGGACGGGCTGGCCGGAGACGGCGCAACTCGACCAGTTTGAGCAGGACTTGGAGCACACGCAGAGTTGGAAAGGTTTCATGGAAAGCCTGTCCAAGGCGCAAATCGCCGCGATTGTCGGCGGCGTGGTGGCGCTGCTGGTGG
The DNA here is from genome assembly GCA_031265365.1 of Verrucomicrobiales bacterium. GTDB lineage: Bacteria > Verrucomicrobiota > Verrucomicrobiia > Methylacidiphilales > JAAUTS01 > JAIRPN01. The sequence continues at coordinate 4,311 of JAISCS010000051.1, forward strand.
CGCTCAAATTGTTGGGAAAATTATTAGCCAAAAAGTGAACGGTGGTTATTCGGGGCCGCCGTTGAAAATGATGCGACCGTCAGCGTCCCGCCCGGCGCTGGAGCCAATCACGGTAATGTCCTCGCCGGCCTTATAGGGGCCAATGGCACGAGCGTCACCGCTGCTATTCATCACTTTTACTTTTTCATTGGTTTTGTAATTGAGCACCACCACATCGTCAATGATGATTTTGAAGGTTTCCTTTCGGCCGATGATTTCCGACACCCAGCCGGTCAGGGTGACCCGCCGTCCCTCGTCCTCACCGGGCGTGTACTGCTTGGCGAACTGGACGGCTTGGTAATGAACCGGTTTGACGACCCGCTCGGTCTTGGTTGACACGCGGGGGGCGGTCGACTTGGGCCGGCGGTAGGTGAGGTTGGTGGTTTTGACCTCCATCAGCCAGTTTTCCAAATCCAGCTTGACCAGACTGGGCAATTCCTGCTCGTCATGGTCAGCGGTGAGGTGAAAGTCGGTCGTCACCTTGGGTGTGAGTGGCAGCGCCGCGACGCCGTCAGCGTGAACAACGTACGCTTGTCCCTTGCTGACCTTGAGCAAGCGGGCGTCTTTGAGTACCCGGCCGTCGTCGGTGGTGAAGTCCATCGCCCGCGCGAGCAGGGCGGTTGATAACAGCAAAACTGTCAGCCATGAAGTTTTCATGGGGATAGCGTATGGGATTATCGCGCCGCGGTAAAGTATTAAGATGGTTCTATCCCATGAGCAGTGGAATCGCTGGCAGCGCAATCAACTCCGCTGACCATGACTGCGCGTCAGCAATTCCCCTCTGCGAGAGGGGAATTACGGTTGCGGGAAGATTGGCGGGTGACGACACGGTCAGCGAATTCTCTTGTGCCAGCGTTAATTCCCCTCTCGTAGAGGGGTGGACGCGCCAGCGGACGGAGTGTTTCAGCGTTCGGTTTTTGGGGTTTCCCTTTAACGCTGAAACACCCCGTCGCTCCGCGCCACCCCTCTGCGAGAGGGGAATTCGTATTCCAGCGTTAGCGCTTCCATTGCTAACGGCGAGGAACCTTTTTTGCGTTCAGTATTATATGCCGCTGACGGTGAATTCCGGCGAGGCGAGACGGTATTGGTTTTGGCCGCCGAGTTTTTCGACGGCGCTAAGGGTGACGAGGTCGCCGCGTTTTAGCGTGGCGAGTTCTTTTTCGTCGGATTTTTCGAGGCGGCGCTTGAGGATGTCGTACTCGGCGTGCTCGCCGGCGGCGTTGCAGCCGCTGAACAACAGCTTGCCGTGGCCGCTGACGGCGGGCGTCAACAAACGCACGCACCGCGCGCCTTGGTCAACCCCGGCGGCGTTGGTCAACGTCAGCGGCGGCGGGGTTTGACCGAGGATGAGGAAGCTGTATTTCAAGTCCCAGACGCTACGCCGCAATTGGTCGTTGATGCGGTTGACGGTGGGCGGCACCGGCCAGCGGCGGACTTCGTGGCACCAATGTTTTTGGCCGGCGAGCAGCGGGCAGGGTTTTTCGTGCGGGCAGGGCGACCAAATGTGCCAGTCACGGTCAGCGGCGCTGACGATGACATCGCGGAGCCGTTCGAGGCGCCCGGCGGTTTCTTTCAGCGCGGGTTCGATGATGATGAGCAGGCCGCCGGCGGCGAGCCTTGCGCGTGCCGCCGCGAGCCAGTCAAGCACGGCGGCGTCGGGCTGGCCGTGGAAGGCCTCGCCGAGGGAGAAACTGGCGATGAGCAAATCCACCGGCGCTGACGGTGACCACGCCGCCGGTCGCGCGAGGTCGGCGCTGACGGTGACGGATTTGAACAAGTGGCGCTTGCGCGCGTCGCGGGCGAGCCGGCGGTAGAGTTTCAGCGCGGTGGCGGATTGGTCAACGAGCGTGGTGTCGAATCGCGTGGCGGGAAATTTCCCGGCAATGCAGTCGACGGCGGCGATGAGCGCCGCGCCGGTGCCGCCGCCGAGGTCGGTCACCGTCAGCGGTCGGTCGGCGGGCGGGGTCCAGCCGCGACGGGTGACCAGCTCGCTGACGGTGAGCCAGGCGCGGGCGTAGGTTTGCGGGAAAAAATAATTGCCGTAAGCGGCGACGGTCAGCGGGTCGGAATAACAATCGGCGAAATTTTTGTCGCGGCTGACAGTGAAGGCATCGCTGAGCTGGCCGGCGCGCTCAGCGAGGCGTTGCGCGATGGCCTTCGGGTCGCGCAGTCGCAGTTGCCGCCCCGCCGCCGCCAGCCACCAAGTTTCGAGTTCTTGCGGATAAGTCATGCTTTAAGAAGCTCGCGCAAAGACGCCAAGACGCCAAGTTAATTCAACGAATTTATCCGCAGATGACGCAGATGAACGCAGATTCAACCACAAAAAATATTCTGCGAAAATCTGCGTAATCTGCGGATTAAAGAAACAAAAAAACAGAAAGAGCCAAAACCATGAAAACGAACCAAAAAACTTGGCGTCTTTGCGGCTTGGCGCGGGATATTTTTCCGTGGTTGAAAATCCCCGCTTTTCGCCTAGGCTAAACGCCAATCATGGAAGTCGCGGAAGCAACGCAAACAACGCCGACAGTGGAAACCAAGACCATCACGCAGGCCATCACCAACGCCTTGCTGTGGGTCGCGCAACGGCAGGCCGCTGACGGTCACTGGGTCGGCATGATGGAAACCAACTGTTGCATGGAGGCGCAGTGGCTGCTCATGGCGCACGTGCTCGGCATCAAGGACGACCCGAAGTATCCGAAGGTCATCAAGGCCATTCTGCACGAGCAGCGGGAGGACGGTTCGTGGGATGTGTACAATCACGCGCCGCTGGGCGACATCAACACGACGGTGGAGTGTTACGCGGCGTTGCGGAGCGCGGGGCTGGCCGCCGACGCCGAGCCGGTGCGGCGCGCGCGCGCGTGGATTCTCGCCCACGGCGGGCTGGCGAAGGTGCGCGTGTTCACCAAATTCTGGCTCGCGGTCATCGGCGAGTGGCCGTGGGAGCAGACGCCCATCGTGCCGCCGGAGATGATGTTCATCCCGAACTGGGCGCCGTTCAACATCTATTGGTTCGCGTGCTGGGCGCGGGCGACGTTCGTGCCGCTGTCCATCGTCAGCGCGCGCCGGCTGGTCGTGCCACTGTCAGCGGAGTCGCGGCTGGACGAGTTGTTTCCCGCCGGGCGCGAGAATTTTGACTACTCAATGCCGCGCCGGCTGGAAGGTTTCTGGCCGGAAATTTTCCGCGCGGTGGACAAGTTTTTGCACTGGTACCACCACTGGCCGCTGAAGCCGGGTCGCGTCACGGCGCGGCGGCTCGCGCTCGAATGGATTATCCGCCACCAGGATTCCGACGGCGGCTGGGGTGGCATCCAACCGCCGCACGTGTACGGCTTGCTGGCGCTGCACGCGGAGGGTTATTTGCTCACGCATCCGGTCATCGCGAAGGGGCTGGACGCTTGGAACCAGCACTGGTCCTACGAGCGCGAGGGGCGCGTGTACATCCAGGCGTGCGAGTCGCCGGTGTGGGACACGATGCTGACGATGACCGGCGCGCTGGATTGCGGCGAGACGTTCGAGACGTTTCCCAATCTCCGCCCCGCGCTGGAGTATTTGCTCGACAAGCAAATCTTTACCAAAGGCGACTGGGCGGAGGTGGTGAAGGGCGTCGAGTGCGGCGGCTGGGCGTTCGAGCGGGCGAACACGTTTTATCCCGACCTCGACGACACGGCGGTGGCGCTGACGGTGTTGCTCCGCGTTCGCAAAATCGCGCCGCCGGAATTTCACGCGCGCATCGACCGCGCCGTGCGCCGCGCCGAGGCGTGGGTGCGCGCGATGCAGTCCACCAACGGCGGCTGGGGCGCGTTCGACAAGGACAACAACCGCGCCGTGCTGACCATGATTCCGGTCTGTGAGTTCGGCGAGGTGCTCGACCCGCCGAGCGCGGACTTGACCGGTCACAAGCTGGAGGCGCTGGGGCTGATGGGCTACGGCATGGAAGACCCGGCGGCGAAGCGCGCGGTGGATTATATTTTCCGCGAGCAGGAACCGGACGGCCCGTGGTTCGGGCGCTGGGGGGTGAACTACATTTACGGCACCGCGCTGGTGCTGCCGGGCTTGCGCTCCATCGGCTTCAACATGAACGAGCCGCGCGTCCACCAAGCCGCCCGCTGGGTGGTGGCGAAGCAAAACGCCGACGGCGGCTGGGGCGAGACCTGCGGCTCCTACATGGACGACAACCTGCGCGGCGTCGGCCAGAGCACCGCGTCGCAAACCGCCTGGGGTCTGATTTCGCTGACCGCCATCGGCTCGCACGATTACGACCGCGCCATCCGCCGCGGCGTGGAATACCTCATCCGCACGCAAAAAGACGGCACGTGGGACGAGGACATCCACACCGGCTGCGGCTTCCCCGGCTACGGCTTGGGCGAGCGCATCACCGCGAAGGACACCAACACCCTGGCGCAAGGCCGCGAACTGGCGCGCGGTTTCATGCTGAACTACAACATGTACCGCCACCACTTCCCGCTGCAAGCGCTGGGCCGCGCCCGCGCGCACCTGGCCGGCGCGTAGCGCCTCCTCACCTCTCAATGTTCTCCATGACCTCCCTGTAAAAAAAATAAAAAAATATTTATTTTCCTGTTGACGTCCCCAACCGACCCGCTACTTTCCACCTCATGCACTTTTTAATTGACAACGCGAAAGAGGGGGCGAGTAAAATCTTCGCACCTTCGCACCTTCGCACCTTCGCACCTTCGCACCTTCGCACCTTCGCACCTTCGCACTCAGCACGACTCCTGCCCCGACGCGTTAATCTCCCCGCCTAGTTTTACCCGCTTCATTCCCCATGTGGATAACCATCCCCGCCACGGGATGACCGAATCCGCCAATAGGAACGTCTTTCCTGCCAACAGGAATGTCTTTCCTGCCAATAGGAACGCCTTTCCTGTCAACAGGAACGCCTTTCCTGCCAACAGGAATGTCTTTCCTGCCAACAGGAACGCCTTTCCTGTCAACAGGAACGTCTTTCCTGTCGTCAGGAACGTCTTTCCTATCGCCAGGAATGTCTTTCCTATCGCCGGGAAAGCCTTTCCTAAACCCGTTTTTGTCAGTCTAAACCCCACATTAACCCACAACTAAAGGAACAACATTATGTCCACCCAATTAATCAAACCGTTAATTCGCAACTACTTGCCTTACGCCGAGGCCCCCGCCTTCGACTGGCTGGTCAACTTCAAAACCGAACTGCCCCGCTTCGCCGCCGCGTTCAACATCAGCGCCACCCAAAGCCAGCAGCCCGCCAAACACTCCGAAGGCGCGAACTAACCCATGAACGCTGAAACACCCCGTCCGCCTGCGCGGACACCCCTCTACGAGAGGGGAATATTCAAGCGGCAATTACACGCCGCTACCGTGTTCCTTCCGCGAGGAAGGGGAATTGCTACCGCTGAGACGGACCTCACCGCCCCTGCCCCCGCGCCAGTAAAGTCCCCTTCCGTGAAGGGGTGGCCGCGCAGCGGACGGGGTAGTTCAGCGTACTGTGCTAAGTCCCCTAACACGCTAAACTACCCCGTCGGCTTGCGCCGCCACCCCTTCACGGAAGGGGAATCCGCTCACGCTCCCGTCATCCTGAGCGGAGCCGCGCCGCGGCGCAGTCGAAGGACCGGCCGGCCCGACATGAACAACTTGCCTGCAACCACAACGTATGAACCGTGCTTTGCCGGTCCTTCGACTCCGCCGCAACGCGGCTCCGCTCAGGATGACGAGGGGCCGATAAAACGTTAACCGAAACCCTTTAACCCTTTCCCCGCAAGGAAAAACAAACCAATAAAACAGAAAGAAACCTATGCAAACATCAATACTAACCAAACTAACCCTGATATTAACCCTCCTCGGCGCCGCCACGTTGAACACCTTCGCGGAAAGCAAATACGTTAGCAGCGGCACCGTGATAGAAATCGGCGCCTCCTACGACAACTCTGACTACAAAGACTACGCCCTGGGTGTTGGTGATTGGGGAGGTGTGGCGCGCTACGAGGGCACCGGCATCACCCTCGCCGTCTCTTACAACAGCGAAAACTATCAACAGTACTATGGCGCCCTCGTCACGTATGGCGCCTCCCTCTCCCTCACCAGCGGCTCCATCACCGTCACCAACCCCGGATTTACCGAAGGTGAGTTATATGGCATCGGCAACTGGGGCGCCGCCACGCTGGACGGGATAAATATCTCGGTGACCGCGAATAATAGCTCCGGCTTCGGCGTGTACAGCGCGAGTATGGATTTCATCAACACCCTGACGCTGACCAACAGCAACATCAGCGCCACTTCCGCCGCTGAAGACACCATCGGTGTCGGGATATTTGTCGATGAAGAAGCCAACATCCAAGTGAACCTGAACCACAACACCTTGGCCGGCAGCTTCGCCAGCCTCGCCGCCACATACTCCGGCACCATCACCCTCACTGGCAGCAACAGCAGCGTCATCACCGGCGACGTCATCAGCTACAAAAACGCCGTCGTGGAAATCACCCTCACCGGCCCCGGCACCGCCCTGCACGGCAACATGTTCAACTACGACCCCACCAGCGCCTACTACGAACCCGGCACCATCACCCTCACCATCAACGCCGGCGCCCTCCTCGACAGCGCCGGCATCGTGACCAACCTGACCTTGAACGACGGCGCCATCCTCGGCTACACCGACGTGCTGACCGTCACCGACACCATCACCATCGGCGAGGGCATCACCATTGACTTCAGCAACCTCACCCTGACCGACGACGCCGCCTACCGCATCCTCGACTTCACCACCGCCACCGGGGACGTAAGCATCGGCAGCTTCACCGCCACCGGCCTCGGCGCGGACCAGCAAGGCACCTTCACCCTGGACGAACGCAACCTCTACTTCACCGCCACCGCCGTCCCCGAACCGTCCACGTGGTTCCTCCTCGGCATCGGCCTCGGCGCGCTGGCCCTCATCCGCCGCCGCCGCCAGCGCTAACACACTTTGTTCGCGCAGAGACGCGGAGCCGCGGAGTTTTTTTATTTAAATTAACTCCGCGGCTCCGCGTGAACGCAATCAAACGGATGAACTGCGCCCGGCCGGTCGCCGGCGCTTTAATCCAGACCCCGCGCCGCCAAGTCATCCTCGTCCCAGCCGAGGTAATGGCCCAGCTCGTGCAAATACGTCACCCGCACTTCCTCGCGGAACGCCGCCACGTCACTGTCGGCGTAATCGTAGAGATTTTCCAAGTAGAGGAAAATTTGCGGCGGCAACGCGCAATCCGCGGAACATTCCTCGGCATAAGTGGCGCCGTCGAACAAGCCCAGCAAATCCGGTTCAAACCCATCCGCCAGCAGCGCCTCGTCCGGCACAGCGGCAAAATGCACCGCCACCCGCGCGGCCAGCGGCGCGAGGTCAGCGGGCAGTTTCGCGCGGAGGCGCGCCACTTCACGCCTGGCGAGGTCGGTGAGTTCGGCAAAGGTCATGGCAAAAACAGCAAGCGGAAGGCGGAAACTGGCCGCTGGCGACTGGCAAAGTTACTCCAAACTCCACTCCACCGGCACTTCCGCCAGGAGTTGCGTGCGGTTGCTTTTGAATTTCACCAAGCCATTGGCGGCGCCGTATTCATGCACCAGCCGCGTCACCTTCACGTCGTAGCAACAATACTCGGCAATCGGCATGATTTTCCCCTCCTTCCACCACTGCAACGCCTGCAACCCCTTGGCGGTTTTGTTGATGCCGCACGACGCCTCGGCGATGGCGTCCAGGCTGATGCGATGCTGGAGTTTTTTCTCAATGTCCAGCATCAAGTCCAGCGACGGGATTTGCTTGAAATCCAGCATCGTGTAATGTTCCAGCACCGTGAAATCGAACCGCTGATGATTGAATCCCACCACCAAGTCCGCGCGGAACAACTCCCGGACGAGCGCGTCCACCTCACTCTCGGCGTAAATATGGTAGCGCCCCGTCCGCGTGCTGTACGTGACCCCCACCGACATCAGCATCTCCCGAATCTGCCCCCACCCGCCGACCTCCTGCGCGCTCTTCTGCGTCTCCAAATCGAAATACACAATGTTTCTCGCCATGACATCCCTCACCGTCAGCGTTTAACCCACTTGCCGTCGTCCTGCTGCACCCACTCGCCCGGATAGGCGGACTGATACATGTTCTTGGCAAAATCCTTGACGTACACATCCAGCGGCTTCTTCAACTCATCCGACTTGGACTTAAATTCCCCGGCGCGGTCGGCGTTTTCATCCGCCACGGTTTTCTTCGCATACGCCGCGTATTTTTCGTCCTGCGGCAACTCGCGGATGGACAACAGCCCGTTGTTCCCCTCGCCGACGACGCGGTTATTCTTCAAATCCTGAATCTCCGCGCGCCGGTTGTAACGCCGCAACGCCGGCGTCAAGGCCTCGGCGCTGGCGGTGGCGGCGTCCTTCGGCTTCTCCTTGCCGTCGTGCGTGTAAATATCCGCCCGCATATTCACGTCAATCTTCACCGGCTCCGGCGTCCCGATGTTTACCGTCGGCGCGCACGCCACCGGCAAGACGCTGACCGTCAGCCAAAACCATGAGCGTTTCATAAGGTAAAACACTAGCGGAGACGGTCAGCGGGGCAATCAAAAACGGAATAAAGAAACCACCTGGGTTGGGGTATTGGGGCACAGAGGGGCACGGAGAGTTTGAGGGGCAATGGGGTGGTTTAGCGTTTGGGGGTAGGTCCTTTGAACGCTGAAACACCCCGTCGGCTGGCGCCGCCACCCCTCTACGAGAGGGGAATTAGCTCGCGCAGGGGCATGGTCGATGAGAATTGGCGCGGCGTGAGAGATTTCCCTCTTCGGGTTCTATCCCGTGAACCGTGGAATTTAATTCCCCTTCCGTGAAGCAACTGTGTAGTGAAAAAAGATTATGGGGCGGTTTTGGGAGGGGTAAAGGGGTGATGTTGGAGGTCGGCATTGAGGTGGATGAGGAGCTTGCGCATGACGGCGGTGATGACGACATGGAAGGGCTTGCCGCGGGCGGTCAAGCGCTGGGCAAAGGGTTTGAGGACGGGGTTGCACCGCATGGCGGAGAGGGCCGCCATGTAGAGGGCTTGGCGCACGGCCAGGCGGCCGCCGCGGATGTGAACTTGCCCCTTAAACTGGCCGCTTTGGTAAACGAAGGGGGCGAGTCCGGCCAGACTGGCGATGCGTTGACGGGAGACCTAGCCGAGTTCCGGGAGGGTGGCCAGCAGGGCGGTGGCGGTGCGGACGCCGACGCCCTGGGTGGACATGAGCACGGTGCGCAGCTGGTGCAATTCCGGGGACTGCGCGACGAGTTGGTCGGCGGCGACTTCGAGTTTGGAGATTTCGCGGGTCAGGAAGGCCAGCGCGCGGCGCAACGAGGCGGTGGCGACCTGGCCGAGGCCGGGTTGCTCCTGGCGCTTGAGTTCGTCGGCACGCATGGCGACGAGTTGGGCGCGACGGGTATGGAGTTCGCGCAACTGCTCGCGCAGCGGCTCCGGGGCGTGGGTGGGCGGTGGCGTCAGCGCGGCGGCGAAGTCGGCGAGCAGTCTGGCGTCGAGGCGATCGGTCTTGGCGAAGAGGCGGCGACTCTTGGCAAAGGCGCGGACCTGTTCGGGGTTGACGCGGCTGACGGTGACGCCGCGCTGCCAGCAGGCGCGCAGCAGGGCCAGGTGGTAGGGGCCGGTGGACTCACACACCAGGTGGACGTCCGGCGGCAAAGTGCGCAGCCAGCGTTTGATGGCGGTGGGGTGATTGAGGACTTGCGGGGGCAAGCCGCTGAGGGTGACGTTGTTACTGGTAGCCAAGTCGAGCTTGGCGTTGGCGACCTCCACGCCAACATAGACTTTGTGCAATGGTTCGGTCATACTTCTCCTTGTTACTGCGAACTGGCGGGCAAGCCCGTCGTTCAGGCAACTGTGCAAGTTAAAACCAACAGCGGCGGGGTTCCGGCTGCACGGCGTGCTCGAAGCACCCGGGGTGGACGAACTCACCGCCGCCGAGCCTGTCGGCCTGCAGGCCGACAGGCTCCTTGGTTAACGGCCACACTCATGGCCGTCGCTCGCGATTATACACCA
>JAISCS010000020.1 GCA_031265365.1 Verrucomicrobiales bacterium
ATCCCTGCACCAATGCATCAAAAAAGTCACTGCCGACATCGAGGCCATGAGCTTCAACACCGCCATCGCCGCGCTGATGGTGCTCACCAACGACCTCACCAAAAGCGCCACCCGCCCCCGCGCCATCATGGAGCCGTTCCTGCAACTCCTCGCCCCCTTCGCCCCGCACCTGGCCGAGGAACTATGGCAAACCCTCGGCCACCCCGACAGCCTCACCCGCGCCCCCTGGCCGCAATTCGACGAAAAATATCTCATCGAAGACACCCTCGACCTAATCATCCAAGTCAACGGCAAACTCCGCGCCAAACTCACCATCAGCGCGTCGCTCAACGTTAGCGACTACGCAGCCACGGTCAAACAACACGCTGACTATGAAAAATGGCTCGGCGGCAAGACGCTGAAGAAATGCGTCACCGTTCCCAGCAAGCTGGTAAATTTGGTGGTGGGATAGCGGATTGCAATCCGTCCTGATTTGTCTAAGTTGAAAAAAGCTATGACTGAGAAACTCATCATTCACAATTTTTGTGGAATAAAATCCGCAATCATTGAACCGAAACCCATCACCATTTTCATTGGTCAACAAGCATCCGGCAAAAGCATCACGGCAAAACTGCTTTATTTTTTTAGAAATTTGGGTAATGAACTTTATGCCGCTGCCATTGATAAACTAGAAGAAGATGCGTTTATTTCAGCAATAGTCAGTCTATTCAATCGGATTTTTCCGCTGATAGCTCCTGCTCAGAAATTTGAAATAACTTACGAAATCAATGACTATATTATGAGAGTACAAGGCACTCCTCGAAGAGACTCCCATATGGCTGTCAATTTTAAGATGGGGGATTTTTTTCAAAGAAGCCTGAACCAATATTCTCAAGATAGTTTAGAAGCCATACGTGCAAATAAACCATCAGCAAGCAAGGTCTTGGTACAAACAAAACTACAAAATGAATTAAAAAAGGCCATTGCCGGGACTTTAGGATTTCACAGTGTACGCGATAACATTTTTATCCCTGCTGGCAGAACTATTTTCTCGCAATTGAAAGCAAGTTTTTTCGAATCTTCATCATCGAGAGAAGTATTTGACCCTTTTTTGGTTAGGTTTTCAAACTGGTTGGATATATGCCGGATATTTTTAGAAGGAGCAGACCATGAAGGATATCTTGCTGATGCTTTCCCTCGTGAGGTATCCAAAGTATTACAAGCTCAACCAGAGCGCAAAGAACAACAGGTATTTTTACTTTCTGAAAATAGACGTGTGCCATTAACAAGCGCCTCATCAGGGCAGCAGGAAGTATGGCCTCTATTATTGCTCTTGTCTATGTTCATGAAAACCAAATGGAATGGAACTCTCTATGTTGAAGAGCCGGAAGTTCACTTATTTCCTAAAACCCAACGAGATATTGTTGAATTTCTTGCTAACGTTTTTAATCATTGTAAAATTCCCAATTTCTCAACCTCTCAAATCATCACCACTCACAGCCCCTACATCCTCACCTCTTTCAACAACCTAATCCAAGCTGGCATCGCCTACCGCAAATACGCTGACCATGACGAGCTAAAACAAAAACTCGAAAAAATCGTCCCCGCAAGCAAAGCGATTTATCCAGAAGAAATCACCGCTTATGCCTTTGCTGATGGCGGTGTCACCTCCATCATTGACCAAGAGACCGGACTTATTAACGCTCATTACATTGACAGCGTTTCCGAAATTATCGCCGAGGAGTTTGATAAACTGTTATGGCTGGAATAACTCTTACCCAAGCGAATTATCCCAACTGCATCAAGGAAGGGTTGACGCAACCAATTCTCACCCTCAGCGACCACCAATCATCAAGCATCCGTTTTGAAAACAACCTGCCCGCTCCGGGAAAATTTGACCAAATCCAAATTGACGGCTGCGTGTTTGGCGCACAAGACCAGCATCTGCGCTGTGATTGGCTGTTGCGTTTCAACTGCGCCGAACAACGCCATGAAATCTACGTCGAGTTGAAAGGGAAAAATATTAGGCACGCGGCGCGACAACTTGGTGAAACCATACGCCTAATCTCCAGTGAGGCACTCAGACATTGCTATATCGTTTACACCAGCAATCCATTAACTTCGTCCGAGTTACAAACGTTAAAAGTTAGATTTCAAAAAAACTTCAACGCACACCTGAAAACCGTGAGAGACCAATCAACCGTAAAGTTAATCAAAGCCTAGCAAAACCGATACGCCAGATTTTCCCACTCTATCAACCAGGCAAGCAAAAAAACATGAAACTCGAACTCACCCGCCGCGAAAAAATCATCCTGCTCTTTTTGCTTTCCCTGCTCGCGCTGGGCGCTACCATTCACCTCATCCGTTGCGGGGCGCGTTGGAATCAGCCGCCGCCCGTCGTGGAAAAATGATTATGCAAAAACCAGATTTCGACCAAGTCATTGAAGATATCGTCCGCCGCGACCAGCGTTTCGACTGGCACGCTTACCACTTCGTGCACGACGCCCTTGATTTCACCATCAAGCTGCAGAAAAAAAACAGCGCCGCCAATAAACACGTCTCCGGCGGCGAGTTGCTCGAAGGCATCCGCCAGTTCACCCTGCGCGAGTTCGGCCCCATGAGCAAGTTCGTCCTCAATGAATGGGGCGTTGCCTCTTGCCACGACTTTGGCCAAATCGTCTTCAACCTCGTGCAGTCCGGCATCCTCGGCAAGAGTGACAGCGACCGGATGGAGGATTTCCACGAAACTTACACTTTCGACGAGGCCTTCATCGCCCCCTTTCTCCCCGCGCCGGCCACGCCGCCCGTGCGCGTCAGAAAAAAGACTCATCCCGTCCCGCGCCGCGCCAAGACCGGGGCGAACAAATCCATCCCCTCACCGTCAGCGGAGTGATTTTTTCCCGGCTTCAATCTTATGTCATTCAAAAACCTCGGCCTCGCGCCCAAATTGCTCCAAGGCATTCAGGCGATGGGCTATCACGACCCCACCCCCATTCAACTTCGTTCCATTCCGCCGGCGCTGGCGGGGCGGGATTTAATCGGCTCCGCCCAGACCGGCACGGGCAAGACCGCCGCCTTCGCGCTGCCCACCTTGCAACGGCTGGAGCGGCGTGGCGGTCTGCGTTGTCTGGTGCTGGAGCCGACCCGCGAGCTGGCGGCACAGGTGGACACGGCGTTTCGCAACATCGGGCGGTTCACCGACTTGCGCGTTACGGCGCTGTTCGGCGGCGTCGGCTACGGCAACCAGCGCAAGGCGTTGCAACAGGGCGTGGACATCGTCGTGGCCACGCCGGGGCGCTTGGAGGACCACCTCCAGCAGCGCACCATGCACTTGCGCGACATTGAGGTTTTGATTCTGGACGAGGTGGACCGGATGCTGGACATCGGCTTTCTCCCCGTGGTCAAGCGCCTCGTGGCGCAGTGCCCGAAAAACCGCCAGACCCTGTTTTTCTCCGCCACGGTGCCGCCGGAAATAGCCGACTTCGCCAACTTCGCGCTGCGTAATCCCGCGCGGGTCGAGATTGGCCTCACCCGCAGCGTGACCAGCACGGTGACGCACGGCGTTTACCGGATTGAGCAAGGGCGGAAGTTCGACTTGTTGCAAGCACTGCTCGGCACGATTGATTTTCAAAGCGTCATCGTGTTTTCGCGCACCAAGCACGGCGCGGACAAAATCGCCAAAAAGCTCCGGGCCGCCAACCACACCGTCGCCGTGCTGCATTCCAACCGCTCGCAAAACCAGCGCATCGAGGCGCTGGCGGGCTTCAAGAGCGGCAAATACGAGGTCATGGTCGCCACCGACATCGCGGCGCGCGGCATTGACATCGCGGGCGTCAGCCACGTCATCAACCACGACATCCCCGAACACCCTGAGGATTACGTGCACCGCATCGGCCGCACGGGCCGCGCCGAGAAAGTCGGCGACGCCTTCACGCTGGTGACGCCCGACGATTTCAAAAAGCTGCGCGACATCGAACGGTTCATCGGCCAGAAAATCGAACGATTGCACCTAGCCGGCTTCACCGCGCCGCCGGAGACCGCATCACCCCCCGCTGCCGGTGACGGCACCGCGAGCCGGCCCCGACATCAGCGTCCGCACGCCAGCTCCTTCGTCAACGCCCGCGGGAAGCGCAACCGGCGGCGTTGACCTCTACAAGCAGCACCGAACGCTGAAACACCCCGTCCGCTTACGCAGCCACCCCTCTACGAGCGGGGAATTATTTACGCTGACGTCGAGACAACCTCACAGACCATGCCCCCGCGCCAGTTAATTCCCCTCTCGAAGAGGGGTGACGGCGGAGCCGGCGGGGTGTTGCAGCGTTGCGGGGAATTAGCTCGCCCCGCCGCGCGAGTCTGCTATGGTTCACCGATGCGATTTACCAAACAACTCCGCATGGCCGGCGCGCTGACGATGACGCTCATCCTCAGCGCCTACGCGTCCGACAACTCTGACAATTCTATGAAAATCAACCCCGTCCCCGCCCAGAAATTCATCCTGCCCAACGGCCTCACCGTCATCGTCAGCGAAGACCACTCCGCGCCGGTTGCTTCCGTGCAGGCGTGGTGCGCCGCCGGCAGCATCACCGAGGGCCGCTTCCTCGGCAGCGGCATCTCGCACATCCTCGAACACATGCTGTTCAAGGGCACGGCGCGGCGTGGCAATTCCGAAATCGCGCTGACGGTGCAAAACGCCGGCGGTTACGTCAACGCTTACACCACGTTCGACCGTACGGTTTATCACATCAATTTGCCGTCCGCGAACTGGCGGACCGCCGCTGACGTTCTCGCCGACGCCATGTTTCACTCGACGCTGCCGGTGGAGGAATACGCCAAGGAGCAGGAGGTCATCCGCCGCGAGTTCGCGATGGGCGATGACGACCCCGACCGCGTCTTGTCCAAACTCCTCTTCGCCACCGCCTACGCCGTCCACCCGTACCAGTACCCCGTCATCGGCCACCTTGAGGTTTACAACAGGCTCACGCGGCAGGACGTGCTCGATTATTATCACCAGTTCTATATTCCGAACAACCTCACCTTCATCGTCAGCGGCGATGTCGACGCCGGCGCGGTCCGCGATTTCCTCGCGCAAGCCACCGCTGACGTGCCGCGCGGCGTGCTCGCCCCCGTCTGCATCCCGCCGGAGCCGCCGCAACTCGGCCCGCGCGACGCGACGCAAAACTTCCCCACCGACGTCCCGCGCCTCGCGCTCGCGTGGCACATCCCCACGGTCACCGACCCCGACGTGTACGCGCTCGACGTGCTGGCGGTCATCGCCGGCGACGGCGCCAGCGCGCGCTTCCACCGCCGCCTCGTCGAGGAACAAAAACTGTTGCGCGCGGTTGACGTCTTCTCCTACACGCCCACGCAAAGCGGCATCTGGGCCGTCAGCGCCACGCTCTTGCCCGGCGGCGACATCACCCCCGCGCAAGTGCAAGCCGCTGTTCTTGAACAAATCGAGCAACTCAAGACCGTCACCGTCAGCGACGTCGAATTGCAAAAGGCGCGCCGCAAAGCCATCGTCAGCCGCGCCGCCGAGTTGAAGACCGTCGCCGGCCAGGCGGGGTCCATCGGCAACAGTTGGTTCATCGCGCGTGACTTGACGTTTTTCGACACGTACTTGGAAAAACTGCAACAGGTCACCGCCAGCGACCTGCAGCGCGTGGCGCGGAAATATCTCACCGACAGCAACCGCACCAGCGTCCGGTTGCTCCCCGAAAACTACCCCGCCGACCGCCAGCCCGCCGCCGCTGACCATCAATCCTCCGCGCTCGAACAAGTCACCTTGCAAAACGGTTCGCCGCTGGTGTTGAAACAAGACGCCAAGGTTCCGTTAGTCACCGTGCGCGTCATCCTCAGCGGCGGTCTGCTCGACGAAAGTTCCGAACTCAATGGCATCGGCACATTGACCGCGCGGCTGCTGGACAAAGGCACCGCCACCCGCAGCGCGGCGCAAATTGCCGGTGAAATTGAAAATCTCGGCGGCAGTTTTTCCGCCAGCAACGGCAACAACTCCATGTCCATCGCCATCGAAGTTTTGTCCGCTGACATTGACAAAGCCGTTGACTTGCTCACCGATATGTTTCTCAATCCTACTTTCCCCGCCGCTGAGGTTGACAAAGAAAAAACCAAGCAACTTGCCGACATCAAAATGGAAACCGATGAACCGATGGCACTTGCCCGCAACGCGCTGCGCGAAGGTTTGTATGGCGAACAGCGTACCTACGGACGCCCCGTGCTCGGTACCGCTGACAGTGTCAAACGCATCACGCGCGACGACATTAAAAAACATTTTGCTTACCTCGTCCATAATCATCCCGCGCGTCCGGTCTTCACCGTCAGCGGCAGCTTCGACCGCGCTGCGGTAATAAAATTACTCAACGCCAAGATGCCTAACAAACCGTTCTTTGCCGGTTCGCACGCAAGTGAAATTGTGGAATTTCACGGCACCGGCCAAACCATCCTCGTCCCGACCAACAAACAACAAGCCATCGTCGAAATCGGTTACCCCGGCGTCACCGTCAGCGACCCCGACCGCCCCGCGCTAGAACTTATCAACGCCGCGTTGAGTGACCTCGCCTCGCGTCTGTTCATCCGCATCCGCGAGCAACAATCCCTCGCCTACTTCGTCGGCACCAACCAAATGCTCGGCCTTCAGCCCGGTTACTTCATGTTCTACGCCGGCACCGAGGCCGCCAAAGGAGAAAAAGTTCGCGCCGAATTGCTCGACGAAATCAAGAACCTCACCGACAGCGGCTTCACGAGCGAGGAAATCGAACGCGCCCGCGCCAAACTGCTCGGCCAGCGCCTCCTGCAAAGCCAAAGCGCCGACGTCACCGCCTACCAAGCCGGTCTAAATGTCCTCTACCACCTCGGCCTCAACCACGAGACCGAATTGAATGAACAACTCCGCGCGTTGACCGTGGGAAAAATCAACGCGGTCTTCAAAAAATATTTTTCCGCTGACAACCACGTCACCGTCATCGTCAAACCGGAGTAGTTTTTTGATTACTTGATGTTCGCGCGGAGACGCAGAGCCGCGGAGTTTTTTTTAATAAATTCTCCGCGTCTCAGCGTCTCCGCGCGAACATTGATAAATAATCCTCGCCCAACCGCCGGTGTTCCCCTATCGTTGCCGTCATGTCATTCACCAACCTAGGACTCAGCGAGGACGCCGTGCACTCCGCGCAACGCCTCCGTTACCTCGAACCCACGCCCATCCAAGCCCAAGCCATCCCCGTCATCGTCAGCGGCCAGGACCTCATCGGCAGCGCCCAGACCGGCACCGGCAAGACCGCCGCCTTCGTCCTCCCCATCGTCAGCAAGCTGCAACACCACCGCCACACCCGCTGCCTCATCCTCGAACCCACGCGCGAACTCGCCGCGCAGGTGCGCGAGGCGTGCGACGATTTCACCGCCTTCACCAACCTCCGCACCAGCCTCCTCCACGGCGGCGTCAAGTACGAGGGCCAGGAGCGCGAGTTGCGCCAGCGGCCCGACATCGTCATCGCCACACCCGGTCGCTTGCTCGACCACTTGGAAAAACGCGCCGTCCGCCTCGACCAAATCGAGGTGTTGGTGCTCGACGAGGCCGACCGGATGCTCGACATGGGCTTCATGCCCGACGTGCGCCGCATCATCAACCAATGCGCCACCGAGCGCCAGACGCTGCTGTTCTCCGCGACCATCCCGCCGCGCCTCGCCGACCTCATCGGCTGGGCGATGAAGACGCCGCTGACCATCGAAATCGGCCGCCGCAGCAACCCCGCCGAGACCGTCCAGCAAGCCCTCTACCCCGTCGCCATGACCCAGAAAGACGAGCTGTTGCTCGCGCTGCTGGACCGCACCAACTACGAAAGCGTCATCATCTTCAGCCGCACCAAAGTCGGCGCGGACATCATCGGCAACGCCCTGCAAGCCAAGGGCCACAAAGTCGAGGTCATCCACAGCGACCGCTCGCAAGGCGCGCGCACCAAGGCGTTGGAGCTGTTCCGTGGCGGTGAGGTGGAAGTGCTCGTCGCCACCGACATCGCCGCGCGCGGGCTGGACATCGAGGGCGTCAGCCACGTCATCAACTACGACGTGCCGGAGAACCCGGAGGATTACGTCCACCGCATCGGCCGCACCGGCCGCGCCAACCGCACCGGCGACGCGCTGACCATCTTCACCGCGCCGGAACAGCAATCCGTCACCGCCATTGAATACCTCATCAACAAACCCATCCCGCGCGTGAAGCTGGACAACTTCAACTACACCTACACCACCCTGCTGCAAGACACCGCCGCTGATGGTCGCCGCACCCGTCGCCGCCGGCGGTGAGTGTTGCTCACCACAGTGGCGCGACGGTGCGACTGACGAGGGTGTTTCAGCGTTCTCCCGCGCCCGGCGCGCTTTTCCAACTTGCACAGTCATCGCCAGCGGCGCATTATGATTGGCCTTATGCCTATCAACCTGAAACAAATCGTCGCCGACCGTCTTGGCGAAAATTACGACCTGCACGACCAGTACGTCAACCGCACCCTCGTCAAAGTCCTCCGTACCGTCGGCTTCGACAAGGTGTACGCCCGCGCCCAAGGCGCCTACCTCTACGACCAGGCCGGCAACGACTATCTCGACTTCCTCAGCGGTTACGCTGTCTTCAGCATCGGGCGCAACCACCCCGCCATCCAGCAAGCCATCAAGGACGTGCTCGACATGGACTTGCCCAACATGGTGCAGCTCGATTGCGCCTTGCTAAGCGGCCTGCTCGCCGAGGCCATCGTCAAACGCACCGGCCCGGCGCGTGACGCGGTGTTTCTCTGCAACTCCGGCACCGAGGCCAACGAGGGCGCGCTGAAGTTCGCCCGTTGCGCCACGGGCCGCGACAAAATCCTCGCGCTCGAAGGCTCTTACCACGGGTTGAGTTACGGCTCGCTGTCCGTCACCAATAACGCGAATTTCCAAAAAGGCTTCGGCCCCTTGCTCCCCGGCGCCGGTTTCGTCAAATACAACGACCTCGCCGACCTTGAGGACCAGCTCAAGGGCCAGGACGTCGCCGCGCTGATAGTGGAGCACGTGCAGGGCAAGGCGGTGCGTTATCCTGACGAGGAATATTTCCCCAAGGCGCAGGAGTTGTGTCACAAACACGGCGCGCTGTTCATCTCCGACGAAGTGCAAACCGGACTTGGGCGCACCGGCAAAATGTTTGCCTACCAGCATTGGGACCTCGACCCCGACATCGTGACCATTGCGAAGGCGCTCAGCGGCGGCTACGTCCCCTGCGCCGCCTTCGTCACCCGCCGCGCCATTTATCAAAAAGTCTTTTCCACCCTCGACCGTTGCGTCGTCCACTCCTCCACCTTCGGGCGCAACAACCTCGCGATGGCGTGCGGCCTCGCCACCCTCAGCGTCATTGACGACGAGCACTTGGTCGAAAACTGCGCCACGCGCGGCGACCAGCTCATGAGCCGTCTGCGCGATTTGCAAAAGAAGCACGACATCATCAAGGAAGTGCGCGGCAAGGGCCTCATCATCGCCATCGAGTTCCAGCAACCCGGTGGCTTGAAAGCGATGCTGGCATGGAAAGCGTTGCACGCCGTGGACAAGGGCCTGTTCCCGCAAATCGTCGCTTCGCAGTTGTTAGACAAACACCGCATCCTCGCGCAAGTCGCCGGTCATAACAGCGACGTGGTGAAAATCCTCCCCCCGCTGATAATCGGCGACCGGGAAATCGAGCGTTTCATCACCGCCCTCGACGACGTGCTGGCCAACATCGCCAGCATCAGCGGCCCCATGCTGGAGTTCGGCGCCAACTTGGTCAAGGCCGCCATGAGCACGGGGTATAACAAGAATAAGTAGACCTCGCGCAAAGCCGCCAAGACGCCAAGACGCCAAGTTTTTTGATTCTTCGCGGCTTGGCGTCTTGGCGCGAATAAAACTATGCTGAGAAGAAACGAAAGTTTCAGTGAGCTTATAGTGATACTGGCGTTAATACCAGTGATGCTTTTTATTTTTTTTACGTCGTATGATTGGATATCAAAGAGCAAATTTGCCCAAGTGGCAGCTAATATAACTTGGTTTCTTTTCGGTTTATTCTTGCTATTGCTGGGGCTTAATAGCACCCTCAACCCCAGAGACTACGAAACATCCAGGGAAGGAATAGTAACCCGTGAACAAGATATACTTATTGGGATAATGTTTTGTCTGGGTGGTGGGTATGTTTTTTATTGGCTGTTGAAAAAACTTTTCATTAAGAAATAACCGGACGCACAGGCGTGCAAGTCCCTACAACCACGGATTGAAAGTGTCCGCTTCGGCGAAGTCGGCGGTGTTGCGGGTGACGAGGGTCATGCCCCAGTATAAGGCGGTGGCTTCCAACATGCTGTCAAGAGTCGGCAAACGCCGTCCCAGTTTTTGATGCTTGGCGGTTAGCACCGACCAGCGGCGGGCCGCGTTAATTTCAAATGGCATAATGCGTTTTTCGATGATACGCCAAAAATTACGGTAAGCGTTGTTAAGCCGGATTTTTTTGGCACCGTCGGGCAACAGTTCAAGCCCTTGCTCAATCTCACCGATGGTGATGGCGCTGACGTGGCAATCATCGCCGTTTTGATTCAACCATGTGAACACTTGTTCCGCCGGCACAGGTTTCATCAACTCAGAAACCACATTGGTATCGAGCAGATAGTTCATAGTCTGGTGATGCGGACGGGTTCATTATAACGTTTGATTTCCAGCCCGCGCAAGGCGCGCAAGGCTTCGCCCAGACCTTTTTTTTTGCCGTGTGATTCAACCGGGGTGAGCATGATTTTACCGTCCGCAGACGACAATATTGTGAAGTCCGTGCCGGGACGCAAGCCCAGTCGGTGCCGGACATCGGCGGGGATGAGAACTTGTCCTTTCGCTGACAGTGTGGTGGTCACAGGGTTAATCTAACTGGCTTGCGGGGATAAGTCAATTACTTGCCCAAAAACAGCGGTTCACCCCCCCGCCACGACGCGGAGAAACTCCAGCCGGTCGCCGTCCTTCAGCACCGTCAGCGGGTATTCGTGACGTTGCAGAACGAGTTCGTTTAGCTCGACCAATATCGCCTTGGGGTCAAGGCCGGCGGCTTGCAACAGGTCGGATAATTTTGTGCCGGCGGGACATTCCCGCGTCTCGCCGTTGACCGTGATATTCATAAAGTTTTGCGTTTTGAGTTAACCAAAAGCGTAATCCCAATCCTTCCACACCGGGTCGAGACCGATTTCTCTCAGCCGCGCGGCGACCTCGGCGGTGGAGCGGTCGTCGCTGATAATGAACTGCGGCGTCGCATTTTCATCCTCAGCGGGAATGACCGGCAGCGGCTTGCCGCGTCGCGTGACGTGCAATTTTTCCCGCCCGACGCCCGTGTAACCACCCGGCTCCGTGTGCGCGCCCGCGCTCATCGAAGTGATGCCCAGCGGCGCGATGCCGTCGCGGAATTGCGGACGCTCGCGCGTCGAGAGCACCAGGCCGATTTGCGGAAACGTCACCCTCAGCGCGCAAATCAACCGCGTCAGGTCGCGCTCGTCCACCGTCGCGAGCGGTTGAAACGCGCCGGCGGCGGGGCGCAAGCGCGGAAAACATACCGTGACCTGCGCCTTCCAGCAATGCTTGAGCAAATACTCCACATGCGCCGCCAGCGCCAGCGCCTCGCGCCGCCACTCGCCCAACCCCAACAACGCACCCAGACCCAAGCGCCGGAAGCCCGCCGCGTAAGCGCGCTCCGGGCACGCGAGCCGCCACGCGAAATCCTTTTTCGGCCCCGCCGTGTGCAACTCGGCATACCGCGCGGGGTCGTAAGTTTCCTGAAACACAATCAGCGCGTCCGCTCCGGCGCTGACGATGGGCTGGTACTCCGCCATCTCCAGCGGTCCCACCTCCAGCGACACCGACGGCACGAGCTTCCGCAAGCGCCTGACACACTCGGCCAAATAATCCGGCGCGACCAATTTCGGATGCTCGCCCGCGACAAGCAGGATGCTGCGAAACCCCTGCCCGACCAGAAACCGCGCCTCCGCCTCGACCTGCTCATAATCGAGGGTCACGCGCAAAATCGGATTATCGCGCGAAAAGCCGCAATACTTGCAAACATTCACGCACTCGTTGGAGACGTACAGCGGCGCGAACAACCGCATCGTCCGTCCGAAGTGCCGCCGCGTCAGCAGCGCCGCCTGTCGCGCGAGTTGCTCCAGCGGCACACCGTCAGCGAGCAATTCCTCGAACCGCCGCACCGCCGCCGACTTGCGCATCTCCAAATTCTCCAGTTGTTCAACAAAACTCACCGTCGGCGATTTTAACGCAAAGCCGCGCGCACTCAAAAGAGAAATTCCTCTTGCTCCCGCGCGTTTGGGCACCTACATTATCCCCATGAGCGCCACCCTAGCCCAAGTCACCCGCGATGTTTTTGAATTGCCCAACAACCAGCGTCTGGCGCTGGCGGGCATGATATTGCAAGCCGACGACGGCGAAATGACACCCGCCGAAAAAGCATGGGACATCGAGATTCGCCGCCGGGTGGAGACAATCAAAAACGGCACCGCCGAACTCATTCCCTACGAGGAAGTCAAGGCGGAAATGGACGAACTCCTTGCCCGCCAATGAAAACCTTTTTGGTTCCTCGCTGTTAGCAGTGGCAGAGTTGACGCCGACCTCCCTCACCGCCCCAGCCTTCTGCGCCAGCGCATTCCCCTTCCGTGAAGGGGTGGTCGCGCAGCGGACGGGGTAGTTCAGCGTTAACAGGGACCTCGCCCCAAACGCTGAACTACCCCGGCGCTCCGCGCCACCCCTTCACGGAAGGGGAATTATACTGCGCTTACCTCACGCCACTGCCATTCCTCTGTTCACGGGATAGAACCACCTTTTTTCTCAAAGAGGCCAAAAAAGAATTGCGCGACGCCGTGCTTTATTACAACCGGCAACGCGACGGTTTGGGTGCCGAATTCAATGCTGAAGTGCATCAATTGGCTTCCTCACTGCTCGCCAACCACCGTCTCTACCGCATTCGCGCGGGTGAATATCAGCGAGTGAATATGCACGGCTTCCCCTATTACCTTCCCTACATCGTTTGGAATGATGTTCTTCACATCATGGCCATCGCCCACGCCAGCCGCGAACCGGAATACTGGCTCGACCGCCCTCTACCGTGAGCGCGTGATTTGCTTTTACTCCAAAAACCCCGTCAACGGACTAGTCGCTGACGCTGACTGCCACGCCGCCGGCAGACCGGACTCAAACGCCGCGCGGCCCGCTGCCACTGCCGCCGCGAACGCCCGCGCCATCAGCGGCGGGTCGTTCGCAATCGCCACCGCCGTGTTGACCAGCACAGCGTCAGCGCCCAGTTCCAGCGCCGCCGCCGCGTGCGACGGCGCGCCCAAGCCGGCGTCCACGATGACCGGCACCGTCGCCTGCTCGATGATGATTTCCAGTTGCGCGCGCGTCTCCAAGCCGCGATTGCTGCCGATGGGCGCGCCGAGCGGCATCACCACCGCCGCGCCCGCTTCCTCCAAACGCTTCGCCAGCACCGGGTCGGCGTTGAGATATGGCAGCACGGTAAAGCCTTCCTTCACCAAAATTTCCGTCGCCTTCAGCGTCTCAATCGGGTCAGGCAACAAATAGCGCGGGTCGGGATGAATCTCCACCTTCACCCATTTCGGCAGACCCGCCGCCGCTGACAGTCGCGCCAACCGCACCGCCTCGCCGGCGTTCATCGCGCCGCTGGTGTTGGGAATGATGAGGAATTTTTCGCGGTCAAGGTGTTGCAGAATATCAGCGAACGGGTCATTCTTCCCGCTCAAATCCGCGCGGCGCAACGCCACCGTCACCAATTCCGCGCCGCTGACCGTCAGCGTGTCGCGCATGACCGCCGGCGAGGAAAATTTCCCCGTCCCCAAAAACAGCCGCGACTGAAACATCCGTCCCGCAATCGCCCAAGGTTCACAAGTCAAAGTCATGTAAAATTCTAAACCACGAACGGACAATGTCAGGCGGAAAAATCAGCGGCGCGCCAGTTCCTTGTGCCGGTAACAACTCACCAAATGGTCATTCACCATGCCAACAGCTTGCATATAGGCGTAACAAATCGTGCTGCCGACAAACTTAAAACCGCGCCGGGCGAGGTCTTTGCTCATGGCATCGGACTCGGCGGTGCGCGCGGGCACCTCGCCCATCGCGCGCCAATGATTCTGTCGCGACTGGCCACCGATGAATTGCCAGAGGTACTTGTCAAACGAGCCAAACTCGCCGCTGACGGTGAGGCACACCCTGGCATTCTGAATGGCAGCGGCGATTTTCAAACGATTGCGAATGATGCCACTGTCAGCGAGCAGTTGCCGCACCTTCCGGTCGTCATACCGCGCGATTTTTTCCACGTCGAAATGGTCAAACGCCGCGCGGTAATTTTCCCGCTTCTTTAACACCGTGTGCCAGCTCAACCCCGCCTGCGCCCCTTCCAAAACCAGCATCTCAAACAACCGCCGGTCATCATGGCACGGCACACCCCACTCCTCATCGTGGTATTTGACATACAATTCATCGTGCGGCCAGGGACAGCGGGAAAGATTATTCATAATAAATATGGTTGGCATTGTTCCGATTGATAACTAAAGTGTAACAAAGGACCGTTCTATGGCAATGTCATTGAAAAAAAGTACCACCCGGCTGTCGTCCGATTCCAAGGACCGGGCCATCGCCCTGCTTAAATCCCTCATCCGTGTCGAGTACTTCTCCGACGCTCTGCCCTCCGAGGTCGAGCTGAGCCGCCAACTCCGCATCCCACGCTCCGCCATCAGCTTCGCCTTGCAAATCCTGCAAGCCGAGGGCTTCGTCACCCGCGCGCTCGATGGCGCGTTCCTGCCGCGCAAAGTCTGGGAACGACAGGCTCCGTCCGGCCTCGTCGGCTTCGTCGCCAACGCCGGCATCCTCGGCGGCTGGTACAGCATTTTCCAAGACTGGCTCATCGGCTTCGAGCAGCTCATGTTCAGCGAGAACTACCAGACCCGCCTCGTCACCGAATTCTTCTCCGTCGAGCACAAAATCGAAAAAGTCGCGCAAGCATGGCAGGACGGCGTCATGGGGTTCGTCTTCGCCAGCCACACCGAGCCGGCCCTGCGCCAGCACGTCGTCCGCGCGGAAATTCCCTCGGCCATCGTCGGCAGCGCCACCATTGACCAAGAGGAACTCGGCTGCATCACCTCGAACAACCGCCACGGCATCGAGAAAATCATCCGGCTCCTCGCCGCGCAAAACCACACCGACATCGGCTACTACACCGTCGGCCTCGAATACCACGACGGCTTCCGCGAGCGCTACTACGCCTATCAATTCGCCATGCACCGGCGCGGGTTGATGCCGCGCATGGAACTGGCCTTCAGCGAACCGCACAGCGAAATCTCCGTCAAGCGCGCGGCGGAGATTTTCTACGGCCTGTCGAAAAAACCGTCAGTCATCGTCTGCGGCAGCGACCGCGAGGCGTATGAACTGGCCGGCGAATTGAAGCAACTCGGCTTCGAGGTGCCGCGCCACATCGGCGTGACCGGCTTCGACAACAATCACTACGGCCAAATCCTTGAGCCGGCGATGACCACGATAGACATCTCCGCCGTGGAAATGGGCCGCGTCGCCGCCAACTATTTGCTCAACGAAATGCAACTCCGGCAAATGCCCGTGAAAATCGAGCTGCCGGTCGAGTTAATCCCGCGCAACTCCGTGCACCCGCTGCTCGTGGGCAAGAACCGGCAAAAGACCCAGTTGCTCGGCATCGCCACGAGCAATCAGATTATCAGTTATTAAAAAAGGTTCTTCGCTGTTAGCAGTGGCTGCGCTGACGCCGGCCCCTTCACCGCCTTTGCCTCCTGCGCCAGCAAATTCCCCTTCCGTGAAGGGGTGGCGGCGCCAGCCGACGGGGTAGTTCAGCGTTGGAAAAGCTGAAAACAGAAATAATTTCAGTTTTCAGCTTCCCAATTTCCTTAACGCTGAACTACCCCGTCGCTCCGCGCCACCCCTTCACGGAAGGGGAATTAAAAAGCCCCGCTGACAATCACTGTCGGCGGGGCTTTTTGATGAGCCTCAGCGGGTCAATACGCCGCCTGCGCGCCCTTGATGTTTTTCTTGCCAATCCACGGCATCAACGCGCGCAACCGCTCGCCGGTTTTCTCAATCTGATGCTGCGCGCCCTTCTTGAGCAAAGCGTGGTAACGCCGGTAGCCGCCCTGGTACTCCTTAATCCATTCCTTCGCAAACTTGCCGGACTGGATGTCTTTCAACGCCGCTTTCATGCGCTTCTTCACGCTGGCGTCAATAATCCTCGGCCCCACATGCACATCGCCCCACTTCGCCGTCTCGGAAATGGAGAACCGCATCCCGCTGATGCCCTTCTCGTTCATCAAGTCAACGATGAGCTTCAACTCATGCAGACATTCAAAGTACGCCATCTCCGGCGAATAACCCGCCTCGACCAGCGTCTCGAAACCCGCCTGCACCAGCGCGCTGCAACCGCCGCAGAGCACGGTTTGCTCGCCGAACAAATCCGTCTCGGTCTCCTCCTTAAAAGTGGTTTCAATGACGCCGCCGCGCGTCCCGCCAATGCCCTTCGCCCACGCCAGCGCGATTTTTTTCGCGTCCCGGCCGGGGTTTTGTTCAATGGCAATCAACGCCGGCACCCCCTTGCCCTCGGTGAACTGGCGGCGGACGATATGGCCGGGGCCTTTCGGGGCAATCATGATGACGTTGATGTCCTTCGGCGGCACGATGGTCCGGTAATGAATGGAAAAGCCGTGGATGAACGCCAGCGTCTTGCCCTTGGTCAGATTCGGCTCAATCTCCTGCCGGTACAAGGCGGCCTGTTTCGTGTCCGGCACCGCGACCAAAATCACGTCGCCCAACCTCACAGCCTCGGCGACATCATACACCTTGAAGCCCTTGGACTTCGCCACCGGGACGGATTTGCTCCCCGGATAAAGCCCGATGATTACTTTCACGCCGCTGTCCTTCAAGTTGAGGGCGTGCGCGTGTCCTTGCGAGCCGAACCCGATAATCGCCGCGGTTTTACCCTTGAGCGCGTCGAGGCTGGCATCCTTGTCTGTATATACTTTTGCTGGCATAATTTTGATTTTCTATTGCGGGTTTATTCCCGCGGCAAGACCACCTTGCCGGTGCGCGTCAATTCGAGCACGCCGAAGTTGCCCATCAATTCGAGAAACTTGCCGATTTTCAACTCATCGCCGGTGATTTCGATGGTCAGGTCCTTGGACTGCACGTTGACAATCTTCGCGCGGAAAATCTCGCAGAATTGCATCACCTCAGGCCGCACCCTGGCATCAGCCTTGACCTTGATGAGCACCAACTCGCGGTCCACATACTCGCCTTCCTTGAAATCATGCACCTCGATGACATTGACCAGCTTGTTCAACAACTTGGTCACCTGGTCCACGACCTTGTCATCGCCGACCACCACCAGCGTCATTTTCGACATCGCGGGGTCTTCCGTGGGCGCGACGTTGAGCGTGTCAATGTTAAACCCGCGACCGCTGAACAAGCTGGTGATGCGCGTCAGCACGCCGAACTTGTTTTCCACCCGAACTGAAATGGTATGTTTCATAAGGTCAATGAGAGAGGAACCATAGCAAGATGCGGCGGGAATGCACGGATTTTTTTTGGTTCCATCCCCTGAGCAGTGGAATCGTCGGCAGCGCAATAAACCCCGCTGACCATGACTGCGTGTCAGCGATTCCTCGCTACGCGAGGGGAATTAGCTCCATCTGCTCCGCCCCGCCGCGCAACTCCCGCCGCTGCCCGCGCCACACCAATTCACCGGTCACGCCGGCGGGCAGGTCAACCTCAGCGGCCAGCCGCTCGCCCGCGCGGCGCAGGGCGACGCTGATGGTGCCGCGCGGGTGCGGCAGCACGCCGCGCGCCGCCGTCAGCGGCCCAAGTTGCGGGCGCACGCTGACCGTGCCGAAGCCCGCCGATGCCGGCCTCACGCCGAGCATTGTCGCGTAATAATGAAACATCGGGTGCGCCCCCCATGCGTGACAATCGGAGCGCGTCGGCTCCGGCTCCTCCGGCGTGGTGGTGAAGCCCAGCGCCGGCAGGTTGAACCAAAATTCCATCCGCCGGTGCAGTTCCTCGTCCCGGCCCAGCAGCGCCAGCGCCTCGAACCCGTAGTGCGAGAAATATATCGTCGCGCGCCGCAACGCCGGGTCGCCGCTGAGTTGTTCCGCCAGCGCGACGCGCCGCTGGTCGTCGACGGCGCCGGTGATGACCGCCAGCGCTTGCGCGTGCTCGCTGAAGTTCCGCCCCGCCTCGTCGTCGGCGTACAGCCCGCGACTGGCGTGCCAGAATTTTTCATTCACCGCCACGCGCAAGTTCTCCGCCAGCGCGCGGTCGCGCGCCGCCAGCCGTGGCTCGTTGAAAAATTCCTCCAACTCGGCGGCTTGTTGCAGCGCGAGGATGAATTGTAGGTTGATGATGGCGCTGACGCCGAACTCCCCGTCCGGCGGCGCGCCGTGATGCCACGCCCCGGCGCGCACCCAGTCCACGAAGTTCCACCCCGCCGGCGCGCCGGCCAGCCCGCTGCCGTTCACCAGCCCGCGAAAATATTCCAGCACCGCCCGCGCGCCGTTCATGCGCTCGCGGATAAACGCCGCGTCGTCGCGCCAGCGCCAGTGGTCGTGCAACATCGCCACCCACCACAGCGCGAACGGCGGGATGACTTGCCGCACGCGGCAGGGGTAGCGCGAGAGGGTGAGGCCGTTGGTCAGCCGCGAGTGGTCGAACAACGTCAGCGCCTTGCGCGGCAGCCGGTCGTCGGCGGTGGTGGCGTAGGTTTGCAGCGCCTCCAGCCGCGTGTCGCCCGCGTACATCAGCCGCTCGTAAAACGGGCAGTCCATGTACGTCTCGTGCGCGCACATTTCCAGCGAGCGGCGGAACAGCGGCAGCAGCGCGGCGTAGCGCGGGTCGCTGGCGGTGAACGAGTCGTCCGTCCACGCGAAGGGATAATGCGTCTCCGTCAGCGCGAGGTTGGCGAGCGTCAGCGGCGCGGCACCGGCGGCGGCGATGATTTCCACGTAACGCCCCGCGCGCCAGTCCGGCGTCTCGAACTCCACCGCCGCGCCATCGGCGACGAACATGTCGGGCACCGCGTCGAACCACTTGCCGTCAATCTCGCCGCGCGCTCCCTTCGGCCGCGTGTAACCGTCGGGCCGTTCATACGCCGCCTCCTGCCACACGACGCGCACCGAGCCGCTGCCGCCGACCGTCAGCCGCGTGTAGGCGCAGTGGTACGTTTGCAAATCAATCACCGCGCGCTGCGCCTGGCCGGCGGGCACGGTCAGCGGCGCGCTCCCGTCCCACACCCGCTGCAAATACAACCGCTGCCACTCGGCGGCAAGCGCGGCGTCATGGTCGGCGGCGCGGCATTGGCGCGGGCGCGCGGCGGCCTCGCCGACCGTCAGCGGGTGCGCGAGGCGGACGCCGCCGGTGACGACCGCCCGCTCCGCGCGCGGCGGCAGCGTCGCGGGCGTCAGCAGCCACACATCGTAGCCCTGCTGCATCATCCACGCCGCGTTGACCGCCGGCGTGAGCGTCAGCGGCGGCACCCAGCCCTCCCCTGCCCCACGCTCAAAGGCCGCGCGCGTCTTGCGCCACGCCGCGCCGTCGACTGTCACCGCCGGCGCCGCCGTGTGGCCCGGATTGGTGAAGGTGCAACCGCCGGCGCTGGCACATTCCCACGGCGCGACGCCGGTGGACAACCGCTTGGTGTCCGGCTCATCGGCGGCGAGCAGGAAACCGGGGCGGATGGACATCTGCGCCCACGCCGGCGCGTCGGCGGGCCGCAGCCACCACACCAGCGCCGTGAGCACATGCGCGCCGGCGGTGAGTTGCAAATCGTAGGTCTCGTAGTGCCAATAATCCGGCGCCCCCGCCTCCGGCCCGCGCCCCGCCCGCTGACCGTCAAGGAACAACTCATACCGTTGGTCGGCGGACACCCGCACCGTCGCCGACCACGGCGCGCCGACCGTCAGCGGCAAGCGAAACACCGTGATGACCGGCGCGCCGCCGCCGCCGATGGCGTCGGGGTGCGCGACCCATTGCGCGGGCCACGCCCCGCGTCGCTCCCACATCCCCCCCGGCTCAGGAAACGCAGCGCTGACTTTGACCGAACGACGAAGGAATGACTGGGACATCGCGGCAGTATAGAGTTGAAACCGGAAAGCAGAAAGCGAAAATAATTGGTTCCTCGCTGTTAGCAGTGGCAGCGTTGACGCCGCCCCCCTCACCGCCCATGCCCCTGCGTGAGCTAATTCCCCTTCCGTGAAGGGGTGGCCGCGGAGCGGACGGGGTAGTTCAGCGTTTACAGGACCTCGCCCCAAACGCTGAACTACCCCGTCGCTCCGCGCCACCCCTTCACGGAAGGGGAATTATGCTCCGCTTACTACACGCCACTGCCATTCCTCTGATAACGGGATAGAACCAAATAATTTCAGTTGTCAGCTTTCTGCTTTTCCACGGCCTCCGCGAAAACAAACCGTTGCCAATCCCCCCGCTAAAATCTAAAATCACCCGCAGATGATGCCCGACCCAAACGACGCTTACGCCGCCTGCACCGCCTACGCCAAGGCGCACTACGAGAATTTTCCCGTGGGGCTGCTGGTGTCGGCGGCGTTGCGTCCGCACGTCCACGCGGTGTATTGCTTCGCCCGCGTGTCGGACGACATCGCCGACGAGGGCTACGCCGACCCGCGCCGGCCCCGGCCCGCCGGCGCGTTGTCGCAAGAGCAGCGGCTCGCCCAGCTCAACGCCTTCCGCGACGAGTTCCGCGCGTGGACGACCGGCGCCGCTGACGGTGACACGCCGTATGCGTGGGTGTTCCGCCCGCTGTTGCTGACGATGGCGAAATTCGACCTGCCGCACTCGCTGTTCCACGATTTGCTCTCCGCGTTCGAGCAGGACATCGTCAAGCGCCGCTACGCCAATTTCGCGGAAGTGCTGGATTATTGCGTCCGTAGCGCGAACCCCATCGGGCGGCTGGTGCTGCTGTTGCACGGCTACCGTGACGAGCGGCGGTTCGTGTGGTCCGACCATATTTGCACCGCGCTGCAACTGGCCAACTTCTGGCAGGACGTGGCCGTTGACCTCGTCAAGGACCGCATCTATCTGCCGCAGGACGAGCGGGAAAAGTTCACCGTCAGCGAGGCGCAACTGTTCGCCCTCGACGCCACGCCCGGCTTTCGTGACTTGCTCAAGTTTCAGGTCCGCCGCACGCAGGAAATCTTCGACCAAGGCAAGCCGCTGGCGGCGAGCTTGCGCGGCCTGTTCTCGCTGGAAATCAGCCTGACGTGGCACGGCGGCACGACCATTCTGCAAAAAATCCGCCGGCAAAATTACGACACGCTGACGCTGCGGCCCAAGCTCACCAAATGGGACGCGTTGCCGCTGCTGGCCAAGGCGCTGACCAACCGTTGACCATGAACATCACACAAACCAGCCAGCAAATCACCGCCGCCGCCGGCTCCAATCTGGCGCTGTCGTTCGTGTCATTGTCAGCGGAGAAGAAGCGCGCGATGACCACGTTCTACGCCTACTGCCGTGTCGCCGACGACATTGTGGACGACCGGGCCAAGGCGCGGCAGGCGAAACTCGCCGACCTCAATTTCTGGCGCGGCGAGATTGGCCAATGTTACGCCGCCGACCCCGCGCCGGTCTCCGCGCTTGGCCGGGAATTGCGCGACCTCATCCGCCGTTACCATATTCCCAAGCAGCCGTTTCTCGATTTGCTCGACGGCGTGGAGATGGATATTGACCGGAACCGTTACGCCAGCTTTGACGAACTCGCGTTATATTGCTACCGCGTCGCCAGCGCCGTCGGCCTCGTGTCCATCGAGATTTTCGAGCACACCGCGCCATCGGCGCGCGACTACGCCGTCGCGCTCGGCATGGCGTTTCAACTCACCAACATCCTGCGCGACGTGCGGTTTGACTTTGAGAAATACGGGCGGATTTACTTGCCGCAAGACGAGTTGGCGGCGTTCGGCGTCAGCGAGGAAATTTTGCTCGACCGCGCGCCGCACCACGGGCGCGAGAGTTTGCTGCGGCTGCAAGCCTTCCGCGCCGAGCATTATTTTCAAAAGGCCGCGCGCCTGTTCCCGCACGCCGACCGTGACAACTTCGTCGCGGCGGAGCTGATGACCGAGGTGTATCACCGCCTGTTGCGGCGCATCCGCGCGAACGGCTGCCGGCTCCCCGCCAAACCGGCGCGGCTGTCCAAGTGGCGGAAGCTCGCCGCCGTCCGGCACGCCCGCCGGCACGGGGCCGCCGTCAATGTCCGCGGCCTGCGCCCGCCGCAAAACATCATCGTCATCGGTGGCGGCTGCGCGGGCCTGAGCACAGCGTTCCACCTCGCCGGCGGCGGGCATCAAGTCGGGCTGTTCGAGGCGAAAAGTTTCCTCGGCGGTCGCGCGCACAGCTTCAAGGACAGCGGCAGCGGCCTCACGCTGGACAACAGCCAGCACGCCTTCTTCGGTTGCTACCACTCGTGCCTTGAAATGCTCGACGCCCTCGGCGCGCGGCACAAACTCGTTTGCCAAAACGGCATCGAGGTGCCGTACCTGTCGCGCGACGGCGCGCGCGCGGTGCTCAAGGCGGCCAATTACCCCGCGCCGTTCCACCTGCTTGACGGCCTCCTCGGCTTCGCGGCGCTGACGGCGGCGGATTGTTTCGGCATCATCCGGCTCGGCCTCCGGCTCAGGTTCGGCGGCCAGCCCTACTCCGACGAGAACGCCGGCAAATGGCTGCGCCGGCTCGGCCAGAGCATCAACGCCATCCGCTGCCTGTGGGAACCGTTCTGCCTCGCCGCGCTCAACGAGGGCGTCGGCACCGCCAACGCGCGCCTGTTGTACAATGTCATCCGGCAATGTCTGCTCGGCTCCAAGGCCGACTCCAGCGTGTATTTGAACCGCGCGGGCCTGAGCCAATTGTTCAACCCCGAACTTGACCAATTCCTGCGCGCCGTCGGCTCGACGATTCACCTCAATCGCGGCGTGCGGGAAATTTTGTTTGACGGCGACATGGTCAGCGGCCTGCGGCTCGCCGACGGTGAGGTCGTCACCGCCGATGTCTACGTCAGCGCCGTCCCCTTCCCCGTATTGCGCGCCCTGCTGCCGCCCGCCGCGCCACTGTTAGCGCGACTGAAAAAGCTCAAGACCTCGCCCATCCTGTCAGTCTGGCTGGAAACGGATTGCCCCGTCACCGGCGGCGACCCCTTTGTCGCCCTGCTGGATTCGCCGGTGCAATGGATTTTCAACCGCGGCGCCGACGGTCGCCACTGTCATTACCTCACCATCAGCGCCGCCGGGCAGTTGATTGACACGCCCAACCAAGAGCTAATCGAATTGCTCTGGTCGGAAATCAACTGTTATTTCCCCGCCACCGCCGGCGGCAAAATCTTGCGTCACGTCGTTTACAAATCCCGCGACGCCACCTTCGCCTCCATTCCCGGCGTGGAAAACTTCCGGCCCGGCCCCGCGACCGAGTGGCGCAATTTCTTCCTCGCCGGCGACTGGACGCAAACCGAGTTACCCGCCACCATCGAAGGCGCCATCCTCAGCGGCAAGCTCGTGGCGGGCGCGGTGAACTAATTCGCGCAGAGGGGTGGCGCGGAGTAACGGGGTGTTTCAGTGTTTTGTGAATTTTCTTTTAACGCTGAACTACCCCGTCCGCTCCGCGGCCACCCCTTCACGGAAGGGGAATCACTGCCGCTGAAACCAACCCACTGACCTTGTCTCTTGCGTGAGCCAATTCCCCTTCCGTGAAGGGGTGGCCGCGAATGCGGACGGGGTAGTTCAGCGTTCGGGGGAACTGAGCGCCGAACGCTGAAACACCCCGTCGGCTCGCGCCGCCACCCCTCTGCGAGAGGGGAATTTGCTGGCGCGGGGGCATGGTCTGTGAGGTTGTCTCGGCGTGAACGTAAATAATTCCCCTCTCGTAGAGGGGTGGCGCGGAGCGACGGGGTGTTTCAGCGTTACAGGCCCAGACCCAATCCGTAGGTCATCAGGCGTTAGCTGCGGAGCGCGGGTTTGTTACCCGCGCCGTGCACGCCGGCGCAGCCGCAAATAAAACAACGCGGCGAAAGTCAGCGCGCCGGTGAGCAATAACACACCCGCCGAGGGTTCGGGGATGGCTACCAGCGTCAGCTTGCCATCGTTGTCGAGGCCGGTTACGAGGTAGTCGGGGATGTTAATGTGGGTCCATTGGGCGGCACTCAAGCCGGCGAAGGTCAGCGCGTCCACCAAGTCATAGTCGAGATGCAGCGTGCCGGCGCTCCAGTCGGTGGAGCTGCTGTCGCTGCTGAGAGCGAGCGTGGCGCCGGTGCCCAAGGTGATGGAGACGGCGCCGCTGACGGTGAGGGTGTTGAAGGTTTGGGCGACCCCGTCGCCGAGGCTCAGGATGCCGCCGGATAGGAGCAGGTCTCCGACGCCGCTGATGGCGGTGTCGAGTTGCAGGGTGCCGGCGCTGACTTCGGTGGCGCCGGTGTAGTTGTTGCCGGCGGCGGTCAGGAGTAGCGTGCCCGCGCCGGTTTTGGTCAGGCCACCGGCGTCGGCACCGGTGATGGCGCTGCTGATGGTGATGTCGTTGGTGTTGGTGTCGAAGGTCAGGCCGCCGGCTTGGAGGTTTAGGGCGACGCCGCCGAGGAAGTTGTCGGTGCCGGTGGTGGCCATGATGGTGCCGCCGTTGGCGTTGATGGTGGCGGCGGCGGCACCTTTTTTGAGTGCGGGTGCTTTCAGTGTGCCGCCATTAAGGTTGATGATGCCCTGTTTTTGACGGCCCAAGGTGAGGATATTGAGAGAGGAAAGAGTTCCTTGGTCGCTAATGTTGACAGTGCCATTCCCTATACTGCCAATGTCGTTGGCGGTCGCGTTGGCCTCCGTGTGGAGTAGTCCGTTGCCGCTGATGTTGAGGACACTGTTGTTGTATTGCCCGTTCGCTACTATGAATGTACCGCTAACCCTGACGCTACCGCTGCCTTGGATGTTGAGGGTGCCGCTATTAAGATTGCCGACGTATAATCGGCCATTATCTTGAAGGATGTTCAAGTAACCGGAACCTTCCACGTTGACCACGCCATCGCCGCCATCTTGGCCGATGGAGACCAGTGACTTCGCGCCCAACGTGCCGCTGGTAATGGTCAGAGTACCCGTCCCCACAGCGGAGATGCGTAAGGCGTTAATTATGTCCTCGCTGCCACTGAATACGGGGGAAACGCTCGCGCTGTTGACCTGATTATTATCCTGAGTAGGATTGGTCCAGTTTGCGCTGTCGAACCAGTTATTGTCAACGGAGCCGGTCCATATCTTATCACCCAAAGCGTTGTGCGCCAGCGCCAGCGTTAGCGCGACCATCGCGCCGATGTTCCGATTATTATTGATTAGTTTCTTCATGATTGAGGTTTTCATAAGATTGGTTCTTTTTAATCCGCAGATTACGCAGATTTTCGCAGAATTTTTTTAGGTTAAAGTAATCTGTGTTTTAATCTGCGTCATCTGCGGATAATTCATTATTGGTTAATTCGCTCCTTCCGAGTGTTTGGCGGTGTAGGCCTTCGCGCCGACAACGATGGTGTCGCCGGGGATGCCGACCGGGTCGCCCTTCAAAAAGCCGATGAGTTGCACGTTCCAGATTTGCGACTCGTCCTCCGGCAGGGGGTGCGGGTCGTGCCACGGGCTGTGCAGGACGGTGTATTCTTTGTCGAAGGCACCGGTGCCGTGGTCGATTCTGGCGATTAAATATTCAAACTCGCCCTTGACGAAAACGATGACCAGTTGGTTGTTTTCAATGAACACCCGGAACTCCGGTTTGCCGACGGTTTGGTGTTTGGGCAGGTTGTTCAAGCGCAGGGCGTCCTTGACTTCGCTGGTGCAGGCGGGGCTTTTCAGGATTATGTCGGCGATGGTGACGGCGCAGGTCAAGGCGCCGGCGCCGGCGATTTCGTTGCTGGCCAAGTTCAACCGCGCGGTGAAGGGGCGGATGATGAGTTCGGTGCCGAGGGGATTCCAGGCGGCTTGGTTTTTGTTGGCGATGCGTTCGTGGTAAACATCGGCGGCGTTGGCGGCATACTCGCGGGTGTGCTCGTAAACGGTGGTGGTGTTGACGAGCTGCTGGCTTTGCGTGGCGCCGATGTTGAAGATGGCGGCGAAGCGGGGCAGTTCGGTTTTGAAGTTAACCAGCCAGTCGAAGGCGTGGTCTTCGTCGCTGGGCAAGTAGTTGCGTTTAGTGGGTTTAATGAATTCAGTGGACATAAGGATTCCTTTTGATTGGGGTTTTATATGGGGTTTAGGTTGATAAAAACGGGGTTACGAAAGGCTTCCGTCAAGTTACGAAAGGCTTTCTCCGGCTGACGAAAGGTTTTCGTCGAATGACGGAAGCCTTTCGTCATTTGACGGAAGACGTTCGTAACTTGACGAAAGAGTGTCGTCATTTGACGGAAACCTTTCGTCAAATGACGGAAGGCGTTCGTAACTTGACGGAAACCTTTCGTCACTTGGAGAAAGGTTTTCGTAATGAGGCAAACGGTCATTGCCACAAGGGCAAAGTCTAGTTCATTGGCGGAACCGGCCCGGCGGACACGGTTAAGCGCATGGGGAACGAAGCGGGTAAAATTCTCCCCGGAAATTAGCGAGAAAGGTGCGAAGGTGCGAAGGTGCGAAGGTGCGAAGGTGCGAAGGTGCGAAGGTGCGAAGGTGCGAAGGTGCGAAGGTGCGAAGGTGCGAAGGTG
>JAISCS010000014.1 GCA_031265365.1 Verrucomicrobiales bacterium
TTTTCCCCGCAACCCGCAGACTGACGGTGATGAAACCCGCCACCCTCGCCCTCATCGTCAGCGGCCCCGCCCTCGGCCTCGGCTTCGCCGGCGGCTGGCTCGCCAACCAACCCGATTCGTCACCATCAGCGCCGGCCGCAACGCCAGCGCCCGCCGCGCGCGCCGCCGCCGTAGCAGCAGCGGTTGGCATAGACAGCGCCCCCGCGTCGCGCCCGGTCGCGGCGCCGACCGTGCCGTCAGCGCCCGCCGCGCCGCGCAGCCTGACGGAAATTTTCGCCATGACCGGCAGCCAGTACCAAAAAATGCGCGCCATCTACGCCTACGCCGACACGCTGACCGCCGCGGACCTGCCCGCGCTGGCAAAGGAGTTGGAAAGCAGCTCGCAACAACAAGGCTTGGAAAACCGCTTCCTCGCCGTCAACGCCATCATGGGCCGCTGGGCCGAGCTTGACCCCGACGGCCTGTTAACCCACGCCCTGCAGAAAAAAGACCGCGACCCGCTGATGGGCAGCGGCATCAGCTTCGCCTTCAGCGCCCTCGCCGAGCAAGACCCCGACAACGCCCTCGCCCGCGCGCGACAACTCACCGACCAGCGTCTGCGCAACTCCGCTATCGCCGCCGTCACCATGAAACTCGCCGACACCGACCCCACCCGCGCGCTGACGCTCATCAAGGATTTGCCGCAGGAACACCGCTGGAGTTCCATGTCCATCTTCCAGCGCTGGGCCGCCAAAGACCCCACCGCCGCCGCCCAAGCCGCCGGGCAACTCACCACCGGCGGGCAGCGCAACATCGCCTTCCAAAGCGTCGCCAGCCAATGGGCGCAACAGGACAGCCAGGCCGCCCTCGCGTGGGCCAACTCACTACCCGAGGGCAACGACAAAAACAGAGCGCTGCAAGCCATCGTCAGCAACCTCGCCGCCAAAGACCCCAAGGCCGCCGCCGCCTATTTCGACACCATGCCGAACAGCGACCAGAAAAACAGTGTCGTCATGAACATCGCCATGCAATGGGCGCAGAGCGACCGCGCCGCCGCCCTCGCGTGGGCCGAGAAAATTCCCCAAACCGAAACCCGCAGCCACGCCCTCCAGCAAATCATCTCCCACTGGGCCTCCGCCAACCCGCAGGAAGCCGCCGCCTACGCCCTCACCCTGCCCGCCGGCGACGCCAAAAACAACGCCATCAGCTCGCTGGCCAACCAATGGGCGCGCACCGACCTCAAGGCCGCCCTCGCGTGGGCGGAAAGCGCCACCGAGGGAACCGCCAAGGACAGCGCCCTCCAATCCATCACCTCGCAATGGGCGCAAAACAACCCGCGGGAAGCCGCGCAATACGCTCAGGCGCTGCCCGACACCGACGCCAAAAACAACCTCCTCTCCAACCTCCTCTCCAACTGGGCGAGCAACGATCTCACCGGCGCCCTCACCTGGCTCAAAGCCCAGCCCGACAGCGAGGCCCAGCGCCGCATGTTCAATAACCTCGCCTGGCAATGGGCCCGCCAAGACCCGCAAGGCGCCGCCGCCTACGCCACCGCCCTGCCCGCCGGCGATGCGCGCACCAACCTCATCAACAACATCGCCTCCGGCTGGGCGCGCAACGACCCCGCCGCCGCCGCCCAATGGATTACCGTCATGCCCGACGGCAACAGCAAAAACAACGCCTACGCCAACCTCGCCGGCAACTGGTCGCGCAACGACGCCTACAAAACCTCCGCCTGGCTGGAAACCCTGCCCGCCGGCGCCCCGCGCGACGCCGCCGTCCGCCGCTTCACCGACCACGTCGCCAACAGCGACCCCGAAGGCGCCTACATTTGGGCCGAAACCATCAGCGACGCAAACGCCCGCACCAACCAAGTCCGCAACCTCCTCCAACGCTGGCAAAAAACCGACCCCGCCGCCGCCGCCACCGCCGTGCAAAAATCCTCACTCTCAGCGGAGGAAAAACAAAAACTGCTCAACCGCTGACAAACGCGCGTTCATCCCGTGCGGACTGAGGCCACGGCGCCAGCATCCTTCCATGAGGAAGGAAATATAATACCGCTGACGCGGAAGTCACAGTCAGCGCCGCCAGTTTCCGCGCGAGCAAATTCCCCTGCCGTGAAAATTCCCCTTCCGTGAAGGGGTGTCCGCGCAGCGGACGGGGTAGTTCAGCGTTAAAGGAAGTACCAAAACCGAACGCTGAACTACCCCGTCGCTCCGCGCCACCCCTTCACGGAAGGGGAATCGCTGGCGCTGAGACAAACCTCAAGCGGCAACCACAGGCGCGGTCTTGCCCCGCGGCAAAGTCTTCCCGACCGGTGCGGGAGGGTTTTGTGCGGGGGCAAAGTCATCCCGCGCGGGGCGGGAAGGTCTTGCCGTGCGGCAAGATGTCCCCGCACGGTGCGGGAAGGTTTTGCCGCGCGGCAATATGCTGCCGCACCGGTGCGGCAAGACTTTGCCCCCGCGCAATTTCCCGCTTAACCAACTGATTTAACAATGATTACAGATTTTCCACCGAGACCACCTAAAAATCCCCCTTACGTGAAGAAATAACCGCGCAACGGACGGAATAAAATCGCTATTCAACCAACGCGCCCCCGCGCCAACTCAACAAACCAAACAAACTTTCCCCAACCAATCATTTGACATAAACATACGCCGTGCCCCGCCGGCTCCCGACACCCGCAA
Organism: Verrucomicrobiales bacterium; assembly: GCA_031265365.1. GTDB lineage: Bacteria > Verrucomicrobiota > Verrucomicrobiia > Methylacidiphilales > JAAUTS01 > JAIRPN01. Next base: position 2,667 of record JAISCS010000014.1, read on the forward strand.
ACCTGGCCTCCAGCACAATTTCCTCCCGAAAACGCTCATCCAACCGCCTAGGTTCCACCCACAACTCATACACGCGCCCCTTCCGCACCTCGCCAAGCGTGAGCTTCAACCGCACATGTTTGCTCGCCACCCGCAGCGACACCGCCGCCGGCACACCCTCCGGCACCCGCACCGTCAGCGCGCGCCGCGAGATTGTTTCCCCCGCCGACCAAAACACCGCCGTCGGCCGCACCTGCAAATACTCAGGAATCAGCACCCGAAACGACAGCCGCTGCACAGGATTATTCGGGTCAACGCTTGTTGGTGGGCTTTGACGATAGTTGCATCGAACATCAGGTATTCATTGCGTCGGTCTTTGACCAAATCGGCAAACACCCGCTCCCACACCTCCCAGTGCGCCCACCGGCTGAAGCGTTGATGCATGGTTTGCCACTTGCCGTAACGGGATGGCAAATCCCGCCAGAAAGCTCCCGAGCGCAAGACCCACCGCACGCCATTGACGAAATTACGGTTGTCACCGCCACTGCGTCCCGGATCTGTTACTTTGCCCGGTAACAAGTCTTTGATTTGCTGCCATTGATCTTCGCTTAATTCATAGCGATTGCTCATCCTCCTACTTCATCACCATCACCAGACTTGTACAGACTTTTGAAGGTCGATTTGCCCTAGGTTTCTTACCCTTATTTGGATCTGCTCCACCCATATTAGAGTTTTTCCCAAAATTGTCTCGAGCTTTGTCTCTGTTGCTTAATCCTGAAGGACAACTACTATCATCACCTCGCTTATATAATGCTTTATATATTAAATATCCTAAGTTGCCACATTTCAGTCGCTCGTTGTCAACCACGCATAAACAAGCATAAGCATTCTTGGAAGTTGACTCTGTCACAATGAAAGGCTGATAAACACAAGGATATAACAGGCTTGTCAAGCCTCCGAGGTGCATGTATTATAGGTTTGTTCAATAATTCCACGCCGGTTTAGCACAGTGGTAGTGCATCTGATTTGTAATCAGAGGGTCATCGGTTCAAATCCGATAACCGGCTCTCCAGCGTCAGCGTCTCCGACGCTTGTTTCTGGTGAGTCCGCCACAGCCGGACATGCGTCGCGCCGATCTCCCGCAACTTCGCGCCGACCGCGGCCTCGGCCAGCTCATGCGTGTTGCAGTCCGAGCTTTTGTGACCGAGAAAAATATGCTCCAGCCCCGCGTGCGCCACTCGCGCCGCCACCTCGGCGGCGGCGGCGTTCGACAAATGCCCGTGCCGCGCCATGATGCGTTGCTTCGTCGGCCACGGGCGCTTGGGGTCGGCGCGCAACAGGTTCAGGTCGTAGTTGGCCTCCAACAATAGCGCATCCACGCCCTTCACGCGGTCCAGCACCAGCCGCGTCGCGTACCCCAAGTCGGTCAGGAAGCCGATGGACCGCCCCGCGCCGCGAATCACGAACCCGACCGGGTCGTAGGCGTCATGCGGCACGGTGAAATTTTCCACGCGCAGGTCGCCCACCTCAATCTCGCCGCCGGTCTCGAAGACGCGCCAGCCGTGGTACTTCGGCACCTGCGCCCGCGCCGCCTTCACCGTCAGCGCGTTCGCGTACACCGGCAGCTGGTGCCGGTTCGCCAGCACCGGCAGCCCGCTCGTGTGGTCGAAATGCTCGTGCGTCAGCACCACCGCGCTGATGTCCGCGATGCTTTTGCCGGCCAGCGCCAGCGTCTCGATGATTTTCTTCCCGCTCCACCCAGCGTCCACCAGCACCGCCGTGTGCGCCGTCTCCAGCAGCGCGCAATTGCCCCCGCTGCCGCTCGCCAAAATGGTCATTCGTAAATAGCTCATGTTCGTCCGGCACGCTTTCTGCTTGCCTAATGCCCGCAAGTCAATTTTGATTATTATGTAATGGTGGAATTAAGTTTACAGCAAAATCTTTCGCTTGGCCAAACTCTTTCGCCGCAGATGCAGCAGTCGTTGCAACTCTTGCAGGCGCCGGTGTTGGAGTTGCGTTCGCTGGTTCAACGGGAGTTGCAAAACAACCCCGCCTTGGAGGAGCAGGAGGAGCGCGACGAGGTCGCTGACGCTGACGGCGAGACCGCCGCCGACGCCACGCCGGAACCCGCCGCCACCCGTGACGACTGGAGCGAGTATTTCCCCCAGAGCCACGCCACCAACAGCGAGCGGCAGAAAAAGCGCGATTTCTTTTTCGACTCGCAGGCCGCCGTCGAAACCCTCGCCGACCATCTGCATAATCAACTCACCCTCGCCACCAACAACCCGTCCATCTTGGCCGCCGGCGAGGAAATCATCGGCAACCTCGACCACGACGGCTTCCTGCCGCTGACGCTGGACGAAATCGCCGTCCGCGCCAACCTTGAGCCGTCCACCGTCGCAAGGGCGCTGGCGCTCATCCAGACCTTCACTCCCGCCGGCGTCGGCGCGCGCGACTTGAAAGAATCCCTGCTCATCCAATTGCGCCAGCGCCGTATCACCGACCCGCTGACCGTGGCCTTGGCCGGCAGGGAACTTGAAAAAATCGCCCGCAAACGCTACACCGAACTGGCACGCCAATACCAAACCACCCCTGAGCGTGTCCAGTCCGCCGCCGAGACCATCGGCAAACTCTCCCCGCACCCCGGCGCCGCCTACTCCGCCGAGCAGCCCCAGAACATCGTCCAAGCCGAGGCCGTCTTCGTCAACGACAGCGGCGGCGGGTGGTCCGTCGTCCTCAACAGCGACCCCATCCCCCGCCTCCGCGTCAACGACACTTACAAGGACCTACTCGGCGCGCCGCGCGGCGATCAGGAACTGCGGGAATACCTCCGCGAGCGCATTCGCGCCGGTAAATTCCTCATCCGCAGCCTCCACCAACGGCAGCAGACCATGACCAACATCCTCAACGAAATCGCCCGTCGGCAAACTGATTTCCTCGACCACGGCGTCAGCCACCTCAAGCCGCTGACGATGAACCAAGTCGCCGCCGCCGTCGGCGTCCACGAAACCACCGTCAGCCGCGCCGCCGCCAACAAATACGTCAAGACCCCGTGGGGCGTTTTTCCCGTCAAATACTTCTTCACCTCCGGCTACACCACCAGCGACGGGCACAACCTCGCCAACACCAGCGTCAAGGACACCGTCGGGGAAATCATCGCCCGCGAGGACCCCCGCCACCCGCTCTCGGACAGCGGCATCGTCGAACTGTTGCGCGAAAAAGGCATCGTCCTCGCCCGTCGCACCGTCGCCAAGTACCGCGACGAATTGCACATCCTCCCCGCCAGTCTGCGCCGGCAAATTCCCCACTCGTAGAGGGGTGCGCGGCGTGACGGGGTGTTCCAGCGTTAACGGGGATACAGCACCGAACGCTGAAACACCCCGTCCGCATTCGCGGCCACCCCTCTTCGAGAGGGGAATTGGCTCGCACGAAGGTCATGGTCGGTGAGGTTGTTCTTGGCGGCAGCGTAAAAAATTCTCCTCTCGCAGCGTGGAATTCGTGTGGAATTATTGTTCACTTTAAGTTAAATAATCAATCCGCGTAAAAAGTCGGCGCAAAAAATTTTGGTCAATCATGCAAAAAAATGTTGACGATTACGGCATTTGATTTTAACTCCTTGTTAATTCTGTGCGGAGACGACAGAATGTTAATTAAACACGAAAGGGGGTGATTCAGAATGGCAAAAAAGGTTGTTGCGAAAAAAGCAGTCAAAAAAGCACCGGTCAAAAAGGCGGTGAAGAAAGCAGCCCCCCAAAAGGCGGTGAAGAAACCGGTTAAGAAAAAGAAATAACTTTTTCGACCAATGAAAGCGGAGACAGCGATGTCTCCGCTTTTTTGTTGCCGCGAAGGGCCGGGGCGGCTAAGGTCGTCGCCCCAGACATGAAATGCTCGCGCTGCAACAACATGGACGACCGCGTCATTGACTCGCGCCCCCTCAAGGACGGCGCCGCCATCCGCCGCCGCCGCGAGTGCCTGGCTTGCGGCCACCGCTTCACCACTTACGAGGAAATCGAGCGCGAGGATTTGCGCGTCCGCAAGCGCGATGGGCGTTATGAAATGTTCGAGCGCAAAAAAATCCTCAACGGGTTGCTCAAGGCGTGCGAGAAACGCCCCGTCAGCCGCGAGACCTTGGAGGCCACCGCCGACCGTGTCACCGATGAATTGGAGAAGCGCGGCAATGGCGAAATCGCCGCGCCGGAAATCGGCGAGGCCATCATGCGCGCGCTCCGGCAACTGGACGAAGTCGCCTACGTGCGCTTCGCCTCGGTGTACCGGAAGTTTAAGGACATCAACGAATTCGTCGAGGAGGTGCAAAGTCTGCACCCTTGACGCGGACCGTCCGCCAGGAAAATTATCATGCAAAAATCCATATTCGAGAAAATCATCGCCCGCGAAATCCCCGCGCAAATCATTCATGAGACCGACGAGTTGCTGGCCTTCCGCGACATCAACCCGCAGACGCCCGCGCACTTCCTCGTCATCCCCAAGCAACGCTTCGACCGCCTGGCCGAGGTGCCCGCCGACCGTGACGCGCTGCTGGGCCGGTTGTTGCTGGCCGCGGCGGAAGTCGCGCGCAAGGAGGGGCTGGCCGGGACCGGTTACCGCGTCGTCATCAACAACGGCGCTGACGGTGGCGAGACGGTACCGCATTTGCATCTCCACGTCCTCGGCGGGCGGCCCCTTGGCTGGCCTCCGGGCTAGGCCGGGGGCCAGCGCCCGGCGCGGTGGGTTTTGGGGCTTGGCGGGCGGGGGATGTTTATGCTATGTTCTTCGTTGATGATGAAGACGGGACGCTCAATTTTGTTGTTGCTGACGCTGACGGTGACGGTGATGGCGCAGGAGGAGGTGTCCGCGCCGTTGCCGGAAAACTCAAGGTTCGCGTTGCAGCTTAAGGACGCGAGAACCAAGGTGAGTAGCATGGCCAACAAGACTTTCGACGCCGCCGCGTTCAATACCAAGATGTTTAATACCAAGAGCGCCGGGCTGACGGGCCATACGAATAATTTTTCCTTTCCCAACAATGCGTTCGCCAAGCAGTTTCAGACCGGCGCGTTCAGGGGGTTCGGCGGTAATTTCAACACGCCGACCAATCAGAATTTCGCCACGGACCAGGTTTTTGACTTAGACCGGCAGCCGTTTTCCAGCAAGGTGCTCGACCAGCGCGCCGACCGCGACAGTGAAAGGACGTTCACCGCGCAGGATTGGCGCCGGAGGTATCAGGATGATGGCAAGTTGTATCAGGGCAGGGAATTGACCGAGCTGGGGAGTTATAGCGGCAAGGTGGTGCTGCAAAATAAGGACGATATGATGTGGGGGCAGGAAACGTTGTCCTCGGCGCAAATCAAGGCAATCTTGAATAAGAACAAGTAAGTGGGGGGAAAGCAGAAAGCCGAAAACAGAAATAATTTCAGCTTTCGGCTTTCTGCTTTTTTTTAACGCTGAACTACCCCGTCGGCTCGCGCCGACACCCCTTCACGGGAGGGGAATTGGTTGGCGGCGGGGGGCTTCAGATGTGCTTGGAATCGTTCTCGTCCTTTTCGACGTAGCCGCTGGCTTGACGCTGGTGGTTGACTTCGTTCTTTTTGACGTAGGCTTGGAATACATCGTCGGCAGTCATGCCTAGCGTTTGCGCGAGGGAGACGAGGAAGTGGAAGAGGTCGATGACTTCGACCCGCGCGTTTTGCTCGTCGAAACGCTGGTACTTCGCCCACCATTTCCACGGCACGCTGTCAATCAACTCCGCCATTTCTTGCGACATGGCGCGGGTGTAGTTCAACACCCACTTGGCCTTGTCCGCGTCGGGCAGGTGTTCCAGGTTGACGCCGATGCGGCGGTTCAGGATGGCTTGCAAACGGAAGATTTCTTCAAATTTGTCGGGCTGGGTCATGGCCTCCACGTTAGCGCGCTTTCCCGGCGGGGGAAGCATAAAAAACTGGCGCCGCCGGTGATTCTCCCTATAACAAAGCGCATGGAAAATGTGGTGATTATCGGTTCCGGTTGCGCCGGATGGACGGCGGCCATTTACACCGCACGCGCGAATCTTCAGCCGCTGGTGGTCACCGGCACGCAACCGGGCGGGTTGTTGACGACGACGACGGTGGTGGAAAACTTCCCCGGCTTCAGCAAGGGCGTGGACGCCGGCGCGTTGATGATGGCGATGCAGGAGCAGGCGGAGCGCTTCGGCGCGCGGGTGCGGTATATGAGCGTCGTGGAACAGGTGGATTTCAGCCGCCGCCCGCTGGCGCTGGTGGTGGACGGGCGGGAGGTCCTCGCCAAGTCGGTGATTATCGCCACCGGCGCGGCGCACCGGCGCCTCGGCGTGCCGGGGGAAGGGGAGTTGGAGGGCCGGGGGGTGACGTATTGCGCGACGTGCGACGGGGCGTTGCCGGTCTTCCGCGCGCAGCCGCTGGTGGTCGTCGGCGGCGGCGATTCGGCGTGCGAGGAGGCGAATTATTTGACGCGTTTCGGTTCCATCGTGTATCTCATCCATCGCCGCGACCGGTTGCGCGCCGCGCGGGTGCTGGCGGAGCGCACGTTGGCCAATCCGAAAATCCAGCCGGTGTGGGACACGGTGGTGGAGCGGGTGACGGGCGGCGCGGGGGAGCGGGTGGCGGGCGTGGCGTTGCGTCAAGTCAAGACCGGCGCGCGGTCGACGCTGGCGTGCGCGGGGGTGTTCGTCGCCATCGGGCAAGTGCCCAACACGCGGTTGTTCAAGGGCGCGGTGGACATGGATGGGGCGGGCTTCATTGTGCCCGTCAAGGGGGCGCGCACGAATGTGGCCGGGGTGTTTGTGGCGGGTGATTGCGCGGACGCGGTGTATCGGCAAGCCATCACCGCCGCCGGCGCGGGGTGCATGGCGGGGATTGAGGCGGAGCGGTGGTTGGCGGGATAATGCGCGGCTGGGGAGGGGTGTTAGGTATGCGCGCACCGGAGAGAGGTGCAGACGTACCTTTGACGGGTGCGCGTGCACCGGGGAGAAACTTTCGCGCACCGGAGAAAGGTGCGGGCGCGAATGGATGATAAAAACGCGCGCTGGGCATCGGTGCGATGGAGTAGTCGGGTAAACATCTAGTGGCAGGGGATTATGGAAATTGGAAAGCTGAAAGCCGAACGCTGAAACACCCCGTCGGCTCACGCCGCCACCCCTCTTCGAGCGGGGAATTATTTTCTGGTTCTATCCCGTGAACAGTGGAATGGCGGTGGCGTGAGGTAAGCGCTTAATAATTCCCCTTCCGTGAAGGGGTGGCGCGGAGCGACGGGGTAGTTCAGCGTTGGGACAGGCGCAAGACGAAAGCTGAAAGCAGAAAGCTGAAAACAGAAATAATTTCTGCTTTCTACTTTCGGCTTTCCAATTTCCCTTAAACGCTGAACTACCCCGTCCGCTCCGCGGCCACCCCTTCACGGAAGGGGAATTAGCTCACGCCGGGGCATGGGCGGTGGAGGGAGGCCGGCGTCAGCGCTGCCACTGCTAACAGCAGGGAATTATTTTCTTTTTGCTTCGCGGGCGCGGTTGATTATAATCGCGCGCTTATGACCCTTCCCACGTTATCGCTGGCGGCTTTGGAACAATCACGAAAAATCGCGCGGTGGCATGATGATGCCGCGTGGCTGCGCGCGCGCGAGCAGTTGCGCTTCGCCGCGTGGCTGGCGCGTCAGCCGGAGGCGGACGCGGCGTGGCCCGCGTTGGTGGCGCGCGCGGGGGAGGCGGATTGGGCCGATGGGTGCCGGGTGGCCGCGGAGGTGGAGGAGGGGTTGCGCCCGCTGGCGGCGGCGGCGAAAAAGTTCACGGTGCGGTGCGTCGGCCACGCGCATGTGGATATGAATTGGTTATGGGGTTGGCCGGAGACGGTGAATGTGGTGCTGGATAGTTTCCGCACGGTGCTGGCGTTGTTGGAGGAGTTCCCGGAGTTTTGTTTTTCGCAGTCGCAGGCGAGTATTTATCAGATTGTGCAGGATTATGACCCCGCGTTGTTGCCGCGCATCGCCGCGTTTGTGCGGGCAGGGCGCTGGGAGGTCACCGCCTCGCATTGGGTGGAGAATGAGGCGAACCTCGCCGGGGCCGAGGCGCTGGCGCAGCATTTGTTGCAGACGCGGGCGTATATGCGGGAGTTGTTCGGCCTGGCGCCGGAGGAGGTGGCGATTGATTGGGCGCCGGATACGTTCGGCTTCGCCGCGACCACGCCGTCGTATTTGGCGCAGGGCGGGGTGCGGTATGTGTTCTTGCATCGGCCGGGGGATTTGCGCCAGCCGGTGCCGGAGGCGTTTTGGTGGCAGGGGCCGGATGGGGCGCGGGTGTTGGCGCATAACGCGCAGTACGCCGGTTATAACGGCATCATCGACCCGGAGCAGGTGCTGGCGGCGGTGTGGCGCGCGCGCCGGCAGGGGCGGGATGGCGCGTTGTTGGTGTATGGCGTGGGCGACCACGGGGGCGGGCCGACGCGGCGCGATTTGTTGTTCGCGCGCGAGATGGCGCGGTGGCCGGTGTTCCCGACGCTGGCGCTGGGGCCGGCGCGGGGTTATTTCGAGTGGTTGGAGCAACATGGCGCGGGGCTGCCGGTCATCGCCGATGAGTTGAATGTGGAGTTCGGCGGTTGTTATACGACGCAGACGTTGGTCAAGCGCGCCAACCGCATCGGCGAGGCGCGGATGCAGGAGGTGGAGACCGCCGCCGCGCTGGCGCGCGGGCTGGCGCTGCCGGTGACGGTGCCGGCGCACGAGTTGGCCGCGAGCTGGCGGCGGGTGTTGTTCATGCATTTCCACGATATTTTGCCCGGCTCGTGCGTGCGGGATGCGCGCTTGTACGCGCACGGGCAGTTCCAGGAGACGATGGCGTTCACGTCCACGACCACCGCGCGGTTGTTGCGCGAGTTGGCCGCGCGGGTGGACACCGCTGGCGGGCCCGGTGGCGCGGATGACGACGCGGCTGGCGGCGCGGCGCGAGTGACGGCGCCGGTGACGCATTTGTTGGACGGGCGCGGCGCGGGCGCGGGCATCGGCGCGGCGGAGGGTTCATACGGGCAGGCGCACGGGCACGAAGGCTCGCCGGCGCGGCCCTTCGTCATCGTCAACTTGACCGGCGCGGCGCGCGCGGAGACGGTGTCGTTCACGCTGTGGGACCGGGAGTTCGCGGAGACCGCCGGCGAGTTTCAGCGGATGGAGTTCGCGGCGTGCACCGCCGCCGGCGCGCCGCTGCCGGTGCAACGGCTGACCCTCGTGGCCGGCCATACTTGCGCCCCCGCCGACTGGGGCCACGCCAAGCAAATCTACGCCGCCGCCGTCACCGTGCCGGCGTTCGGTTACACCACTGTCGTGTTCCGCGAGCGGTTGGCCGACATCGCGCCGGAGCCGCCGCCGCAGCGCGTGTGGCTGGCCGAGGCCGCGCACCATTGCCCCTACGCCCGCAAGGAACGCCCCGCCGTCGGCATGGAGAACGAGCGGTTGCGTGTGGCGTTCGACCCCGCCGATGGGCGCGTGACGTCGTTGTTCGACAAGGAGACCGGCGCGGAGTTGCTCGACCCGGCGGGCTTGCGCTTGGAATACGCCGTCGAGCGGAGCGGGCCGATGAACGCCTGGGTCATCAACTCGGCGGGGCCGGAGGTCGTGCCGGCGCTGGTGAGCTTGCGCCCCGTGGCCACCGGGCCGCTGCACCTCACCATCGAGGCCGTGTACCGCGTCGCCCGCTCCACCGTCACCCTGCTGTGGCGGTTGGACGCCGGCTCGCGCCAACTGCGCCTGACTTTTAACGCCGATTGGCTGGAGGCAGGCACCGCGGCGACGGGAGTCCCCAACTTGCGGCTCGCGGCCGGCACCGCGTTGCGCGACGCGGTGGCGACGTACGAGGTCCCCTTCGGCGCCATCACCCGCCAAGTCCGCGCCGACAAGGAAGTGCCCGCGCAACGCTGGGCCTTGGTGGAATCCCCGACCGCGCCCGCCGCGCTGCTGGTGCTCAACGACTGCAAATACGGCCACGCCCTCGCCGGCGGCACCCTGCGCGTCAACCTCATCCGCAGCGCCTACGACCCCGACCCGTTCCCCGAACTCGGCCAACACCAAGCCGCCTTCGCCTTCGAGCCGGTGCCCCGCGCCACCGACCGCGCCAGCCTCACCGCCAAAGCGCAAGCCTTCAACCACCCGCTGTTGCTCATGGGCACCTCCGCGCACGGCGGCGACCTGCCGGCGGAAGCGGCGCTCGTGACCGTCAGCGGCGCGGGCGTCAGCGTCAGCGCGCTCAAACGCCCCGCCGAGGGCGAGGGTCTGCTCCTGCGCCTGTGCAACACCCTCGACACCCCGGCCCCCGCGACCGTCGACCTCCACCCCTTGCTCGGCACCCCCGCGCGCGCCCACCCCGTCGACCTCCTGGAGCGCCCGACCGCCCCCCCGCAACCACTACCCACCGGCGTGCTGACCGTGACCCTCCCTCCGCGCGGCATCGTCAGTTATATAATGCACTTTTGATTGATTTGCCGCGCTCCCTTCATGGAAGGGCTGATGCCCCGCAGGAGGCGAACTACGGTAATTTATCATAACATTGGCAGAGTCCTCCGTCATCCTGAGCGCAGCCCTGAAGGGGCCGCAGTCGAAGGAGCGCCAAGCACGGAACAATAGGCTGATGACGGCTAATCCGCTGACGTTCACTAAACCGCTCCTTCGACTACGCACCTGCGGCGCTTCACTCAGGATGACGGGGTACTCTGCCAATGTTGTAATGAAATGCTGGGCGCGGTTATTCGCCCCCTGCGGGGACGCCGAAACGCTGAACTACCCCGTCCGCTCCGCCGCCACCCCTTCACGGAAGGGGAATTTGCTCGCGCAAGGGTCAGGGTCACAAGGCCAAGAGCACAGAGTTCCAAAGCGCGAATAACCGCGAAAAAGCGCGAAAGTCCGCAATTTATGCGGGTTGGCGGGGTATTAAAGTCGGCATTGGAGGTTTGCTTAACACATT
>JAISCS010000131.1 GCA_031265365.1 Verrucomicrobiales bacterium
CCCAGTTGGAACAAATTCACCAGCCAGTCGCGGCGGCGAATGTGGGCGAGTTCGTGCGCGAGAATGGCGCGCAACAACTCCGGCGGCGTCCCCGTCAACATGCCCGCCGGCACCAGCACGACCGGCCGCCACAGCCCGGCGACGCACGGCGACAAAATTTGCGCGGAACTGCGGAGCAAGATTTCCGTCCGCGCCGTCAACGTCGCGCGCAACCGCTCGAACTCCGCCACCCACGCGGCGGCGGCGACCGGCGCGGCGCCGGCAACCAACCGCCGCGCCGCCGACAGTGACGACGCCATGCGCCAAAACCCGCCGGCCACGCCCAGCAACCAACCAGCGGTAAAAATTTTGTCCCACGGAAGCGGTAACGGAAAGTTTGCCGGGCTTGTTAGGTTTGAATGTTGGTCAAATTGCGGGATTGGCGCTGGCGTTGACAGTGTGGCCGAAAAAACTTCCGCTGACGTTGACACTGGCGGCGCGGCAGGAACAGTCACCGTCGGCGACTGCCCCAGCCACGCCCAAGTCAGCAACCACGCCAGCACCGTCAGCGCCAGCGCGCCGGTGGCGAGAGCGTAACGCGCGTTGGCAGCGCGCGCCGGCAACAACCGCAACCCCACCGTCAGCGCCAGCCACAGCACCGCGCCCTGCCAGAGCGAGTGCAATAAGGAGACCGTCAGCGGGTTCATCGTTTGCCCCTTTTGTATTCCCTGATAACGCGCTCAATCGCGGCGAGTTCCGCGTCGTCAACATTGGTGGCTTCAAGAAAATGCTGCAACACCGCCGCCGGATTGCCGCCGAAAATTTGCGCGGTAAGTTCACCGAAATAATTACCGAGGATTTTTTTACGCGGCTGCGCCGGCCGCCAGCGGTCAGTCACCCCCTCGCGCGTGCGCCGGACCAGCCCCTTCTTGAACATCACCTGCAACATAGTCAACACACTAGTGTACGCGCGACACTTGCCATCGGGCATATGTTCCAGCACCTCGCGCGCCGTGGACGCCCCGCGCTCCCACAACAGCGCGAGAATTTGCAACTCCAATTTGGACGGTTTCATACTATGGAGCTAGTATCTACTAAAAAATTAGTAATCAGGCAAGCGATATTTTTCAGTTCCCCGCCGCTGACGATGGCATCACCAACAACACCCCCCTCACCAACTCTGCCCCCCGCACACGCAAATTCCCCTCTCGTAGAGGGGTGGCGGCGTAGCCGACGGGGTGTTTCAGCGGTACGGTCACAAACTCAGAGCCTGCCCTGAGCATGCCGAAGGGATGACGAACTAGTCTGCCCTTGTTATAATGAAATGCATAGGTCAGCGGCGCCGGTGCAGGAGGGCGAGCAAGCCGGCACTGGTCAGCAACAGCGCCCAAGTCGTCGGTTCGGGGATTTGCGTGACGTTCAGGATGCCGCTGGTGCTGTCGAAAAAGATGGCACTGTTATCGGTGTTGGTCCAAATGTTATCGCTCTTGATGAAACCGGTCAGCCAGTTATTGCCAAGGGACAGATTGCTTAACAAGCCGGTGTCAATCAACTGAAACTCGCCGGTCTCGTTCGCGTAACTCAGCGCGTCGCTGATAATGACGGTGCCGTAATCCAAATCCAGCGTGCCATTGCCGGTGAACGTGTACACGCCGGTCGCGATGGTGAAATGCCGGTTGACGGTCGGCGTGGTGACGGTGACGTTGTTCAACACCGTCTCACTGGCAGCGGCGTTGTCAAATATCACACCGTCACGCGAGGACAGGGTGGCGTTGGTGAAAATCAGTTGGCCGGCGGCTTCGTTGCGAATGATGAACTACCCCGTCGGCTCACGCCGCCACCCCTTCACGGAAAGGGAATAAATCTTTGCGCCTTTGCGTTAATTTCCGCAAACTGAAGCACTATTACCGTCCGCGACCCCAGCCGCCGCCACCACCCCAGCCGCCGCCTCGCCCACCACCCGGACCACCGCCGCCGCCGGGTCGGATTTCGGCTTCAATGCCTTGCGATTCTTGCTCGACGGTCTTCATGTAGTCGGGATAAGTTTTCCACCACTCGCGCCGCTCTTGCAAATAGTTGAACAACGGCAGGTTGGTGTTCAGGCGACTGAGCAATGTCTCGCGCTCGGTCAGCATGGCGGTGATTTTTTCGCCGTCGGACCGCTTGGCGATGGCGGCCAACACGTCGGTCTTCATCATTTGGTAAAGTTGGTTGTCAAGCGGTACCAAGCTCTCCTCGCGGCCAAACCAAAATTCCTTGCGTTGAATGGCGGCGTAGGCCTTGTCAAAGTATTCCAGGATGCCGTCCGGCGTCTGATTGTCAGCGCCGCGTTGTTTGCCGAAAACCGCCGGCGCGCGGCGCGCGAGGGATTGTTTCATGAGGAACAAATATTCGTTGGAGTGGACCCCGAACAACCGGTTGGCGGTTTCGCCCAGGATGGGGTTGACGTAGGCGTCAATTTCAAGAATGCGCTTGGTGGCCTGCGCGTTTTGCTCCTGCACTTTTTTGACCAACTCGTTGACGTTGCCGACGGCTTGCGAGCCGAGGGTGAACTCGCCGCTGGCGTCGCGGTCCTTGTCTTTCGGCGTGGCGCTGGCGGCGGCGGCGGCGCTGTCACTGGCCGTGGCGGTGCTGCCGCTGACGGTGGAACGATAATTTTGCGCGAGCGCCAGCGGCGCGCCCAGTAGCAAACCCAGGACCGGCAGGTATGTCTTCATCTATATTTCCCCAGTGCGGTTTGATAATACTGCAAGTGCGCTTGTATCAGGCGGATGAGGTCGGTCACGTTGGTGTCCGAGGTTTGGTACAGGCCGAGGTAACGCTGCAATTCACCGGTCGATTGCCCGAAGTCGCTCCGGGCCTTGCCGAACATGCCGTCGGGGTCGGTCGTCTGGATGGCCTTGTTTAATTCATCGATCCGCGTCTGGTCGCTTCTGGTGATATTGGGCCGGCGTTTCAACGTCTCCATTTCTTCCAGCAATTTCCGCCGTTTGGACGCGCCGCCGCCGGAACGGTAGTAGCGGGAAAGGTCCCCCGCCTTGCCAATGACCACCTGCATCAACTCATGCGTGTCGTCGTCATGCATCAGGCTGGACAGGTGCCGGTCGAGCAACGTCATGTTGCGCGTAAAAGCGTCGGTGATTCGGCTGAGGTCAATGTTGCCGGGGCTGCGGATGACATCCAAGTCCTGCGCCCGCGCGGGCCAGCCGCTGACGGTCAGCATGAACACCGCCGCCAGCCAAGAGTTCCATCGTTTCATTTTATCCCTCCGTGTGGTGGTCAAACCCGCGAACCGCCGTTCGGTTACATCAAATCTTCGTCCCGTCCGGCACAATCGTCCCCTTGGGGATAATCACGATGCCCTCGCGGATGTAGAACAGCGACGAGTCAAACCGCGCCGGCTTGCCCTCGTTGCTGATGGTCACGTTATTGCCGATACGCGCGTTTTTATCAATGATGGCGCCGCTGATTTTCGTGTTCGCGCCGATGCCGATATGCGGAATCTTGATGTTCAAGTCCGCGCGCATGTCGTCCTCGTTCTGGTAAAAGTCCGCGCCCATGATGATGCTGTCCTTGATTTCCACGCCCGCCTCGATGCGGCTGCGGATGCCGATGATGGAGTGGACGATGCTGGCGTTGGAGATGATGCTGCCCTCGGACAGCACGGCCTTCTCAATGCGGCTGGCGATGACCTTGCTCGCGGGCAGCGTCAGCCGCTGCGAGTAGATGGGCGAGTCGCTGTTGTAGAAGTCGAACTGCGGCACGGGGTTGGCGAGGTCGAGGTTGGCGTCGTAGAACGCCTTGATGGTGCCGATGTCTTCCCAGTAACCTTGGTAAATGTAGGAAAACACTTTCTTGTCCGCGATGGACTTCGGGATGATGTCGCGGCCGAAGTCGGTGTTGCTCATGTCGAACAGCACTTCTTCCAGCACCTGCCGGTTAAACACGTAAATGCCCATCGAGGCGAGGTACAAATCGCCCGCCTGGTGGCCGGACAACTGCTCGCGCGTCGCCTCGCTGATGCGCAGCGGGTCCAGCAACGCGTCGTCCTTCGGCTTCTCGACAAAGCGCGTGATGCGCCGGCTGTCGTCCACCTGCATAATGCCAAACCCTTTCGCCGGCTCGCGCGACACCGGTATCGTCGCGACGGTGATGTCCGCGCCGGTCTTGACGTGTTGCGCGAGAATTTTGCGATAATCCATCCGGTACAACTGGTCGCCGCTGAGGATGAGCACAAGGTCATGCTCATGGTTCGACAAATGCCGGATGTTCTGGCGCACCGCGTCGGCAGTGCCTTGGTACCAGCCGCTCATCTCGCTGTTCTGCGTCGCCGCGAGCACATCGATGAAGTTGTACGGATAATAATCGTCGAAGCTGAAACTCTGGTACACGTGCCGGTGCAGCGAGGAACTGAGATATTGCGTCAACAGGAAGATGCGCTTCAAGCCGCTGTTGATGCACAAGCTGATGGGAATATCCACCAGCCGGTACTTGCCGGCGAGCGGCACGGCGGGCTTCGCCCGCTCCTTGGTGAGCGGGAATAATCTGGTTCCGGCGCCGCCTCCCAGAATCACGGAGATGACCCGGCTGGAGTCGAAGAAATTATGTTCCATAAAAAAGTTGGGTTTACCATTCGACGTTATCCCGAATATCGCCAGGCACAAGCTGTTTCTTTCACTGCGGTTAAAAAGTTTGGGGCCGGGGAAAGCAGAAAGACAAAAGTGGAAAGCCGAAAGCTGAAAACAGAAATAATTTCAGCTTTCTAATTTCAGCTTTCTAATTTCCCTAAATGCTGAAACACCCCGTCGGCTTCGCCGCCACCCCTCTACGAGAGGGGAATTTGCTCGCGCCGGGGCATGGCACAAGGCCAAGAGCACAGAGTTCCAAAGCGCGAATAACCGCGAAAAAGCGCGAAAGTCCGCAATTTATGCGGGTTGGCGGGGTATTAAAGTCGGCATTGGAGGTTTGCTTAACACATT
>JAISCS010000127.1 GCA_031265365.1 Verrucomicrobiales bacterium
CTGAACTACCCCGTCCGCTCCGCGTCCACCCCTTCACGGAAGGGGAATTAATCCTTGTGCTACCGAGTTTCCCCGCTACGCTACCCCCATGCCCAAAGGTTATCTAGCCCTCGTGTTGCACGCCCACCTCCCGTTCGTGCGCCATCCCGAATACGACGATTTCCTCGAGGAAGACTGGCTTTACGAGGCTATCACCGAGACCTACATTCCCCTCGTCAACATGATGGACGGTCTGCTCAACGACGGCGTGGACTTCCGGCTGACCATGAGCATGACCCCGCCGCTCTGCGCCATGCTCCGCGACTCGTTGCTGCAAGAGCGCTACCTCGCCAACCTCGACAAACTCATCGAGCTGAGCGTCAAGGAAATCAAGCGCACCGAGCACGACAATTATTTCCACCACGTCGCGTGGTTCTATCATCACCGCCTGCTGAACTGCCACGAGGTCTTCGTCGAAAAATATCATCGCGACTTGGTCGGCGCCTTCAAAAAATTCCAAGACGCCGGCAAGCTCGAAATCATCACCTGCGGCGCCACCCACGGCTTCCTCCCGCTGATGGCCGAGTACCCCGAGGCCATCCGCGCGCAAATCATGATTGCCCGCGACCACTACCGCGAATGCTTCGGCCGCGACCCGCGCGGCATCTGGCTCCCCGAGTGCGCCTACATCCCTGGCATCGAGAAATTCCTGCGCGAGGCCGGCATCCGCTGGTTCATCGTGGACACCCACGGCGTCCTCTACGCCGACCACCGCCCGCGCAACGGCGTATTCGCCCCCGTCTTCACCCCCGCCGGCCCCGCCGCCTTCGCCCGCGACCTCGAATCCAGCCGCCAAGTCTGGAGTTCCAAGGAAGGCTACCCCGGCGACGTCTATTACCGCGATTTTTACCGCGACATCGGCTACGACCTCGACTTCGACTACATCAAGCCTTACATCCAATCCAACGGCCTCCGCAAATTCACCGGCTTGAAATATCACCGCATCACTGGCAAATCCGAGTGGAAAGAGCCGTATCTCCCCGAAGTCGCCCGCGACCGCGCCGCCGCGCACGCCGGCCACTTCATGTTCAACCGCGAGAAACAAATCGAGCACCTCGCCGCGCGGCTCACCGTCCCCCCTATCGTCCTCTCGCCCTACGACGCCGAGTTATACGGCCACTGGTGGTTTGAAGGCCCCGACTTCCTGAATTTCCTGCTCCGCAAAATCGCCTGCGACCAAAACGTTTTCAAAACCATCACCCCCGCCGAGTATTTGGAACAATACCCCGCGCAACAAGTGACCACCCCGTCAGCGTCCTCTTGGGGCGCCGAGGGTTATTGGAACGTCTGGCTTGAGGGCAGCAACGCGTGGATTTACCCGCACCTGCACGTCGCCGCCCGCCGCATGACCGAACTGGCGCGCCAGTTCCGCGACTGCCACGGCCTGACCGACCGCGCCATGAAACAAGCGGCCCGCGAACTGCTGCTGGCGCAATCCAGCGACTGGGCCTTCATCATGAAGACCGGCACCATGGTCCCCTACGCCGTCAAGCGCACCAAAGACCACCTCCTGCGTTTCGGTCGACTCCACGACCAAATCAAATCCAATCGAATAGACGAGGCCTTTCTAGCCAACTGCGAATGGCGTGACAACATCTTCCCCAACATCAACTGGCGTTACTATATATAAAAATATTGGTTTCCCCCGCTATCAATAGCGGACGCCGAAATTCTCGGTAATCGCATCCTGCGTACCGGTACCGTCACGGTCAATAGCCTCGGCACGCTGAGGCCTCATCGGCAATGCGGGCGTTTTCATGGAGCGGGACAGCGTGCTGACGTTCAGCGCGTTTTCCGCCGTCGTCAGCACTTCGTGGCTTTCCTCGCAATAACGAAACCTCGCCAACGATGACGGCGAGGTGGAACCGCGCCGGCGTGCCCGGCGTGACTAACAACTACATCCGCATCACCAACACCAGCCAGCTCAACCGCATCGCTTTCACCGGTTACGCGTCCGGCGCGACTTTTGGCAGCACGGCGACCTCGCTAAACACCAACAGCGGCGGCAACGTGCCGCGTATCCTGATTTCTGTTGGTGGTTTCGTTACTCTCGGCAATGTAGTGCGGCTTGCCGCGCAGTATGCCTGATCTGTCAATTCTAACCAACCCACGCCACGGAGAACCTCCGTGACACAGAGCGCCACGGAGGATTTTTATCAACCAAAAACTCCGTGGCGCCCCGTGGTCTGCCAGTGTCTTCACTTACTTAGGCTGGATTGTGCTTCGCTGCTTGGTGGTGTTTTTTTCCGTTGCCAAAACTTTTTTCAAAAAAAGTGTAAAAACATTTGACGCTTAACCGCAAACGCATATTTTGTTAATAATGAACGCGAAACCAATCAAGTTGATGTTGTTGTTAGGGTGTGGGTTAAGTTTTATCGTGGGAATTGCCCAGGCGCAGAATGTGCAAGGGAAGAGCGTTAAAATTGAAACCATCAAATTCGAGTCGGTGAACATGCCGAATGAGGTTCGCGATAACGCGGCAGAAAAAGAATTGAACGAGCCGTGGTACCGTGTGGAGGTCAAGTTTTCCACGGAGGAGCACGCCGGGGATGTCAGCGTCAGGTTCTATGTGGAGGCAGTGGATGACACGTTCAAGATTGACGAGGACGAGGGCGGGAAGAAGGAAAAAAAATATTTGGTGTTGACCGGCGAGCAAACTTATTTGAACGTGCCCCGCGGTCGCGAGCATTACGCGGCAATGTTTCTGGACCCGATGAGTTTGGTGCGTTACGGCGGCAAGAACGGCGCGCGCGCCATCAAGGACAAAAACGTGTTCGTGCAAATCACGGTAGGCGAGGACAAGGCCAGCAAAAGTTTGAGGGATGACGATGACGGCTGGGTGGACCAGTGTCAGCAAATTTCAGGGGTGCTGCTCGGCTTGAAGGAATCCCCGTGGTGGCCGTCGCTGGCGCGGCGGTACAATCGCATCAAAGGACTGTAATTTTAACGGATTTCGCTCGTGGCTTCTCCCAGGCAATATTTGGCAATAGACCTTGGCTCCAGCACGCTGAAACTGGGCTTGTTCCAGCAGAGCGAGCCTGGACAGTTGACCTTTTTGGATTATTCCCTGCGTGATTTGGGATTGGACCCGAACAAGGAACAGGACCGGTTTCCGTTTTTGCTGGAAACCTTGCAGGGGATGTTGGGGGAGAAAAATTGCGCGGGTTTACCGGTTTTTTGCGCGATTTCCGGCCAGTTTGTGTTTACCCGTTTTGTGAAGCTGCCGCCGGTTGGCGCGGGGCAGATTGACCAGATGATTGGTTTTGAGGCGCAGCAAAACGTGCCGTTTCCCATCAACGAGGTGGTGTGGGATTATCAGTTGCTAGGCGGCAAAAACGCCAGCGACATGGAGGCGGTGATTGTGGCGGTCAAGGCGGATTTGGTGGAAGTGGCCAACCGCTTGTTTCAGGCGACCAAGCTGGGGCTGCAGAAAGTGGATGTCGCGCCGCTGGCACTGGTCAACGCCTATAAGTACAATTACACCAACACGAATGACTGTCATTTGATTATTGACATCGGCGCGAAGTCAACCAACTTGGTGTTCATTGAGGGGACGAAATTATTCTGCCGCTCGGTGCCGATTGGCGGGCATTTGATTTCGCAGAATATTTCCAACGAGTTCCAAGAGCCGTACGTGGCCGCCGAGTTGTTGAAGAAAGGCAAGGGCTTCGTCGGTCTGGGCGGAGTGTACGCCGACCCTGACGACCGCGACGCGGCGCAGATTTCAAAAATCACCCGCAGCGTCTTCTCGCGGTTGCACGCGGAGGTTTCCCGCTCGATGAGTTTTTACCGCAACCAGCAGGGCGGCGGCGCGGTGCAAAAGGTGTTGTTGGCGGGCGGCTCGGCGACGATGCAATACGCGGATTTGTTCTTCCGCGAAAAATTGAACGTGCCGGTGGAGTATTTCAATCCGCTGAAGAACCTCAATCTGGGCGCCGGACTGGACCGCGAAAAATTGGCGAACGAGGCTTACTTGTTGGGCGAGGTCATCGGCTTGGGATTGCGTCAGCTTGACAACGCGCCAGTGGAAATTGACTTGGTGCCGAGGTCGGTGCGCGAGGCGCGAGCCGAGAAGGCGCAACTGCCGTATCTGGCGGCGGCGGTGCTGGCGCTGTTGCTGACGTTCACGGTGATTGTCGGCATCAATTACCGGAGGATTGGGGAGATGGAAGGCGCCTTGGAAAAAAGGAGTCAGGAGCATGGCACGCTGTCCGCTTTGTCCGACCAAATTGTGAAGGCGGACGAGACTTTCCGCGAGGACCTTAAAAAGGTGCAGTTTATCAAGCGTGTCAAGGAACAGCGCGATTTTTGGCCGGAGTTGTTGCATGGCGTTTACACGGCGACCAGCAAATTTCCGGCATTTTGGATTACTAAGCTAGAACTGGCTTACACTCCGCCCGGCGGCATGGAAGGTCGCTCGGTGCAGGAAATTCCGAAGGATTTGCCGAAACCACCGCCAGCGCCTACCGGTTCCGTCAAGCCGTCAGCGGGCAAAAAGTCGGCGAACCAAGCTCCCGCCGTGCCGGCGCGGCCTAACCAGCCGCTGAACTTGGCGCCCAAGGGCACGGATGTGTACATTTACGGTTTTCACGAGGCTTCGCAGCCGGACAGCGCGTTGAACGATTACGTGGTGGAGTTGGAAAAAACCGGATTGTTTGAGGACAAGGGTGTGGTGATTCAACAGCGTTTGTCGGCCACACCGGATGACATCGCGGTGAAATTTTCCATTCGGGCGACACTGAAGGAAAGCAAACAGGTAGATTTATTGCCATGAAAGGCGTGTCGAAAAATATTATTATCGCGGCGGCGCTGCTCGTGTTGATTGCCATCGGCGGGGGCTTCGGTTGGTATTGGACCGCTAGCGAGATTACCCGGTTGCAGGTAGATCAGAACGAGGTGTCGTCCAAAATCGGTTCCTTGGAAAGGCGAGTGTATTCACCCAAGAACGACCATTTGAAGACGTTGCAGCAAAACGACCAGGTGCTGCTTACTTTATTGGACGGGTTTAAGGATGAATTGCAAACGCGCGACGCCCAGTTCGCCGCCATTCGCGTGGTGAAGGAAGGCGGGGCACAACAGGGTTTGGAGCCGGACGAGTGGAAAAAGAAATTCAGCAACATCCGTGAGCAGTTGACCAAGGACGCGGCGCAGGCACGGGTGGCGATTCCCGCTGATTATGATTTTTCCTTCAGCGCCTATCGGCTGACGCTGCCGCTGGCGGGTGTCACGCTGCCGCTGGGAATTCAATTATTGGGCGTGGAGAAAATCACCCAGATTCTTATCAACGCGAAAGTCCGGTACATTGAGTGGGTCAAACGCGCTGACGTTGAACCGCGTGGCAGCGGCGGCGGCGGTCGGGACAGCAGCGGGGACCTTTGCACCGCCAGCGTCTTGGAGGGAGCGGATAATTTGTACAAAGTTTACCCGTTCGCGGTGTCGTTTGTGTGTTTGCCGGAGACGCTGATAGAGATTGTCAACCAGTTGGAAAACGCGAACTTGCTGATGGTGATTCGGAATATCGGTGTTGAAAACGAGAAACAAATCATCCGGCAAGCCTCGCAAGTCAAGGTTTCCCCCAGTGGCGACGGCGCGCCAGCATCAACGGACGAAGGCAAGGCGGAGAAGTTGGTCATTCCCGAGCTGGGACAGGAAAACATCAATGTCCGGTTATACGTGGATTTGCTTTATTTGACTCTTGACAATGCCGGTGCGGCGAAAAAGCCGGCGCGGGAGAAGAAACCGTGAACAGGATATTTCAGCTCAAGATGGACCAATGGATGCTGGCCGGCGTGCTGGTCGTGGCGGGCGTGTTGTTTGCCGCCAAGGCGTGGCTGGATAATGGCGGGGCGGAGCGTGCCGGCGCGGGTGGCGCGGGTGGTAAATCACCGGCCAAATTGCTGCAAGAGGAGTACGCGGTGATTGGCCGCGACTGGCGTCCGCCGTTGACACTGACCTCGCAGGAGCATCGGGCCTTTGTTTCGCGCTTGATTGTGTATTCGCCGCAGACGGGCAACATTGAATGGCTTGACCCTGACAAAAAAATGAGTGACGGTATTACGGCGGCGTGGAAATTGAAATACGGTTTTTCCATTGAAGACCCGAACTTGAAAGAACAGGACGCTGACAATGACGGCTTTGCCAACATGGAGGAATATCTCGCCGGCACCGACCCCACCGACCCGAAATCGAGGCCGTCAATTTTGGTGAAATTGCACATGACCAAATACACCAAGGTGGATTTCCGTTTTGAGTTCAAGGCGGCCAACAACCTGGCCGACGGCACCCGCGAGTTTCAGCTTAATTTGCTGGATGTGACCAAGAACAAAACGCGATTTGTCAAGTACGGCATGGAGTTCGAGGGCTACCGCGTCGGCGACTACCGCGAGAAAAACGTCATGGAGGAACGCGGCGGGGTGACTTACAACGTGAACCGCTCGGAGTTGGATTTGATTAACATCAAGCTGGACGAAGTGGTCACGCTGGTGCTGAACACCAAGAAAGAATCGGACGAGAGCCACGTCACGTTCCAGATTGACATTCCCGACGCGCGACTGACGCCTGAGGATGTCAAACGCGGCGACACGTTCAAGTTGAGCTACAAACAGGACGGCCAGCCGGCGGAAATGGAATTTCAGTTGCTCAAGGGCAATCCCGAGGGAGCGACCATTAAAAACACCAAGACCGGAGAGGAATTGCAGATTGGCGTGAAAAAATGATTCAGGATGCCGATGCATATTTTTTTATTTTTGTGTCAAAAAAGCTTGACCTTAAATTTTACTGGAATATAGATAAAAAGTGGAAAGACAAAAAATGACGCTACAATTTAATTTTAAGGCTGTGGGTTTTGCCGTTTCGTTGGTGGCAATTCTTTCGTTGGTATCATTGACGCGCGCGCAGGAAAACGAGATTCCCGCCGCCGCTGCCGCTGAGGCTGACAACGAGGCGGTGAAGCGGTTGGAGCAAATCATGGAACTTGCCAAGCTGACGGACGAGGCTGATCAGTTGCTGGCAGCCGGTTCCGTGGATTCCGCTCGTACCCGTTATCAACAAGTGTTAAACCGGACGCAGGAGAGTGGTCCCACGGCAGCGTTGAATGGTCGCGCCAAAAAGGGCATGGGGCTCATCACCGCCTTGCAAGCGCGACAAGCCATGGACCGAAAAGATTACGCGCAATCCCGCCAGTTGTGGGAGCAGGCGCTGGCCCTCGACCCCGCCAACACCGCCTATCTGGCGGTTTACGCGCAAGTCAAGGAAAAGAGCAAAGGCGTGTCGGAGGAATATCCCGCCAACACTGCGGTGACGCCGGAGTTGCAGGACAAGGTGCAGCAAATTCAAAAATTGATTTTTGAGGGTGATAGTTATGTGCAGACCGGCCAGTACGTGCGCGCGGTGGCCCGTTACAAGAAAGTGCTGTTGATTGACCCGTATCACAACGAGGCGCGCAAGCGCATTAAGAAAACCGAGCAGACCATGGAGCGCGTGGCGACGGTTCGCATGAAGCAGCGCAAGGAAGAAGCCTTGGGCAAGGTGGAAGACGTTTGGGGACTTAAACCGCAAGTCGCGGTTGAGCAAAGCGCCAACCTCACGGTTGGCGAGGACGGTGGTGACAATGCCGCCAATGTCTACGACAAGCTGCAAAGCATCGTGATTCCCCAGTGCAGTTTCACCGACGCGGATTTGGCGGACATCTTGAAATATTTGCAAGAGCAGAGCAAGGTGATTGACTCCAAAAAAGAAGGGGTTAACTTTGTGTTCAAAGGCGAGCCGACCGGTGAGACGGGCACGGCACCGACGACACAAACCCGTTCCCTGACACTGGACTTGAAGGAAGTGTCGCTAATCAAGATTTTGGATTTCATCCAGTCGTTGTCCACTTACAAGTACAAAGTGGATGAGTACGCGGTTTATGTGTTTCCCAACACTGAAACCAGCGAGGTCATGCTGGTTCGCACTTTTTCCGTGCCGGCGAGCTTTTTCCCCACCACCATCAGGACGGATGATGCCCAAGTGGGAGCGATGGAACGAAGAACCGTCAGCATGGCGACCTCCGATGTCAAAAAGGAACTTTCTGACCGTGGGGTGACATTTACCGCCGGAGCGAGCGCCTCATATTTGCCCAAGACCGCCAAGTTGGTGGTGCGTAACACACTCGACCAGTTGAATTTGATTGAGCAGTTGTTGTCGCGCGAGGCCACGGTTTCCACGCAGGTGGAAATTAGCGCCAAGTTTTTGGATTTTTCTTTGGACAAGGTCAAGGATTTGTCGTTTAACTACTTGACCCAGTTCAACCCGGACAATGCGATTATTGCCAACACGTTTGGCGGCATTCCCAATGTTCCCAATCGTAACTTGGCCTCGCAAGCGCCGCTACAGTTCACCGCTTTCCCGCAGCCATCCGTCACCAGGGGGGAGTTTGGCGCCGCGACCGCATTGCGTAATGCCAATAGCTTGCAGGGCAATATCATTGACTCTTTGCTGGGGCTGGATGTAAATCGGACGCCCAATATGATTTCACTCGCCGGTGTTATTGATGGCGCGGGAGTGCAACTGTTTATCACCGCGTTGCAGAGTCAGTTGGGGGCGGATTTGTTATCGGAGCCTAAAATCACTTTGATTAACGGCCAAAAATCAAAAATTCGGGCGGTGCGCGAATTGCGCTACCCGACGCAGTGGGACGCGCCGAAGGTGCCAACGAGCACCGGCGGCGGCGGCAATAATAGCACCACCGCCGTCACGGTGATTCCCTCCAATCCGACCAACTTTGTGATGCGGGATGTTGGCGTGTCCTTGGATGTCAAGGCCAACGCCACGCCGGACCGGCGGATTGACTTGGACATTACCCCTGAGGTAACCGAATTCCAAGGCTTCATCAACTACGGCGGCGACGCGACGACTTTGGACGCGTACGGCAACATCGCAATCATTGTGCAAGGCGTGGCGCTGATGCCGGTTTTCTCCCTGCGTTCGCTCAAAACCAAGATGCAGGTGGTTGACGGGCAGACAGTGGTCATGGGCGGATTTATTCGTTCCGACAACCAGGACATGGAGGATAAAATTCCGGTGCTTGCGGATATTCCGTTGCTTGGCCGGATGTTCCGCAGCAAATCCAGCCAAGCCATCAAACGCAACTTGATAATCTTTTTGACGGCGCGCATGATTAGGCCCGACGGTCGTTATGAGTATATGACCGATGGCGAGAAAGAACTTGCCGAGATTACGTCGCTGACCGTGACGCCGGAGAAAACACAACAATAACGCCAGCGGGGATTTTTATATGATGATGAAAAAAAATTATTTCGGGGGGATGTTAATCGCCGTTTTGTGTTTGAGCTTGGGCAGCGTGTATGCCCAGGACGAGGCTCCGGTGGCGTCACCGTCAACGGTCGGTTCGGTGGATGAAATTTTGCAGCGCGAGGGCGTTCGTCGGCAAGAAGTACTGCTGCGGGCGACCAAGGTGCTTGAGGACGCGCAAAACTTAATCAAGCAGGGCAAGCTGGACGACGCCCGCGTCATGATTGGCGAGGTGGTCAAGGTGATTCCCAACGTCGGCGAAGGTGCCAGTGTTTACCGGCAGGCCAACAACCTGTTATCGGCCATTGACACTAACAAAGCCGTCGTGGCCTTGGGCAAGAAAGATTATTTTAACGCTCGTAATTTGGCCAAGCAAGCCTTGCAGGAAAATCCGCAAAACCAGCAGGCGGCAGTGGTTCTTAATCAAACCAGCCAAGCGCTGGGCATTCTCCTGGGTCAGGATGCTCCAGAAAACCCGGCGGTTGACGTCAAGTTTGTTGACAATTTGAACAAGGTCAGCGGCTACATCAAAACCGGACGCGATTTGAAATCCACCGGTCAATATGATGCCGCCCGCCAGTCTTTTCAGCAAGCCTTGGCGATAGACCCGAACAATATGGTGGCCGCGAGAGAAGTGCTGGCCTTGCAACGGCAAATCAACCAAAACCTAGAAGTGGCGCATGATTCCAGCAATCAAGAGCGCCGGACCGCCGTGCGGAGTGATTGGACCGAGCAATATCATTTGGTGGACCAAGCGACCGAGGCGGGGACGAGGGGAGGCACGCCGATTTCCATGCGAAATAATTTTATGGTTTCGCAAAAGTTGCGCGCCATGGTCATTAAGAACGTCAATTTTGAGGAGGCTACCATTGAGGATGCGGTGCGGTTTTTGACGGAGGAAACCCGCCGTTTGGACACTGACGGCGGCAACGGGATTAACTTCCTGATTCAGAGCGATAAGGTACAGCGGGATAGCCGGCCCTTTTCCTTGAAGTCGAGCAATATGCCGGTCGGTGAGGTGTTGCGATATATCACCAATTTGGCTGGAGTGCGTTATCGGGTGGAGGAATACGCGGTTTTCATCGTGCCGTTCAGTTCCTTGGATGATGTGCTCGTGCTGCGTGAATTTCCAGTGCGAGCCACATTCTTCGAGGTTGATTCCGCGGCTTCGTCCGAAAACGCCCGCCCAATCCGTCGGGTGATTACGAAGGACAGCGGCGGCGGTGCCAGACCCACGGATGAAATTCGTCGGAGCTTGGAAGCCCGCGGAGTGCAGTTCGCCGAGGGTGCGACGGCTATTTACAATGCCGCGACGGGTATTTTGACAGTGCGTAACACCCAGGACCAGATTGATTTGATTGAAGAGTTGGTGACCGAGAACCAAGGGGAGACCTTGCAGGTGGCGGTGCAGACCAAGTTGCTCGAAATCAACCAAACGGATTTGGATTCCCTTGCGTTTAACTACGCCTTTACTCCCAGCGTGCCGTTGCTCAATCAACTGAATTCTTCTAGGGGCCATGCGGTGATTGGCACGAATTTAATTGGTTCCAGAGGGCTTAAACAAGCCGATGGCATCAACAGCGTAATCAATTTGAATCCCGACATTGGGTCGGCGGCCAATCCGGTCAATGCCGCCACGGTGCCCAACCGGTTTGCCTACAGCGGGGTGATTGACGGCAACACATTCAGCGCTTTGGTGGAAACCTTGAGCCAGAAATCCGGCGCGGATTTGATGGTGGCGCCCTCCATTGTGATGAATGACGGTCAGGATGGAAAAATCACCGTGGCGCGGGAATTTTGGTTCCCGGTAGAATTTGACCAGCCCCAGGTCAGCCCCAACAGCGTGAGTATCAACACCGGTGGCGGTAATAGTAGTAATTCGTCAATCGCCATGGCGCCGACGGTGATTCCGGCTTGGCCGACGCAATTTGAAACCCGTCCGGTTGGCGTGGTGCTGACGGTGAAACCGTCCGTGACCCCGGATCGCAAGCGGGTGTTTTTGACCATCAAGCCGGAAATCACGGAGTTTGACGGATTCATCAACTATGGCGCGCAAATGTACAGCACGGTGGCGGGTTACAATGAGATGGGATATCCGTTGCAGTTGGACCCGCCCGGCTTGATTAACTCCAACGTGATTAACCAGCCGGTGTTTTCCGTGCGGACGGTGGAGAACGCGCAGTTGGAGGTGCAGGACGGTTATACCATGGTGCTGGGCGGTCTGATTCGCGAGGACATTTCGAGCGTGGAGGACGGGGTGCCGGTATTGATGGATATTCCGTGGATTGGCCGGTTGTTCCGTAGCAAGGCCGAGCAATCGGTGAAACGCAACCTGTTGATTTTTGTCACCGTGCGGATTCTGCGCCCAGACGGCCAGCCGTTAAATCCCAGCACCGGCAGCATGAGCAATCCGGTGACGACGGGGAGTTAATTGTTTGGTTGATGGTTTTGAAAAAACTTGGCTGACAATGCTCGTCTGGTGTGGGCATTGTCAGCGGTGAATTTTCGGAAATTATATCTTCCCCAGCCTCGCCCTTAGCGCACTCAGGCGGTTGACCACATGTTCGGGGGCGGTCATGGTCAGCGTGCTGCTGGCGCTGATTGGCTCCAGCACATCCGGCGGCAGTTCGTTGAGAAAACTGGACGGCACGCATGGCTCTTGTTTGCCATAACGGATGCGAGTGTCGCAGTAGCTCAGCGCCAGCCCTTTCATCGCGCGGGTCATGCCGACATAAAACAGCCGGCGTTCTTCCTCAATGTTATTTTCCAATTTCGAGCGTTCATGCGGCAGGATGTTCTCTTCCAAGCCGACGAGAAAAACGCGGCGGAATTCCAAGCCCTTGGCGGCGTGCAGCGTCATCAGTGTGACACCATGACCGTCCTGCTCCTCGTGCTTGTCCTCTTTTTGCTCAAGGCGCAGGTTGTCGATGAAATCCTGCAAATCGCCCTCGTGTTGCTGCTCATACGCTGCCAGTGACGAGACAAATTCCTGCACATTCTCGCAACGGTTGGAGGCCTCGCTGCCATTCTTGCTGGTGCGGCGGATGTCCTCAAAATAACCGAGTTCCTCCAGCAAATCCTTCATCGTCTGCGACCAAGTGGGTTCCTGTTGAAAACGGATGTGGTAGCGGTGAATGAGGCTGACAAATTTTTCCAAGCCCACCTGCGTGCGACCGTCGTTTCGCTGACGGTGTAATTGCACCTCGTCCCAGACGCTGTGCCGGGCCGCGCGGGCGCCGCGCATGAGTTCTTCCAGCGTGATTTTGCCGATGCCGCGCGCGGGCTGGTTGATGACGCGCAGCAGGCTGATGTCGTCACCGGGATTCATGATGACTTGCAAGTAGGCGATGACATCCTTGACCTCGCGGCGCTCGTAAAAGCCGAGACCACCGACCACGCGGTAAGGGATGCGGAATTTGCCGAGTTCGTATTCAAAAGCGCGGGAGAGGTGATTGGCGCGGTAGAGGATGGCGAAATTTTCCCAACTGAGACTTTCCATCTGGCGGCGGTTGAGAATTTCAGAGACGACCCACGCGGCTTCCTGTTGCTCGCCGGCGGAGTTGACGAGATATATTTTCTCACCGTCAGCGCCAGCGGCCCATAGCGATTTCTGGTGGCGGCGGGAATTGTTTTTGATGATGTGATTGGCGGCTTTCAAGATATTAGGGGTGCAGCGATAGTTTTGTTCCAGCTTGACCACCTTGGCCTTGGGGAAATAATCCTCGAACTCCAAAATGTGCGTGCTTTCCGCGCCGCGCCAGCTATAAATGCTCTGGTCGTCATCGCCGACGACGCAGACATTTTTTCCCTCGGATGCCAGCAGCCGCACGATTTCAAATTGAATTTGGTTGGTGTCCTGGTATTCATCCACCAGCAAGTAGCGGTAACGTTGGCACAGTTTTTCATGCACGTCGGGATGCTCCTTCATCAGGCGCGCCGCCAGCAGCAGCAGGTCGTCGAAATCGACGGCGTTGCGGAGTTTCAATTCCTCTTGGTAACGCCTGAATATTTGAGGGGCCAGCGGGCCGTCACGGTCAGCGGACGGCTCGTAGCCCTTGTTCTTGGCGAGGCCGATGAGGAATTTGATTTTGCCGGCGTCAATGCCACTGTCAGCGCCGGCGACCCTGGCGATGACTTGCTTCATCAGCGCAATCTGGTCGGCCTCGTCGTAAATGGTGAAGTTTTTGCCGTAATCGAGTTTTTCGATGAACTCGCGCAACAGGTGGACGCAGAAGGAATGGAACGTGCCCGCGAACAAAACCTTCATGCTTTTGGGGTCATGCTCGTCCTTGATGAGGGCGATGAAGCGTTCTTTCATCTCCCGCGCCGCCTTGTTGGTGAACGTCAGCGCCAGGATATTGGCCGGCGGCACGCCCTGCTGAATCAAGTATGCCATGCGATGCGTGATGACGCGGGTCTTGCCCGTGCCCGCGCCCGCCAGCACCAACAGCGGCCCGCTGACGGTGCGGACGGCCTCTTGTTGCGGCGGGTTCAATCCTGAAAGTAAATTAGACATCGGACAACATTAGAGAGTAACCGGCGGCTGTCAAATTATCCGCTGACAGTGACCATATTTAAGGTTATTAGCTTGCACGCTGGCCATAAACGGAATAGCATGTTAAAAATGTGTAAGTTAGCGTCAGCGGCGGGAATAAATTTCGGAATGCAAAAATTCTTTGGCAAAAAAGCAGTATATCCGTTTGGTGATACGCGATGGCGTTCTCCCTTTGCCACAAGCAAAAATAAATTCCTGGCACCGATGGCGGCACTGTGGCTGTTCGTGGGCTTGGTCTGCGTGTCACCGGCAGCGGAAGGGCCGGACACTGTGGTGTTCAAGGATGGCGTGACACTACCGGAATACGCGCCAGGGCGCGTGTTGCCCTGTCGTGTGCTGGACATCGAAGGGTCGGAGCTGACGGTGGATGTGTCGCGCTACAAAGGCGTGGCGTTGGTCAGGAAAATTGACAAGTCGCTCATCGCCGAGGTGCGGCTGGCCGCCAGCGCCAAGGTTGCCGTTGATGGCAAGACCATCGATATGAACCCGAAAATCGCGCTGCAAAAAAACGCCGCGAAAATCAAGCTGCCGGAAAATTCGCAGACGCCCGGCTACTATGACGGCATCATCAACGGCGACATTGAACCGTTGCTGGAAAAATTCGCCGATTCCGAAATTGTCGAGCCGCTGACAATGGCGAAACGCGCGCTGGAACGCGAGCGGCAATTAGTCACGCTCGGCTGGCTGCGGCGTGGCAACACTTGGCTCACACCGGAAGAGGCGAAGGAATTCGCGGGCCAGCGCGAGTTGTGGCAGTTGTTGGACGAACTGAAAACGATACGCGCCGACGTGCGTGCCGGACGGACGCAAGGTCTCAGCGGCTTGGCGGGGCGCGTCAAAAAATGCAAGGACGACCTATATTACCCGTACGTGCTCGACGCAGTGCAATTCATCGTGCGGGAATCGCCGAAAAGCGCGGTGCCGCCGGACTTGCAAGAACTGGAGCATTCAAACATTCGCCGACTGCTGGAATTATCATCCAGAGTTCAAAAAGTCCGCGAGCAAGTTGACGAAATTGACAGCCAGGGCTTGTCTGGGCTTGATTTGTACACGCCGCTCATCAACGACTTGGTGGAAGTGGGCAAGGGCTGGCCGAATTTGTCGGGGTTGCGCGAAATGACGGAGCGGGTGCTGGAGGGCGCGCGATGTGACGCGTGGCTGGCAGCGGTGCAGGGCGAAGGCAAGGAGTTGCCGGTACCGGCCCGCATGGCGAAGCAAGTGAAGGCGTTGACGGATAGCGGCGTAATCTCACTGGCAGCGGGACAAAAATTCCAAGGTGAGATAACCGCCGCCGTGGATTTTTGGAAGAAAACAGCCGGATTGCGCGCGCAGAAAAAATGGGGCGAGATGGCAGCGCTGAAGTTGCCGGCGGTGACGGCGGAAATTGCGCCGGCGCAGGAGGCGCTTGCCGCTGTGACAGCGGACGCGCAGGCGCGAATGACCAAGGCCGGTCAAAAACTCGCGGAGTGCCGCGCGGCATACGATGCGAAAAATTTTGCCGACGCGACGGAGACCGCGGCGGCGGCGGTGGCAGCATGGCCGGACAATCCACAGGCGAAGGAATTTTACGACCGACTGGTTGACGATTTCGGGCAAGCACTGGGACGGGGAAAAAAGGGACGCGAATACACGCAGGGAAT
The DNA here is from genome assembly GCA_031265365.1 of Verrucomicrobiales bacterium. Lineage (GTDB taxonomy): Bacteria > Verrucomicrobiota > Verrucomicrobiia > Methylacidiphilales > JAAUTS01 > JAIRPN01. Next base: position 15,526 of record JAISCS010000127.1, read on the forward strand.
TTTGAAAGTGCTGCAAGCCGGCTGGCCGTCATCGCCACGCGTGGCGGAATTTCACAATGACCTCAACCGTGAGCGTGACTTCTTTGCGTTTTTTGACAATTTTTCAATGGCGCTCATCTCGGTTATCGCATTCTGCGTGGTGCTGGGGTTTTTCGCGCTTAAATACATGGCGAAATTATTTTCGGATTAAACTATATGAAACAGGATGATTGGAAAAAATTGTGGAGTATCGTCATGCTGACCGTGAGCGCGGTCACCGCCAGCGCGCTGGATTTTACCGCCGCTGATGGTGAGCCCCTGCGTGACGCGCAACTGCTCAAGACCGCCGGCGGCACCGCTTACATCGCGCACACCGGCGGTGTCGCCGAGGTGTCGCTGACGCCGGAGGTCATCAAGGCGTTTGGCCTTACCGCCGACGGTGAAAAAGAATCGAACGTCGCGGACTTGATAAAAGCCGAGGTGGAAAAACAGTTGATGGAAATCAAAGGTGGCGGACGTGGCGCGTTGTCGTCGTCGCCTAACAACTGGTTGCTGATTGTCAGCGCCGAGAAAATTGCCGCTTACAAGGCCGCCGTAGGCGAGCAGCTCGACAAACTCGAAACCGTGACCGGTGAAACTTACACCGGTGTCATCATCACCAAGGTGAACCAAGCCTACCTGTATTTTTCACACGACAAGGGCGCGGCGCGCGCGTTGATTTCCAACCTGCCGGAAGAATGGGCGAGGCGGTTTGATTTCAGTCCGGTGGAGGCGGCGGCGTTCATTGAGGACGAACAAAAAAAGAAAAACCTCGCGGAAGAGCAAAGAATGCAGAACGACGGGCAGTCGCGGCGTGTGGAAAACAACACGGCGGGAACGCCGCCGCAGCCGTCAGCATCAGCGGACCGCCGGGATATTGCCGCCCGAAAATTGGCATTGGAACGGCGCGTGGCTGAAATTCTGAACAAATACGAGAATCGTGGAAGAACCTTCAAAAGAACCACCGGAGGGTTTTATTCCGGGCAAACTACTGCTAATAATAATTATTATACTCAATCGCCGTCGAGGTATCGATACGACGGCAATTCTTGGAGTCCGCGTAATCCAATGAGCGGGAATATTTCCGTGTCTTTCGAGGCCAGGGAGTTGTACGATGAATGGCTGAAACTTGACCGATTGTGACGCTGACGATGTTTATAGCATTTCATTACGGCATTGGCCGAGTACCCCGTCATCCCTTCGGCAAGCTCAGGGCTGCGCTCAGGATGACGAGGCACTTTGCCAATGTTATGGTGAATTACCGTAGATTCCCAAATGTCGGGATGTCTGCGGTGAGTCTTGTTCACGCCAGCCTAACCGTCGGCTGGCTTGCCGGAGGCTTTTTTACGCCAGTTTAACCGTCGGCTATAGCATTTCAGATTCTATCCCGTGAACAGAGGAATGGCAGTGGCGTGAGGTAAGCGGAGCATAATTCCCCTTCCGTGAAGGGGTGGCGCGGAGCGCCGGGGTAGTTCAGCGTTTGGGGCGAGGTTCCTGTTACCGCTGAACTACCCCGTCCGCTCTGCGGCCACCCCTTCACGGAAGGGGAATTAGCTCACGCAGGGGCATGGGCGGTGGAGGGAGGCCGGCGTCAGCGCTGCCACTGCTAACAGCGAGGAA
>JAISCS010000187.1 GCA_031265365.1 Verrucomicrobiales bacterium
CCGCGGAGCGGACGGGGTAGTTCAGCGTTAACCGGGACCTCGCCCCAAACGCTGAACTACCCCGGCGCTCCGCGCCACCCCTTCACGGAAGGGGAATTATGCTCCGCTTACCTCACGCCACTGCCATTCCTCTGATAACGGGATAGAACCAAAAATATCAAAGAAAGGGTCAGGCGCTCACCCGCCTTCGTCGGCGCTAAAATACTATGTTCGCGCAGAGACGCGGAGCCGCAGAGTTTTTTTAATTTAATTAACTCCGCGGCTCCGCGCGAACCACCAAACACAACAAAAATGCAGTCCCCATCGGCGACTGCCTTTTTTATTAGTGTCCATTCGTGTTCATTCGTGGTTAAATGAGGCATGGTTTCCAAAGGCTACGTCGGCTTGTTCCACGGCGCATTACATGAACCGCATATCAGCGCGTTCGTGCAAAGCTGGCTGAAAAATTTCGACCGGGTGGAGCAAATCATCCCCGGCCGCGACTCCGGCAACGCCACGTTCACCGTCAGCGACCCCGCGCAAATCATGTGGTCGCCGCACTTGCAATTCCGCGTCATGCGCGGCGAGGACTTCGCCTGGGTGTATGTGAGCAAGGGCCGGCAAGTGGTCGAAACCAGCGGTTTGCCTTACGGCGACAACCTGGCGCCGCTCAACGCGCTGGTCGAATTGGTGGATTTGGCCGAGGTCATTGACCAGGAAAACGAGCGCCGCCTCGACGAACTGGAGCGCGCGGGGTTGCTGTAAATTTCACCGCCGGCGTCATGCAATCGTAACAACCGCGCGCCAGAATTCGCACCTTTGAAAACCATACTGATACTCACCGCGGGCTTCGGCGAGGGGCACAACACCGCCGCCCGCAACCTCCGCGACGCCCTGCTTCACGAGAGCGCCGGCGCCGTCCGCGTCGAGATACTCGACCTCTACGCCCTCGCCCACGGCCCCGCCAACGCCCTTGCGCGCCGCCTCTACCTCGGCGCCATCAACCACGCCCCGCGCCTGTGGAACACCTGTTACCGTCTGCTCGACCGCCCCGGCTGGTTCGAGGCCACGCTGTTCCTGCAACGCAAACTCAAGCGCCTCATGGCCGACACGCTGGCGCTGAAAAACCCCGCCGCCGTTTGCTGCACCTACCCCGGTTACAATTACCTGCTGGCCGGCGGGCCAAAAAACTTTTTCCACGCCACGCTCGTCACCGATTCCATCTCCGTCAACTCCATCTGGCACCGCGCCGCCACCGACGCCTACCTCGTCCCCAACGAACCCACCGCCGCCGTGATGCGCGACCACGGCGTCCCCGCCGAAAAACTGCACCCCCTCGGCTTCCCCGTGCAACTCGACTTCGCCCTGCCCGACCGCCGTCCCACCGCCGCCACCGCCGACCCCGCCGACGGTCGCGCGAAAATCCTCTATATCGTCAACTCCGGCAAAGACACCGCCCCCGCGCTGGTGAAAAGACTCCTCACCGTCAGCGGCGTCACCCTGACCGTCACCGTCGGGCGGGACGAAAAACTCCGCGCCCGGTTGCAAGACCTCACCGTCAGCGCCCGCGACCGCGTGGACATCCTCGGCTGGACGGACCAAATCCCGCGCCTCCTGATGACCCACCACCTCGTCATCACCAAAGCCGGCGGCGCGACCACGCAAGAAGCCATCGCCGCCGAATGTCCCGTTATCTTCAACCAGATGGTGCCCGGGCAGGAGGAGGGCAACTGGGAACTCCTGCGCCGCGCCGACGCCGGCGAACTCGCCACCGGCCATGAAGAAATCCCGTTGTTAGTGAACCGTATTTTTGAAAACGACGCTCGTCGCTGGCATCAACTCCGCGCCAATCTGCGCCGCATCAACCGGCCCGCTGCCGCCTTGGAAATCGCGCGGTTCTTATTGCGGAGAATTTCCGGGGAACCACCGCTTTCCCTTCCCTGAAGGGGCGGGGTGAGGTTCGTCCCGTAACGCTGAACTACCCCGTCCGCTGGCGCGGCCACCCCTTCACGGAAGGGGAATTTGCTCCCGCCCCGTCATCCTGAGCGGAGCGCCGCGGGCGCGGAGTCGAAGGACCGGCACGGCACGGTTCATCCGTTTGATGGTGAGCGCGCCGCTGAGGTTGAGCACCCCGGTCCTTCGACTGCGCCGCTGCGCGGCTCCGCTCAGGATGACGGGGGGGCATAGTCAACGGGGGTTGCTTCAGCGTCAGCGTCCCTAATTCCCTTTCCGTGAAAGGGTGCCCGCGCGGTGGATGGGGTAGTTCAACGTTTGGGGAGGGACCAAACCCGTCGTGATACCTCATTGCAATTGCTTTTCCGACCTCCCGACATCGGGAACCCCAGTCTGCAATGGTTATTCCAACGGCAGCGCCGGCACCGGCTTGGTCTCGGCGGTGGCGGGGGGCGGGACCGCCGGCACCCCGAACGCGCCCATGTCCATGCCCGCGTCCAACCGTTGCAAAAACCCCCCGCTGACTTGGTCGTCACGCAAATACTCGCGCTGCTCGCTGACGGTGGTGGATTTGAAAAAGAACAGCATGGTTTCCTCGGTCTTCGCTCGCGTGTATACCACGCCGGGCGGCGGCGGCAGCGGCTTGGATGGATAATGCGGCAGGGCGGCTTTCATCACGCGCCCCCACACCGGCACGGCGAGGCGGTTGGCGTGGCCGCCGGGCATGATGGTCAGCGGCTGGTCGAGGCCGACCCAGACGCCGGCGGTGATTTCGCTGTTGTAGCCGACGAACCACGCGTCCTTGTAATCGTTGGTGGTGCCGGTCTTCCCGCCCAAGTCGCCCTTCAAGGCGAACGAGCCGCGCAGGGCGGCGGCGGTGCCGGCGTCCACCACGCCGCGCAACAGGTCATGGATTTGCCAGGCGATTTGCGGCGAGAGCACTCTTTTTGGTTCGGGCAGGTTTTGGTACAACACCCGACCGCTGGTGGTCACGACGCGGTCAATGAACCACGGCTTGTACAACCTGCCGCCGTTGGGAAAAACGGTGAACGCGGCGGTGAGTTGCAGCGGCGTCACGTCGCACGCGCCGAGCAGGCTGGACGGGTACGGTGGCGCGTCGGCGCCGGTCGCCTGCTTGAACAGGTGGCGGAAATTGTCCACGCCGGCGACGAGGCCGCCACGCATGGCGGCGTAATTGTCGCTGACGCGCAGCGCCTCGCGGACGGTGATGAAATCAGGCTCGGCGCCGACCGGCACCGTCGCGGCGTCGGGATTTTTCAAGTCGAACGGACTGCGGTCAACCAAGGTGAAGGCGCTAAAGTTCAGCGTGTTGAAGGCGTTGGCGTACACGAAGGGTTTGACCGTCGAGCCGATTTGCCGGCGCGCGAGCAGGGCGCGGTTGAACGGGCTTTCGTCGAAATTCCGGCCGCCGACGATGGCCAGCACGCCGCCGTCGCGGTTGTTGATGGCGACGAACGCGGCTTGCAAATACGGCGGCGCGGCGCCCTCGGCGCGGGCGTCACGGTCGGCGAGCCATTGCCGGCGGGTGGGATGGCGGTAGTCGCGGTCCCGTTCGATTTGCGCCAGCGCCTCCTCGGTCTGCCGCTCGGCGGCTTTTTGAAAATCGAGGTCAATGCTGGTGTATATTTTCAAGCCGCCGCGATACAAAATTTCCTGGTTGACGCCGGCGGGCAGATTGTTCAGCACCGCGAACGTCACGTACGAGCCGGGGATGCTGGCGAGCGGGCGCAGCACCAGCGGCTCGCGGCCGGCGGCGTCAGCGGCGGCCTGGGTGATGAAACCGGCGCTGACCATGCGCCGCAGCACCTTCGCCCGCGCCGCGCGCGCCCTGGCGGGATTGCGCCACGGCGAGATGCTGTTCGGCCCCGCGATGATGCCCGCCAGCAGCGCGCTCTCCGACAGCGTCAGGTCGCGCGGCGACTTGCCAAAATAAGCGTCCGCCGCCGCGCCGACGCCGTAGATGTTGGCGCCGAAAAAAATGCGGTTGAGGTAATACGTCAGGATTTGGTCCTTGGTGAAGTGCCGCTCGATGCGCGCCGCCAGAAAAATCTCCTTGATTTTGCGGTCATAAGTCCGGTCAAACATTTCCGCCGAGTTGCGCGCCAGTTGCTGGGTGATGGTGCTGGCGCCGGAGGAAACTTTTTTGCCGAGGACATTGTAGGCCAGCGCGCGCGCGATGGCGGCGGGGTCGAAGCCGCCGTGGATGAAGAAGCGCTGGTCTTCCTTGGCGACCACCGCCTTGCGGAGCAGGTCGGGAATTTGCTCGCCGCTGACCAGGATGCGGTTTTGCTCGTAGAGCCGCTGAATGATTTGCCCCTTGCGGTCGCAGATGACAGAGATGGACGGCATTTGCGAAACCTTGTCCAAGTCGAACGCCAGCGCCCACGCCTGGTAATAAAACCACGCCGCCGTCAGCGCCGTCCCGCCGGCGGCGAGCAATCCCACCAGCGGCCACGCCGCCAGCGGATGCCGCCATAACCAGCCCGGTGCGCGGCACGGCAGGTTCAAAAGGTTTTTGAACAGGCGCCTCATCAGGCCAAGACTGTGCCGCAAAAAAAGCCCGTTGTTAAGCGGAATTATAACGCGCGGATTTTCGCGACGGCGCGGATGATTTTTTCCGCCGCCAATGACATTTCCGCCTCGGTCTGCACCGGCGACGGGGATAACAAAATCGAACCCGCCGCCAATGACGGCGTCACGCCCATCGCCAGCAATACCGGCGACAATTTGCCGTTCCGCGCCGCGCAGCCGGTGTTGGCGCTGACGCTCACGCCGTCCAAGTCCAGCCGCAACATCAGCGCCTCCGCGTCAACTTCGGCGAAGCTGAGGTTCAAATGGCGCGGGTCACGGTCAGCGCCGGCGGGGGGGCCGTTCAATTTTACGCGCGGGATTTTTTCGTGAATTTTCCGCCACAACAACTTGGTCAACCCGCGGCATTTTTCCGCGCGCGCCGGCAAGTCACGGCCAGCGGCCTCCGCCGCCACGCCCGCGCCGGCAATCGCCGCCACGTTCTGCGTCCCCGCCCGCCGCCCGTCTTCCTGCCGCCCGCCGTGGATGAGCGGCTCCAGCGTCAGCGCCGCATTTTGGTACAACACCCCGACCCCTTTCGGGCCGAAAAACCGGTGCGGCGACAGCGACAGCAAATCCACGCCGAGTTGTTCCACGCTGACGCTCACCCAGCCGCCCGCCGTCATCGCGTCGCAAAACACCAGCGCCCCGCGCCCATGCGCCAGCCGCGCGAGTTCCGCCACCGGCTGCACCGCGCCGGAATCGTGATTGGAGAGATGCGTCGCCACCAACAGCGTATCATCGCGCAACGCGGCTTGCACCTCGCTGACCTTGACCAACCCTGTCGCGTCCACACCGACCCGCGTCACCCGCCAGCCGAGTTGTTCCAAAAACCGCAACGACCGCTCCGTCGCCGGATGTTCCGCTGACGATGACACCAGATGCCGCCGCCCACCGTCAGCGGCGGCGAACGCCGCGCCCTTGATGGCAAAATTCCCCGCCTCACTCCCGCTGCCCGTGAAAATAATTTCATCCACCCGCCGCGCCCCGACGAGGCTGGCGACTTGTTCCCGCGCCCGCGCTACCGCCTTCCCCGCCCGCGCCCCTTCATGATACAAATGTTGCGCCGCCCCGAATTCTTCCGCCAGGAACGGCTGCATCGCCTCCCGCGCCGCCGCTGACAACGGAGTCGTTGTTAAATTATCCAGATAAATCCTCGCCACCATGCCAGCGGGAGCATAGCAGAAAAACCAAATTAAATACAGCCGCCGGTGGTGATGGCCGACGTTAGCCCATGCGGCTTGTCACAGTCCGTCGAAAAACTCCCGCGGGTCGCGCTCGAAAAACTCCTCCAGCGCGATGCCGCCGCTGCCGATGAGCAAGGCGCGCGCGTCAGGATAACGCCGCCGGAATGCCGTCATGCCGGATAATTTCCCCGCCCGCCCGCTTTTGATTTCCAACGCGACCACACGCTTGCCGCGCCGCACGACAAAATCCACCTCGGCGTCGCCATCGTGCCAGTAAGCAAGCGCCCACTCCGCGCCGTGCAAATGGTTGAGCAAGTGCGCCCCCGCCGCGTTTTCCACCAACCGCCCGCGCCACGCGCCGTCAACCGCGACATCGGCGCGGGACAACCCGCCGCCGGCGCTGACCAGTGCATTGTTCCAGAACAGCAGCTTCGGACTGCTGCCGCGCTTGCGCAGTTGCCCGCCGGAGTATTGCTCCAAGCCGGAGAGAAGAAACGCCGCGCCGAGCAGTTGCAAATAATGCGCCAGCGTGGTCGTGCTGCCCGCGTCCCGCAACTGACCCAGCATTTTGTTATACGACAAAATTTGCGCCGGGTGCGTCGCGGCAAGCCCGAACAAATGCCGCATGAGCACGGGTTTCGAGACGGGACCGAGTTGATACACGTCGCGGGCGAGCACGGTTTCAATCATGGCGTCGGCGATATATTGCCGCCACAACGCCTCATCGTCAGCGAGCGGCGCCGCGCCAGGATAGCCGCCGAAATACAGCCATTGGTCTAGGTTCCAGCCGAACGCGGCGCGACATTCGCCCCAGCTCCAATGCATGCAGTGATGCGCGAAAAAACGCCCCGCCAAACTTTCCGTGACGCCGCGTTGCACCAGCAGCGCGGAGGAACCCAGCAGGATGACCCGCAGCGGGATTTTGCGCGCGAGCGTTTCGTCCCACAGGCGTTTGACGGTGCCGCTCCAGCCGTTGACTTTTTGAATTTCATCCAACACGAGCACCACGGGTTTCCGCGTGCGCTGGGCGGCGGCGGCGGCGATGTGCCAGTGGGTTTCAATCCATTCCGCGCCCAGCATCAGCGGCGCGTCCGCCGCCGCGATGCGGGACGGAAGAGGGATTTTTTCGCAAAGCTGTCGCACCGCCGTGGTCTTGCCGACTTGCCGCGGACCGACCACCACATGCAGCAAGCGCGGCATTTTTTTCAGCGCGTTTTCAAGCTCGTCCACCAAGGCCCGTTCGTAATTCATGGGTTTAGCATAAGAAAATATTGGTTCTATCCCGTGAACAGAGGAATGGCAGTGGCGTGTGGTAAGCGCAGCATAATTTCCCTTCCGTGAAGGGGAATCGGCGGGCGCGGGCAGCGGGGGCGGTGTGCCGGCGTCAGCGCTGCCACTGCTAACGATGAGGAACCGCTAATAACCACCGCCCCCACATTCGGGTCAATTCGTGTTCATGCCTGGCCAAGAATCGCCCGCGCGCGCTGCATGGCGTGGTCCATGTCCCCGCACAAGTTTTCCAAGCCGAGCTTTTTCAGGAAACCCTGCTTGAACATCATCCGCGTCGGATGCGGCTGAGCGTTGCACAAAATCAACTGAATCCCGCGTGTCTGCAACCACTGGTGCGTCTCCTCCAGCAACACCAGCCCCTCGAAATCCAACGCCAGCATCCGCTCCACCCGCAAAATCACCACCCGCGTCGCCGGCCGCTGGCGGAGCGCGCGCTCCAATTGCGTCGTGAAATCGTCCGCCACCGCGTAAAACAAAATCCCCTCGAACCGGAATTGCAAAACCTCCGGCGCCACCACCGCCGCCGCGTCCTCCGGTCGCTCCGCCGCCAGCGCCGAACCTTGGCTGATGGGGCGCATCACGGTGATTTCCTTCAACCGCAGTATCAACGTCACCGCCGCCACCGCGAGGCCGAAGCCGACGCCCACGTTCAAGTCCACGCACACCGTCAGCAGGAACGTCACGACCGCGATGAGCAGCTCCGAGCGCGTCACCTTCCGCAGCGCGTTGAAATGATGCGCCTCGAACATCTTGTAGGCGACGTGCAGCAAAATCGCCGCCAGCACGCACATCGGGATGTACGCCACCCACTTCGACGCGGCCAGCATCACGAGCAGCAGGAACACCGCGTGGACGATGCCGCTGACCGGCGTGCGCCCGCCGCTCTGCACGTTGGTCGAGCTGCGCGCGATGGCCCCCGTCGCTGGCAAGCCGCCGAACCACGGCACCACGCAGTTGGCAAGGCCCTGCGCCACCAGTTCTTGGTCGGAATTATGCCGGTCCTTAATCATCTTGTCCGTCGCCATCGCGCTGAGGATGGACTCCACCGCGCCGAGGAACGCGATAATCATGGCCGACGGAATCGCCTCGCGCACCAGCGCCCAGGACAAGTCCCACTTCACCAACTTCGGCAAACCGCTGGGGATGGCGTTGATAAACTCGTTGCCGCTGACGATGCCGAACGTCGAGCCGATGGTCGCCAGCCCGCTGTTGGCGGGCGTCTGCGCCCAGCCGAGCAAATTGGCCACGAGCGTCGCGGCGACCAACACCACCACGCGCGGCCGCCAGCGGTCCGGGATGAGGAAAATGCCCGCGAGGCACGCCGCGGAAAACACCGCCGTCAGCGGCGAGAGATGGTGAAGGTTCAACGCCAGCGCCTTGATTTTTTCCAGCGTCTCCGGCGGCAGCCCGCCGCCGATGGCCAGCCCCAGCAACGGTTGAACCTGTTGGACGCCGATGATGACCGCGATGCCGGACGTGAACCCGACGACCACCGGCAGCGGGATGTACCGGCTGAACGCCCCCGCCCGCAGCGCGCCCATGACGATTAGCAAAATCCCCGCCAGCAGCGTCGCCATCCACAAGCAAGTCATCCCGTGCGCGTACACGATGCCGGCGACGATGGGGATGAACGCCCCCGTTGGCCCGCCGATTTGCACGCGGCTCCCGCCGAACGCGCTGATGATGAAGCCCGCCAGAATCGCCGTCGTCAACCCGATGGTCGCCGGGCTGACCGGGCTGGCCGTGCCACCCGGAATGCTGGCGATGCCGAAGCCGATGGCCAGCGGAATCGCCATCAACCCGACCACGAGGCCGCCGAAGAAGTCCGCGCGGAACTGCGCGCGGGAGTAGCCTTCCCGCAACACCTCCACCAGCTTGGGCCGAAAGAACAAGCGCCATTTCATAAATAAAAGTCCCGACTATAGCCCCAACCCCGGCCAAAGGACACAGGAAATTTGAGCATGGCGACGCCATAATGTCGCACACAATCTCAATCTCACGACTTTACGTCCTTGGTTTCGCCAATAATATTTTAACCTGTCCCTTATTATAAAAACAAAGGCTTGGCATTCCGCCGGCGGTGACGTAAGGTAATCGCCTTGCTATGAAAAAGTCCATGCTGCTCTTGTTGGTAGGCGTGTGCGCCATTGGCGTCTCGGCCTGTAAACCCTGCAACTCCAAATCAACCGCCGCCGCTGACGGCAAACCCGTCTGCGACAAGGCACACGAGGCTTGCGCCCTCGCCACCGCGACCACCGCCCCGGCCGCTGCCGCTGAGAAAGCCAAGCCCGCCGCCGATTCCGCCCAGTTGCTCGGCGATTACCAAAAATTCGCCGAGCAATACATCGCCACCGCGCAAAAGGCCAAGACCGGCGACCTGAGCGCCGTCGCCAGCCTGCCCGGACTGAGCAAAAGCTGGCAGGAATGGTCGCAAAAAATCCAAGGCATCGCCGCCTCGCTGACGCCGGAGCAGCAGAAGCAACTCCAAGACATCGCCGAGTCCATCAAAAACTCGCTGACACAATAAACGCAAAGCCAGCGTATCACAAGTCAACGTAGCACAGGCAATCCTGCCTGTGTCCCTGCCAGCGGCGGTACCGCCGCTCAAAATAGCGCCCCGCGCCCGCACGGACACAGGCAGGATTGCCTGTGCTACGTTTTAACCCGCCGGTTTTGTTTGATTTCCGCGCGGTGGCGCTTGCCCTCGACCATTTTGCGCTTGGTCGCCTTGGAACGCTTGGCCCGCTGGCGGCGCGACTTCGAGACCGCCGCCGCGCGCTCCAGCCGCCGCCGCTCACGGTCAGCGGCGAATTGCGCCAGCAAACGCTCCCGCGCCAGCGCGCGGTTCATCCCCTGAAACCGCGAATCCTGCACCTTCACGCTGAGGCCCGTCGGCACATGCATCAACTCCACCGCCGTCGCCACCTTGTTCACATTCTGCCCGCCGTGCCCGGACGCATGGGAAAACTTTTCCCGAAAATCCGCCGGGTTCAATCCGAGCCGCTTGCATTGCGTGGCAAATTCCTCCGCGTTCATCGTCAGCGTCCTGTTTTAACCAAGCCGTGCAATTTCAAATCCCGCCCCAGCACGGTCAGTGTCGGCTCCGTCAGCGGCAGCGACCGCAGCGCGCCGGCGCGCGGCAGGTCAGCACCGGCGGCGAGGACCGGCGCGTAGTATAATACCACCTCGTTCACCAGCTTTTTCCGCGCCAGTTGACGGTGAACGTCAGCGCCGCCTTCGACGAGCAGTTGCATGACCCCGCGCCGGCCGAGGTCGCGCAGGATTTTGCCCCACGGCTGGTTGTGATAAACGACATGGTTGGCGTCGGCGAAAAAATGCAACCGGCGCGGCAATTTCCCCGACCGCGTCACCGTCACCCGCAGCGGCTGGCGCGCCACTGGCACGCCGCGCGCCGTCAGCCGCGGATTGTCAATGCGTACCGTCGCCGCGCCGGCCAGGATGGCGTCACTGCCGGCGCGCAGCCGGTGCGCGTCGCGCGCCGCGGCGCCGCCGGTGAGCTGCACGCGGCGGTTCTTGGCCAGCGTCAGCGCCCCGTCCAGCGTCAGCGCCGCCTTGGCGACCAGCCACGGTTTTTTATGAATAATCCAATGGTTGAACGCCCGGTTCAACGCCGCGCACTCCCCCGCCAGCACGCCGTGCGTCACCGCGACGCCCGCCCGCCGCAAAATCCCGAACGCCCGCCCCGCGTGGCGCGGATTCGGGTCGGTCGCCCCAATCACCACGCGCCCCAGCCCGGCGCTGACGATGGCGTCCGTGCACGGCGGCGTCCGCCCGCGCGTGCAGCACGGCTCCAGCGTCACAAACAGCGTCGCGCGCCCGAAATCGCGGAACCCGTGCCGGCCGGCGTCCCGCAACGCCTCAATCTCCGCGTGCGGCCCCCCCGCCCGCTTGTGCCAGCCGCGCCCCACGATTTTCCCGCCGCTGACCATGACCGCGCCGACGCACGGATTCGGCGCGGTTTTACCCAACCCCTTCCGCGCCAGCGCCAGCGCCAGCCGCATCCATTGCTCATCGTCAGCGTGCATAATTCAACCCGCGAAACGCAGCACCAAAAACTCGTCTCGTTGAAGCCGCCCGAACCATTCGAGCAGCAAAAAATGCGCCTCCCGCAGCGCGTCCGCGTACGCACCGTCGGCGTCCCGATGCTCCGCCGCGAAATCCAGTAACTCCTCCCGCTCCGGCGGATGGGCGCGCAGGAACGCCTGGAGCCGGCGCGCCAGGTTGTAACCGAGCGCGTGATAATCATCATCCACCGCCCCCGCCGCCAAATCCGCCGCGCTGTCAACGGGCCAGCGCGGGTACTCGAACAAATAATCCGCCAGCGCCAGCCCCGCGCACGGGACCTCCCCGGCCTTCCGGCTCGCCTCCGCGTCCAGCCATTCCCACAAAAACTTATCCCCGCCGCTGACCGTCACCTTGTCCCTGAGCCACCCGCGTTTCCGGGTCACGACTTTCTCCCCGCGCTTGGCGTCGAGAAACGCGGCGCGCTTGGCCTCCGGCAAAACATACAGCGTGCAGATGCAACTCACCAAGGCACAATGCACGACGCCGCCCCGTTTGGCAAGCCGGGGCGGGTCAGGTAGTGCGTTAATTTCCGCGAACTGGGGCACTACCTGATTTTCCCTTCCCACCGGCAGCGGCGACGCTATGGTAGTTGGCCAATGATGACGCTCAGCGAATTGCACGACCTTTACCACCAGCCGGTTTTTCAGTTGCTCGACCAGGCCCGCGCCGTATTCCGCGCCAATTGGCCGGACCATGCCATCCAGCTGTGTACCCTCCTCAGCATCAAGACCGGCGGGTGCAGCGAGGATTGCGCCTACTGCGCGCAAAGTTCGCGCCACCACACCGGCCTCGCGCGCGAGGAATTGCTGGGGCTGGACACGGTGCTGGCGCACGCCCGGCGGGCGCGGGCGGGCGGCGCGACGCGCTTCTGCATGGGCGCGGCGTGGCGCGGCGTGCGCGAGGGGACGCCGAAATTCGAGCAGGTGAAGCGCATCGTCAGCGAGGTGGCCAAACTCGGCATGGAAGTGTGCGT
>JAISCS010000201.1 GCA_031265365.1 Verrucomicrobiales bacterium
TCGCCCACACCCGGTCACTGATATCGTGTCGATGATAGTCTGCTCTCATCCATTCAGCTTAGTCCCGCTGGCTTCCAATGTACAGATTATTCGCCGATCTCATGACTACACTGTCTAGCCTGAAAACCACAATCAATTATCAATCAGTGGGTTATTTTTTTAATAATTAGGGACAGGTTAAATATAGTTGTCAAAAATTTGACGTGCCTATTTGTGGTTATTCGTGGTTAAATGGAAAATCCACATGAATCAGCAATTTGAAAATACGACGATTGACTATTTGCAAACGCTCAAGGATTTAGGGGTGCAAAAGGTCGAGGTCAGCGCTGAGACTATGCAGACACTCAAAACGCGCAACCAACAGGTCTCGCGTCCGGTAAAAGCTCCTGCCGAAGCTGTCAGCGCCAACGCCGATGATGCCTCTAAAATTCCGGTTAGCCGCCCTGCGGTCGGGATGCCTCACGCGGAAATGGGGCTTTTCGAGGAAAAATCTCTCAACCTTGGCTCTGCGGAAAAAGCTGCTGAGTTGGAAAAACTCGCCGCTGAAATCAACGCTAACCGTGAGTATCGCGCTATGTTCAAATATGCCAAAAACATGGTTTTTGGCGTCGGTACGCCGGACGCGCAAATCATGTTCATCGGCGAGGCACCGGGCGCTGACGAAGACGCGCAAGGCGAGCCGTTCGTGGGACGCGCTGGCCAGTTGCTGACCAAGATGATTCAGGCCATGGGTTTGCAACGCGCGAATGTTTACATCGGCAACATCCTCAAGTACCGCCCTGATATGCCGCCGGGCAGCTACGGTAATCGCAAGCCGACCTTGGAGGAAATCACCATCAGCCGCCCGTACATTTGCCGGCAGGTGCGCGTCATCCAGCCGAAAGTTTTGGTCGCGCTGGGCAACACGGCGGTCGAGGGTTTGTTCAAAACCGGTCACGCGGCCATCACGCAACGGCGCGGACGCTGGACGGAATTTCTGGGCATCCCGCTGATGCCGACTTATCATCCGGCATACTTGTTACGCAACCAGTCGAATAGCGAAAAGCGCAAGGTGTGGGAAGATTTGTTGCAAGTGATGGAGCGCGTCGGCTTGCCCATCAGTGAGAAGCAGCGGCGGTATTTTTTGATGAAATAAAACAAACTTGCACATGGACGCGGCTATCATCATTTTTTGCAGTGTGCCCGACACTGACAGTGGCCGCCGGCTGGCTGACATATTACTGGCGGAAAAAGCAGTGGCGTGTGTGTCAATCTCAGCGGGCGTGGAATCGCATTACGTTTGGCGGGGGAAACGAGAAGTTGCCAGTGAACGGTTGTTGCTTATCAAGACACTAGCTGATAAATATGTGGCGGTTGAAAAATTGATTTTACAAAATCACCCTTACGAGTGTCCCGAAATTATCGCCGTCAGCGCGGAAAAAATTTCGCCGTCATACTCGGCGTGGTTGTGTGAGAATTGTCCGTAATCAACCGAAAACCCGTCGGCGCAAACCGCGCATGGTGGCCAGCTCCAACCCACTGACGGTGACGGGGAGCGCGTGGGGAATGGCATGCTCGCGTCTGCCGGTGCGCTGATGATAACGCTCCAGTTGTCGGGTGACAAACGCCTTGCCGCCCAATACCGCACCGTCCGTGAAGTATCTGACCCGACAACGCAATAATTCCGTCACTGGCAGCGAGCCTTGTTCCTTGATGACTCGTTCCACTTGCGCCGCGGTCAGCGTGACGGCGTTGGATTTGGCCTTGGCACCGGTGTTGTAAAGCATTTGTCGGTAGGATTTGTGCGCCGTGCCCCAGTCTGTTTGTTCCAGCGTGATGGCCAGCGACTGACGCAGTTTCTTGTTGCCGGCCACCGCCTCGGCGTAACCGCAGAAGCGATAATCCTTGGGGTCTGCGACCAAGCCTGCCCGCACCGGATTGAGGTCAATGTAAGCGGCCACGGCTCGCAACACCGGCCCGTTTTCCACCAACACGCTTTTGAACCGCTCCGACCAGAGGGTGCCGTAGCGTTGGTGCGCGTGGTTGAACCAAACCGAGAACCGTTGCTTGAGTAATTTCATGAACTGGGAGACATCGCCCATCAATGCGAATTGCCGTTGGCGCCAAGCGCGCATATCGTCATCCCCAGCGACCAGTTTTTTTTCCAGCACATCCAGCTTGGCGACTTGGTATTTGGTGGGTTGGGGATGGAGGAGTTTATATCGCCGCAGCAATTCGTTGTCACTGACAGCGACAGCTCGCGGCACTAACACCAGAATATGAAAATGATTGGAAAGAACGGCATAGGTGAGAATTTGCACGCCGCAAAATTCAGCGATTTGCCACATTTGGCGGCGAAACATCTCGCGGGCGGTTTCATCAAACAAGCGCTCACCGTTCACCGTTCTAGAAATGCAATGATATACCGCTAATCCCTCTTGAGGTGTTATCTTAATCCGCGACGTTCTCATACCAGAAAAATTTACAGCCATAAAATATGATTGTCAAATTTTTTTAACCTGTCCCTAATTTTTTAATTTTTATTAAAAAAATATTGACGCTATATGGGAATACTTTATTGTTGAGATTAGGTCTCAATATTGGCATGCAAACTTTGCTCAGTTCTGTTCGTTGTGGCACCAAAGGCGTCGTCACCGCCTTGGACGACTTTTTGCCCGCTACCAAACGGTTGCGGCGACTGGGCATCCATGAGGGAATGCCGGTGGAGGTGTTGCATGGCGACGACCCGATGATGATTTTGTGCCATCGCTCGAAAATTGCCGTCAGCCGCGATAGCCTCGATGCCGTCACTATCAGTGTTAAAAAGCACTCTTGCGAGGAGTGTTATTTTCCTGCCGCGTTTTTCAACTTGTTCCGCTTCAAAACCAAACTGGATTCGGGTTCTGCCGATAAAATATAAATCGTGAATCAAAACCAAAAGCAAGGACTAAAATTTTTTATTATTGAGATTGACGCTCAGTCTCAATAATGTAGTTTTCCATTCTTATCGCGGTCAGCGGGTGCTGGCGGTGGCAAATGGATAATCCAAAAAAACAGAAAGAAAAAAGAGAGAATAAAATGAAAGAACAATGGACAAAAATTATCGGCGGCGCGCTGGGCAGCGCGTTGTTGGTTTCGACTGGCCTCGCTGACGGTGGCGCTCCGGCGCCCTCGGCGAAGGATTTGTCGAAGGCGGTCGAAAAAGTAAATTACGTCGAAACTGATACGGCGGGCGTCAAGCTCTCCGGTTATGTGGATGTCGGTTACATTTACAATTTCATCGGCAAAGGCAGCTATGCCATGTCGCGCGGCTACAATGCGTCGGACAGCCACAGCGGCGGTGACTTCAATGTCAACGCGGTCAAATTCACGCTGGAAAAATCGCTGACGGAGAAAAACGAATGGCAGGCGGGTTTCCGCGTGGACACGTTCGTCGGCAAGGACTGGGCGGAGTTCGTGCCCGGCGCCGGCAGTGACGCGAGCACGCTGTTCCTGCAACAGGCCTACGTGGAATTCCGCGTGCCGGTGGGGAACGGGTTGGATGTGCAATTCGGCAAAATGGGTTCCATCCTCGGCTTCGAGGCGGACGAGCGGCCGGCGAATTTGAACATCACGCAAGGGCTGAACGCGACCATTGACCCCGGTCCGTCGCCCGGTGTGCTGGCGACTTACCACGTCACCGACAGCGTTGACGTCATGCTCGGTGTCAACAACGGCGGCGGCTTGGACAACAATCCGGGCTTGGACACGAGTGGCGACGGCTACGGGTTCACCGGCGGCGTGAATTTTCACCACGACAATTTTGAAACACAACTCACCGGCTGCATTGAGCCGTGGGGCAACGAGGCTTACACGAGCGACAACGTCACCGTGTACGGCGTGAATTGGTGGACGACTTGGTCGCCAAAATTCGCCGCTGACCATCTGCTGCTGGCGTTCAACGCGTCGTATTGGTACGCGAAAAATCTCGACCCGTCGGTGACGGATTATCCGGGCAGCTTCGCCACGGCGGCGCTGTACGCGAAGTACCAGTTCACCGACTTGTTCAGCCTCGCGGGACGCGGCGAGTACGTGAACGCCAACGACGGTGAAACGAATAATTACTGGTCGTTCACGCTGACGGCGGGCTTCAACGTCGCGGAGAATTTGCTCCTGCGCGCGGAGTACCGTTACGACACGGGCAAAGACGTGGTGTACAATTATGACACCGAAACCGGCAACCACAGCGGGCACACAGTGGCGCTGGAGGCGGTGTACACTTTTTGATGTGTCGCGCAACAGTCGGCGGGTTGCGCGGGTTCTTGCCTGATTGGCGAGAACTCGCGCGGCCCGCGGGCTGAATTCACCAACGAAAAATAATCCTATGAGGTCATGGCGCATTTCCATCTTAGCTTGGCTCATCGGCTGCGGCGCGGCTTGGGGGCAGGGGGATTATCAGGCGTTCGTGGATGAGATTAAAAACCGGCTCGACCATACGACACGGTTGTACGCTGACGGTGACTCGGCCGGGGCGCGGGAGATGGTGCAGTCGGCGTATTTCGAGGTGTTCGAAAATTTGGAGGGGCCGATTCGTATCAATATTTCCGCGAAACAAAGTTATGCGATGGAGGCGATGTTCGGCGAAATCCGCCGGTTGATTGGCGCGGGGGTCAAGCTCGAGGTGGTGCAAGGGAAAACCGATTGGCTCAAGGCGCAGCTCGACGCGGCGCTGCCGGTGTTGCGCGACGGGCATCAGCTCCGGGCGGAGAGTCGCGACGTGACGGTGGCCGCTGACGGTGACATCATTGAGGCGTGGCGCGAGTGTCTGCGCGGCTTGGAGAACGATTTGGCGGCGGCGGTGACGGCGTACCAGGACGGCGAGTTCAAGGCGGCGCGGTTGAAAATCGAGCGGACGTGGTTCGCCAATTTCAAAAATTCCGAGCTGGAAATCAGCGTGCGGTTGCACCGGTCGCGCGCGGCGGCGGCGGAGATTAACCAGCGTTTTTCCAGATTGTTGAAACTCGCCGCTGACGGTGACGCGGGCATCACGACGGTTGGTTATGAAATCACGCGGTTGTTGGACGACCTCGCGGAGTTGCTGCCGGGGCTGCCGGCGGCGCGTGAGGAGGTGACGGTCAGCGACGCGGACGCCGGCGCGGCATCGTCAGCGGACTGGCGCGCGGTCGGCGCGCAACTCAACGCCGCCTTCGCCGGCGCGATTGAGCAGTATCAGCGCGGCGACGCGAAGGGCGCGGCGGCGGCGGTGCAGGACGCTTACTTTGACCTGTTCGAGGCGTCGGGGATGGAGAGCAAAATCGGTGCGCGCGACGCGGCGTTCAAGACGCGGCTGGAAAATTACTTCACCCGCACGGTGGCGCTGATGAAGGCGGGGCGGCCGGCGGCGGAGTTGCGCGAGCAGGCGGCGGCATTGTCAGCGGACCTCGCGGCGGCGGCGGCGCTGCTCGGCGGGCGCGGCGCGGGCGGGGCGGCGGGGATGTTCATCTACAGCCTGACCATCATTTTGCGCGAGGGCCTGGAGGCGCTGCTCATCATCGCGGCCATCGTGGCGTATTTGGTGAAGAACGGGCACACGGCCAAGCTCGCCCTGGTGCGCAACGCGGTGCTGTGGGCGCTGGCGCTGAGCGTGGCGACGGCGCTGGGGTTTCATCTGCTGTTCGTCAACGCGGGGCAATACCGCGAGGTGTTCGAGGGCGTGACGATGCTGGTCGCGGTGACGGTGCTGTTCTCGATGAGCTACTGGCTGTTGTCCAAAGTCGAGGCGCGGCGGTGGCGGGCGTATTTGGAAAAGAAAGTCTCGCTGGCGCTGACCAAGGGGTCGCTCGCCGGGCTGTGGCTGACGTGTTTCCTGGCGGTGTACCGCGAGGGCGCCGAGACGGTGCTGTTTTATTACGCGCTGGCGGGCGACGCGCGCGGCGCGGCGGACTACGGGTACCTGGCCGCGGGCCTGGCGACGGGCGGCGCCGCGCTGGCGGCGGTGTATTTCATCATGCGGCTGACGGTGACGCGCCTGCCGCTGAAGCCGTTCTTCCTGTGCACCGGCGGCTTCATGTACGCGATGGCGCTGGTGTACGCGGGCAAGGGCGTGCGCGAGTTGATTGAGGGCAAAGTGTTCCAGCCGACCGCCGCGCCGTTCGCCCCCGAAGTTGACTGGCTGGGCCTCTACCCGTACTGGGAGACGCTCACGCCGCAACTCATCCTGATTTTGGCCGCTTTGGTAGCGCTCTGGCACTTGTGCCGCGGCGCGGCGGCCATTAAAACAAACCAGAAAATAGAAATAAAACACACATGAATAAACTAATAATCGCCGCCGCGGCCGGATTGCTCGCGGCCGGCATCACCGTCAACGCCTTTGAGGAAGTCCCCATCGGCGAGGCGCAGACGGCCAACGAAATGGAAATCGCCGCCGTCTATCTGCAACCGATTGACATGGAACCAGCCGGCATGGGCCTGTCCGCCGCGAAGTCGGACATCCACCTGGAGGCTGACATCCACGCCGTCGAGGGCAACAAAAACGGCTTCGGCGCCGGCGAATGGATACCGTACCTGACCATCAACTACACGTTGGTCAACAAGGACACGGGCAAGGAGCAAAAGGGCGCCTTCATGCCGATGGTCGCCGCCGACGGCCCCCACTACGGCGCGAACATCAAGATGCCCGGCACCGGCAACTACAAGCTCACCTACAGCATCGAGCCGCCGTCCAAGGCCGGCCTCCACCGCCACACCGACAAGGAAACCGGCGTCGGCAAATGGTGGAAGCCGTTCGACGTGAGCTATGAGTTCAAGTACACCGGGTTGAAAAAATAGCCCCGCGCTGTTTTTCAATCCGCAGATGACGCAGATTTTCGCCGATTAACTTTTCCAAAAAAATCCGCGTCTATCTGCGTAATCTGCGGATAAAAAAACGCCGACCATGAGCTACTTCTTCGCCACGATTCTCGACCTGTTCCTGCCAGTCGCATTGCTGGCCGGGGTGGACCGGGCGCGCGGCGGCGGGGCGGCGCCGTCCGCGCGGGCGACGGCGCTGACCCTCGGCGCGGCCTTCGCGGCGGGGCTGGCGCTGGCGTGGCGGTTCGACAACACCGTCGCCGCCGTGCTGTGGTGGTCGGGGCTGGGGCGGACGCTGGCCGTGGCGGCGCTGCTGGTGACGCAAGGCACCCACGCCCGCCGCGCCGGCCTCGCGCTGGTCGCGCTGACCGTCACCGGCGCCGCCTTCACCTGGGGGCGCGACCCCAACCTGCGCCTGCTCGCGGTCACCCACGTCATGAACACCGCGCTGCTGCTCAACCTCGCCGCCATCGCCGCCGCCCTCGCGCTGCTGGCGACCCTCGCCGGCCAATGCCGGCGGCTGGTCCAACTATGCCCCGCCGCGCGCTGGCCGCTGGCGGCGACCCTCGGCGCGCTGGTGCTGCTGCCGGCGGCGGGCGACGGATTGCTCGCGGCGATGAAGCTGGATTTTTTGGAACTAACCGCCCGCCGGCTGACCCTGGTCGCGCTGGCGACGAATTTCCCGTGGGCGCGCACGGCCCTGGCGCTGGGCGCGGTGGCGGCGGCGGTGACGCTGGCGGCGTGGCGCCGCCTCCGCCCGCTCAAACAAGCCGTCGCCCGCGCCGCCGCCGCCGGTGACGCGCTGGAACGCCGGCGCCGGCTGGCGGAATGGCGCGGCGCGCGCCGCTGGACGGCGGCGTCACTGGCGGCGCTGGCGCTGGCGGCGGCGGCCGGCGGGTACTGGCACGGCATCGCCGCGCGACCGCTGGCGTTGTCCCGCGCGCAACGGGTCCAGTTGAACGCCGACGGCGAGGTGCGCCTGCCCGGCGCGCTGACGACGCTGGCCGACGGCCGGCTGCACCGCTTCGAGTGGGTCGCCGACGACGGCAAAATCGTGCGCTTCTTCGTCATCAACCGCTTCGCCGGCACCGCCAGCCCGACGGTGGTGTTCGACGCCTGCATGTTGTGCGGCGACCTCGGCTACGCGCAGGAGGACGGGCAAGTGGTGTGCATCGCGTGCGGCGTGCGGATTCATCCGCCGAGCGTCGGCAATGCCGGGGGCTGCAACCCGATTCCGTTGAACGCGTGGGGAGTGGAGGATGGCGACATCGTCATCCCGCAGGCGGCGCTGGATGAGGGGGCGAGGTATTTCACTACGTATGAGAAGGATGGGCGGGTGACGGGGAGCGGGGGGCCTGGGAACGCGGGGGCAAGCCAACGACTTAATTGCTTAAGCAATCGGCTTAATTGCTTAAGCAACCGGCTTGATTGCTTAAGCAACCGGCCTGATTGCTTAAGCCTGAAGCTCGCGGACTTAAGCCCGCAACAGCCCCGAACGCTGAACTACCCCGTCGCTTCGCGCCACCCCTTCACGGAAGGGGAATTAGCTCGCGCAAGGGGCATAAGCGATGAGGTTGGTCTCCGCGTTAGCGATTCCCCTTCCGTGAAGGGGTGTCCGCGCAGCGGACGGGGTAGTTCAGCGTTAATTTGGAATTTCGATTTTGAGATTTGGGATTTATTTGGAGTTTGGAATTTGGAATTTGGAATTTCCCCCACCAGCCCGCCCGGCGCCCAACCGCAAAAGAAAGCGCCGCCATGCTGACCCAAATGATTTTCCACTCCTGGCACCGCAACCCGCGCCGCACCGCGCTGACGGTAACCACCGTCTTCCTCGCCACCGCCCTCATCTCCGCCCTGCTCGCCATCACCGTCAGCGTCGGCGACCAGATGGCGCGCGAGTTGAAATCCTACGGCGCCAACATCCTGCTGGAACCCGCCGTGGACGGCGATTACCTCGACACCCAAGACTTGCCGCGCATCAAGGAAATCTTCTGGCGCCACAACATCCTCGGCTTTGCCCCCCTGCTGGCCGGCACCGTCACCGCCGACGACGGCGGCGAGGTGGCCATCCTCGGCACGTTCTTCGACCAGCCGCTGCCGGTGGAGGGCGAGGACGATTTCCACACCGGCCAAAAAATCATCGCCCCCTATTGGCGGATTGACGGCGCGTGGCCCGACGACGCGCGCCCCGAGGCGCTGGCCGGCGCGCGCCTGGCGGAGCGACGGGGCTGGCGCGTCGGGCAGACGCTGACGCTGGCCGGCGCGCGGCCCGTCGTCCTCAGCGGCATCCTGGAGAGCGGCGGCGAGGAGGACGAGTTGCTGGTCGTGCCGCTGGCGCTGGCGCAGGAGTTGCTGGGGCGGCCGGGCCGGGCGGACGCGGCGCGGGTGTCGGCGCTGACGGTGCCGGAGAACCGCCTGTCCGCCAAGGCCCGCGCCAACCGCGACGCGCTGACGGCGGAGGAGTATGACGTGTGGTATTGCACCGCCTACGTGTCGTCCATCGCGCACCAGCTTGAGGAGGCGCTGCCCGGCGCGCGCGCGCGGCCGGTGTGGCAGGTCGCGGCGTCGGAGGGCGTGATTGTCGGCAAGGTGCAACTGCTGTTGCTGGTGGCGACGCTGGCGGCGCTGCTGGCGGCGGCGATGGGCGTGGCCGCGCTGACCGCCGGCGCCATCCTGGAGCGCGCGGCGGAAATCGCCTTGCTGAAGGCGCTGGCCGCGCGCCCGCGCCACATCGCGCTGTTGTTCCACGCGGAAGTCACCGTCAGCGCCCTGCTCGGCGGCGCGCTCGGCTGCGGCGCGGGCTGGCTGCTGGCGCGGCATTTGGGGCAAACTTTGTTCGGCGCGCCGCTGGCGATGGCGTGGATAACGGTGCCCGGCGTGCTGGCGCTGGCGGTGGCGATTGCCCTGCTCGGCGCGTGGCTGCCGGTGAGGCAAATCGCGGCGCTCGCGCCGGCGGAGGTGTTGCATGGCCGGCGCTGACCCCATGTTCCGGCGGCTGGTGTGGCGCGCGCTGCGGTGGCGGCGCGGGCGCGCGGCGGTCGTGTTCGCGGCGCTGACGGTGGGCGCGGCGATTGTCTGCGCGCTGGCGGCGGTGTATTTCGACATCCACGCCGGCATGAGCCGCGAGCTGCGGACCTTCGGCGCGAACTTTTACCTCGGCCCCGCCGGCGCGGGCGGCGCGACGTGGGCGGAGGCGGATTTTAACCACCTCATCGCCGGCGCCCCGCCGGGCCTGGTCGTCGCCGCCAGCCCGTGCCTGCTCGGCACCGCGCAAGTCGGCGCGCGCCGCGTCGCGCTGGCCGGCGTGAGCTTCGAGGGCCTGCGCCCGCTGGCCGCGTACTGGCAGGTGCGCGGGGCGTGGGTCGCCGCTGATTTTGACGACCGCAACGCCATGCTCGGCGCGCGCTTGGCGGAGGAACTGGAGCGCGGCGTCGGCGACGAACTCACGCTGACCAACGACTTGGCGGATGACGCGGCCAAGCCCCTCCGCGTCAAAGGCGTGGTCGAGACCGGCGACGCCAACGACCGGCGGCTCATCGTCAGCCTCGCCCTCGCGCAAGAGTGGCTCGGCCAGCCCGGCCGCCTCAGCCACGCCCTGCTGCGCGTGGACGGCCCGCCGGAGCGCGTCGCGGCGTGGGCGGCGGACGTGCGCCAGCGCTACCCCGCGCTCGACGCCAAGCCCATCCTCCGCATCGCCGCCGCCGAGGGGTTGGTGTTGGACAAAATCAAGGGCCTGATGGGGCTGGTCGCGCTGGTCATCCTCGCGCTGGCGACGCTGTGCGTGAACACCGCCCTGACCGCCAGCGTCAGCGCGCGCGCCGTCGAGTTCGCCCTGCAACAAGCCCTCGGCGCCCGCCGCCGCGCCATCGTCGCCCAAATCCTCGCCGAGACCCTGCTCACCGCCGCCGCCGCCGCCGCCGCCGGGCTGGCGTTGGGCTGGGTGCTCGCGCAACTCATCGGCCGCGCCGTCTTCGCCGCCGCGATAACCTTCCGCGCCCCGGTGCTGCCGCTGACCGTCACCCTGGCCCTGGCGGCGGCGCTGCTCGCCGTCATCCTGCCCATCCGCCGCGCCCTGCAAACCGAGCCGGCGCGGATTTTGAAAGGGGAATGAAGATGAGGACGTTTTTTGGTTTTCTGGTTTTTTGGTTTTCTAGTTTGGCGCGATACCGCGTAACCCAAAAACCAAGAAACTAAAAAACCAGAAAACCAAAAAACCAAAAAACTAAACCCATGAACATCATCGAAACCCACAACCTAACCAAATCCTTCGGCTCCGTCATCGCCGTCAACGACCTCACCATCAGCGTCCGGCGCGGCGAGTTCGTCGCCTTCATGGGCGCCAGCGGCTCCGGCAAAACCACCTTGCTCAACATCCTCGCCTGCCTCGACACCTTCACCAGCGGCGAGGTGTTCATCGACGGCCACAACCTCGCCGCCCTCGACGAGGAAGGCCGCCGCGTCCTGCGCGCCAACAAAATCGGCCTGGTGTTCCAACAATTCCACCTCATCCCCTACCTCACCGCGCTGGAAAACGTCATGCTCGCCCAACACTTCCACAGCGTCACCGACGAGCCGGCCGCGCGGCAAATCCTCGGCGACGTCGGCCTGGCCCACCGCCTGCACCACCGCCCCGGCGCCCTCTCCGGCGGCGAGCAACAGCGCGTCTGCATCGCCCGCGCCCTGGTCAACGAACCGCCCATCCTGTTCGCCGACGAACCCACCGGCAACCTCGACGAGGAAAACGAGTGCAACATCCTGGCCTTGCTGCAAGACCTGCACCGGCGCGGCCGCACCGTCGTCCTCGTCACCCACAACCCCGACCTCGCCGCCCGCGCCGACCGCATCATCCGCCTGCACCACGGGAAAGTTTTTGAACCATGAACTCCAGCCACGAAGACGCCAAGCCGCGAAGGTTAAAAATATTTATGCACACCTCAATCATGAAACCGCTAACCTTAATCCTAACCCTCCTCACCGCCCTGCCGCTGACCGTCACGGCGCGGGATTGCTGCGCCAATTCCCCGTCCGCAGGGGGCTGGCGGCGGAAGTCGGCGGAGAATTTCACCGTTAAAAAGCCCGCCCCCAGCGACCCGGGTATCTCCCGTAGCGGCCCAAGACACACTCAAAACGCCCGCCCTCGCCCATCAACCATCAAAAAACACTTCGCGCCTTAGCGTCTTCGTGGCCTGAGTTAAAAAAATTATGCACCCCGCAATCATGAAACCACTAACCCTAATCCTAACCCTCCTCCCCGCCCTGCCGCTGACCGTGACGGCGCACGATTGTTGTGAAAATACCGCGCCACCCCCTCTCTGCGAGAGGGGAATTAGCTCGCACAGGAGCAGTGTCCATGCGGATTGCCCCAGCGTCAGCAATTCCCTGGGAACGCGGGGCTCCCGCCCCGACTGCTGCGCCCTCGACCACGTGCCGTCCCCCGTCGCCACCGCCCCCGCCGGCGTCAAACTCAGCGGCTACGCCGACCTCGCCTACCTCTACAACCTCGGCACCCCCTCGGCGGCGCAAGGTTACGCCACCGACCGCCGCCCGCGCGGCAACTTCAACGTCAACCAACTCCAACTCGCCCTCGCCAAGCCGCTGACCGACGCAAACCAATGGCAAGCCGGCTTCGCCGCCGCCGTCCTGCTCGGCGAGGACTTCGCCGCCATGAGCGGGCGCGACCGCGGCGCCAGCTCGCTCTACCTCCAGCACGCGCACCTTGACCTCCGCGTCCCCCTCGGCCGCGGCCTCGACGTGCAACTCGGCAAACTCTGCTCCGTCATGGGCTACGAAAGCGACGAGCGCCCCGCCAACCTCAACATCACCAAAGGCGCCAGCACGCTGTTCGACCCGTGCTCCGCCACCGGCGCGTTCCTCAGCTACCCCGTCACCGACTGGCTGACCGCGCAAGCCGGCGTCCACAACGGCAGCGGCGCCGACGGCAACCCCGGCTTCGACACCAGCGGCGACGCCTACGCCTTCCTCGCCAGCCTGCGCCTGCACAACCGCGCCCACACCCTCGCCACGCAACTCACCGTCCAATACGCCCCCTGGGGCGAGGCATGCCCACACCACGCCAACCACGCCAGCGCCATGTGCGCCCCCGACAACACCAACGTCATCGGCCTCAACTGGTGGCTCAACTGGCTCCCCGCCCGCGCCGACAGCAAACTCCTGCTGGCGCTCAACACCTCGCTATGGAGCTGGGACAACACCATGGTCATGCCCATGCCGATGCCCGCGACCACCGCCACCTACAGCGCCCTCGCCGCCTACGCCAAATACCAATGCACCCCATGCCTCAGCCTCGCCGCCCGCGCCGAATACGTCCACACCCACAACGGCGAATACAACGCGGCGCGCGGCACCTCCTACTTCTGGAACAATGGCCGGCGCGACGACGACCTCTACACCCTGACCCTGACCGCCGCCCTCAACCTGGCGGAAGACCTACTCCTCCGCACCGAATACCGCCTAGACACCGGCGCCCGCGTCGCCACCACCCAAGACCTCGCCCACCTGCTAGCCCTCGAGGCGGTGTACAGTTTTTGAGTCAGACGTTCGCCGGAATAAACCCTAAACGCTGAAACACCCCGTCGGCTCGCGCCGCCACCCCTCTTCGAGAGGGGAATTAACGCTTACAGGGAACAGGGTCGATGAGGTTTGTTTCGGCGTAAGCAATTCCCCTCTCGAAGAGGGGTGGCGGCGCGAGCCGACGGGGTGTTTTAGCGTTATAGATAACAATTCCTCATAACATAGGCCGACCCGTCATCCTGGGCGCAGCGCCGCAGGTGCGTAGTCGAAGGAGCGGTTGGGGCAAGGTCAGCGGATTAGTCGCTCGCCCCAAGCCATGGTGAAAAAAATGGACAGGAAATTAAAAAAACCTAGTTTGAGACTAAATCATGAAACACCTCAACGAACTCGCCATCGGCGACCGGGCCGGGATTATCGCCGTCAACGCCGGCGGTGGCCGCGCGCCGCGCTTGCTGGCGTTGGGCCTGTTGCCGGGCGTGACGGTGGAAGTCGCCGGCGTCGCGCCCTTCGGCGACCCGCTGACGGTGAAGGTGCGCGGGCGCCCCGTGAGCTTGCGGCGCGCGGATGCGGCGTTGGTGACGGTGGAACAATTATGACGCCCCACCCGCTTATCGCCATCATCGGCAACCCGAACACCGGCAAGTCCACCATCTTTAACAAGCTCACCGGCAGCCGGCAGCGCGTCGGTAATTATCCGGGCGTCACGGTCGAGAAGAAAACCGGCCGCCTCACCATCGGCGGGCGCGCGGCGGTGTTGTTCGATTTGCCCGGCGCTTACAGCCTCGCCGCCGCGTCGCCGGACGAGCGCGTCGCCGTGGATGTGTTGACGGGACATTCCGATTGCCCGCGGCCCGACCTCGTGATTTGCGTCGCCGACGCCGCCAATCTGCAACGCAACCTCTTCCTCGCCATGCAAATCGCCGACTTCGGCCTGCCGATGGTGCTGGCGCTGAACATGACCGACGAGGCGGCGAAGCTCGGCATCACTGTCAGCGCTGAAAAACTTTCCGCCAAACTCGGCCTCCCCGTCGTGCCGATGGTCGCGGTGAAAGGCCGGGGCCTCGACGAACTCAAGGCCGCCATCGCCGTCGCGCTGGAGCAACCGGCGCCGCCGCTGACGATGGCGTGGCCGCCCGCCGTGGACGAGGCGCTGGGGATAATTGAACATGGATTATCGAATATTGATAATTTGGAAAAAACCGCCGACGCCGCGGGCCAAACAACTAATCCATCATCAATAATCCATCATCAATTAACCCGCCCCGAACTGCGCCGCGTGTTATTCGACGCCGATTCCGCGCTGCCCGACCGCGCCGGCGTCCGCAAAGACCGCCTCGCCCCGCTGCTGGTGACGGCGCGTGAACGTTTGTTCCAAGCCGGCATGAATCCGCTGGCGGCGGAGGCGCTCATCGTATACCAACACCTCGGCGCGTTGCTCGCTGATGTTGAAACACACACCGCCACGGGCCGCGCGCCATTTTCCGATCAGCTCGACCGCGTGCTCACCCACCGCGTCTGGGGCCTCGTGATTTTCCTCGGCGTGATGTGCGTCGTCTTCCAATCCATTTACGCGTGGGCGGCGCCGCTGATGGACGCGATTGAACGCCTGGTCGGCGCCGTGCAGGAACCGGTCGGCGCGTGGCTGGCCGGCTCGCCCGCGTTGCAAAGTTTGCTCACGGACGGGGTCATCGCCGGCGTCGGCAGCGTGCTCGTGTTTTTGCCGCAAATCCTCATTTTGTTTTTCTTCATCGCGCTGCTGGAGGACTCCGGATACATGGCGCGCGCGGCGTTCTTGATGGACAAGCTCTTCAGCTGGTGCGGGCTGAACGGCAAGAGCTTCGTGCCCATGCTCAGCGGCTTCGCGTGCGGCATCCCGGCGGTGCTGGCCGCGCGCACCATCGAGGACCCCAAGTCGCGGCTGGCCACCATCCTCATCGCGCCGCTGATGAGCTGCTCCGCGCGGCTGCCGGTGTACGTCATCATGATTGGCGCGTTCATCGAGCCGGTGTACGGCGCGCGCTGGGCCGGCTTCGCGCTGTTCGCCATGCACCTGCTGGGGCTGGCGCTGGCGCTGCCGCTGGCGTGGCTGTTCACCAGGTTTTTGCTGCGCGGCCAGTCGCAGCCGTTCCTGCTGGAGCTGCCGCCGTACCGTTGGCCCGCGCCGCTGAACGTGCTGTGGCGCATGTGGGAGCGCGGCGGGCAATTTGTCAAGCGCGCCGGCACCATCATCTTCGCCGTGTCCATCATCATCTGGGCGCTGTGTTATTTCCCGCGACCCGCCGAGGTTGAGGAACAGGCGCGCGGCCAATTTCACGTCGCCGCCGACCCCGGCCTGCAACACGCCATTGACAGCGCGTATCTTGAGCAAAGCTACCTCGGTCGCGCCGGCAAATTCATCCAGCCGGTGTTCGCCCCCGCCGGCTTTGATTGGAAAATCACCGTCGGCGTGCTGGCCAGCTTCCCCGCGCGCGAAGTCATCGTCAGCACGCTGGGCATCATCTATAATCTCGGCGCTGACGTTGACGAGGAAAGCGAGCCGCTGCGCGAAAAAATGGCGACGGAACAATGGACCACCGGCGCGCTGGCGGGCACGCCGGTGTTTAACGTCCCCGTGGCGCTGGCGGTGATGGTCTTCTTCGCCCTGTGCCTGCAATGCGGCGCGGCGGTGGCCGTCATCATCCGCGAGGTCGGCTTGAAATGGGGCGTGTTCAGTTTCTGTTACCTGACCGCGCTGGCGTGGGCGGGCGCGGTGCTGTGCTACCAAATCGGCATGAGGATTTTCGCATGAGTGGCTGGCTCGACATCGTCATTGTCAGCGTCCTGGTCATCTGGGCGCTCGTCTATGTCACGCTGAGCGTGCTCAAAAAATTCAAACGCCCCGCCTGCGGCGAGGACTGCGCCTGCGCCGCGAAGAAATTGCGCCCGCCACGCAAGAAATTTTGGTTCCGCCGCTGACGTTCATTTACGCCAGCCATTCCCTTCTCCTCGCGGAGGGAAATGACCGCGCTACGTTCAACCCAAATTTGTTTTTCTTCCGCGCGTTCCGTGGTTTAATGAACCGGTGATTGAGTTGGTCGTGGCTCGTTATCGGGAAGATTTGGCGTGGACGCGAAACGTGCCCGCCGGGGTGCGCGTAACCGTTTACAACAAAGGCGGGCCGCTGCCGCTGACCGCCACGCCGCTGCCGAATATCGGGCGCGAGGCACACACATACTTGCAACACATCGTCAGCCGCTACGATTCACTCGCGCCGCTGACGGTGTTCGCGCAAGGCCGGCCATTCGACCACGCGCCGGATTTGCACCGCGTTCTGCGCGCCGCCGCTGACGGTGCCCTCACCGTCAGCGATTTCAAATGGCTCGGCTTCCTCGTGGACACGGATGACCGGCGTGGCCGGCGGCTGTTCGTGCCGTGGAGCAAAAATGTGACGCGCGAGGAATTGCCGCTGGACGAGTTTTACGAAAAATTATTCGGCCAGCCGTCGCCGGAAACTTTCCGCTTCCACGGCGGCGCGCAATTCATCGTCAGCGCCGGTTGCGCGCGGCGGCGCCCGCTGGAATTTTACCAACGCGCGCTGGCGCTGACCGTCAGCGAGCCATTGGCGGCGCATTGCCTGGAGCGCGTCTGGGACCAAATATTCAACGTCAGCGGCGTGAGCGAGGAATTGATGCAGGGCCGCGAAACGGTGTATTTGAAAAAAATCAAAGGCAGGAAAGCCGCGGGCGACCCCTCTGATAAATTACTCAATGATTGAGTAATTTTGCCCAGCGATTGGGCATTTTGTTGATTCCATGGAATATATAACGAAGAACCATATTCATGTTCATTCGGGTTCATTCGTGGTAGGGTTTGGGCTTATGTTTAGCGGTATTATTGAGGAGACGGGGGTGTTGAAAAACATCGAGCGGGGCGCGGGGGCGGTGACGCGGTTCACCGTCGGCGCGGAGGCAACGGCGGCGGGGGTGCGCGTGGGCGACAGTGTGGCGAATAACGGTTGTTGTTTGACGGTGACCGGCGGCGGCGGCGGCGAGTTGCGCTTCGATTTGCTGGAGGAAACGTTGCGCGCCACCAACCTCGGCGCGCTGCGGGTCGGCGCGCTCGTCAATCTGGAACGCTCGTTGCGCGTGGGCGACCGCATCGGCGGGCATTTTGTCACGGGGCACGTGGACGGCACGGCGCGCGTCACCAAGTGGGAAAAAGCCGGCGCTGATTATGAGTTGGAAGTCGAGGTGCCCGCCGGCCTTGGCAAATACCTCGTGCCGAAGGGCTGCATCGCCCTGGACGGCATCAGTCTCACCGTCGGCGGCGTCAGCGGCGACCGGTTCAACGTGTGGATTATCCCGCACACGCTGGCGGTGACGGCGTTGCGCGACCGCAAGGTGGGTGACCGGCTGAATATTGAGTTCGATATGCTGGCGAAGTATACGGAGAGGTTGTTGAAGGGGAGTTGACGCAGAGACGCGAAGGACGCAAAGGTTCGCAAAGGATTTCTTTTGAGTTTTGTGGTTCGGAGTTGTCGGTTGGCTTGCCCGGAGGCTTTTTTGGGTCAGACTAAACGTCGGTTGGCTTGCCGGAGGCTTTTTTAGGACAGACTAAGTGTCGGGTGGCTTGCCGGAGGCTTTTTTAGGCCAGACTAAGTGTCGGTTGGCTTGCCGGAGGCTTTTTTAGGCCAGACTAAGTGTCGGTTGGCTTGCCGGTGCTTTGTTCATACCAGCTTAAACATCGGAAAGTTTGGCTTTGGCGGAGCCTGATTCTACTGATTACTGTGCTGAACCCAAAAAATCTTTGCGAATCTTGGTTTCTTTGCGTCTTTGCGTCAAAAAATCTCTCGCACAGACGCGGCGCGCTTGCTAATCTTGCCGCCATGTTGGCGACTTTGGGGCAATTACTTATCTTGCAGGAGCGCGATGTGCGGTTGCGGCGCGCGCAAATCGAACTGAACCACCTTCCCGTCGAGGAACAACAAATCGCCGCGCGACTGGCGACGCAGAGCGCGGAGTTTGAGCAGTTGAAGCAGCGGGCGCGGCACATCGAGAGCGAGCGCAAGCAGCTTGAATTACAGGTCGCCGACAAGGAGACGGCGATTCGCAAGTTCCAAACCCACCAGGCGCAGACCAAGAAGAACGACGAGTATCAGGCGATGGGGCATGAGATTGAGCGGGCGCGGAAGGATATTGACGGGTTGGAGGAGCGGGAGTTGGTCTTGATGGACCAGTATGATGAGGCGCAGAAGGCGGTGCAGACGGAGAGTTTGAAGGTGAAGGAATACGAGCGGGTCGCCGCCAATCAACAGGTGGAGTTGAAGAGGAAAAAGGCGGTGTTGGAGGAGCAGACGGGGGCGCTGGCGGTGGCCGTCGCGGAGTTGCAACAGCAAATCCCGTCCGCCGAGTTGTCCACCTACCGCCGCATCCTGCAAAGCAAGGGCGACCTCGCCATCGTGCCCATCATCCACGGCAACACCTGCAACGGCTGCCACATGAAAATCACGCAAGCCACAGTCAGCGCCGCCCGGGCCGGCAACAAAATCACCCACTGCGACGACTGCGGGCGCATCGTTTATTGGCCGCAGCCGTGAGTATCAATTCCCCTTCACGGAAGGGGAATTTTGTTTTGCTTCCCGCGCCAAAGTCACTAGCATGGGCCTCGCTTATGCCAGTCATTAACCAAACCACGATTGAACACGAGGCCTCGCTGGTGGGGACCTCCCTGCACACGGGTAACAAGGTCAACCTCACCATCAAGCCCGCTGACGCTGGCACGGGTTATGTGTTCAAACGCATGGATTTGCCCGACGCGCCCGCCATCGGCGCCGGCGTGGAGTTGGTCAGGCAGGTGGAGCGCTCCACCACCATCAGCGAGGGGGCGGTCAAGATTCATACCATCGAGCATTTGCTTTCGGCGTTGCGCGGGCTGGGGATTGACAATGTGTTGATTGAGATGGACTCGAACGAGCCGCCCATCGGCGACGGCAGCGCGGATTTGTTCGTGCAGCTTATCGCGCAGGCGGGGCGCAAGGAGTTGGCGGCGACGCGCACGTATTTCGAGTTGCGCGAGCCGGTGTATGTGTATGGCAAGGACGATTCTTACATGGTCGCGCTGCCGCACGACAGCTTCAAGGTCACCTGCACCAACGCCAATCACACCGGCTTGCACACGCAGTATTTCAGTTACACGCTGGCGGCGGACACTTACGCGGCGGAGATTTCCAAGGCGCGCACGTTCGTGTTTTACGAGGAGGTGCGGCCGCTGTTGGAGAAGGGGCTGATCAAGGGCGGCAGCCTCGAAAACGCCGTGGTCATCAAGGGCGAGAGTTTGCTCAGCAAGGAGGCGATGCGTTATCCCGACGAATTTGTGCGCCATAAGATTCTCGACATCATCGGCGACCTCGCGCTGTTCCCGGTGCACCTCAAGGCGCACATCATCGCCGCCAAGCCGAGCCACGGGTTGAACGTGGAGTTGACCAAGGCCATCGCCAAGGAGTACAAGCGGTACCTCAGCCAGTTGATGCCCGTCGAATACATCCCCGTCGGCGAGGGGGCGCTGGACACGCGGGAGGTGATGCGCATCCTGCCGCACCGGTTCCCGTTCCTGATGGTGGACCGCATCCTGAAATTCGAGGGCGAGACGCGCGCGACGGGCTGCAAGAACATCACCATCAACGAGCCGTATTTCCAGGGGCATTTTCCGAACCATCCGGTGATGCCCGGCGTGTTGCAAATCGAGGCGATGGCGCAGGTGGCGAGCATCCTGATGTTGCGCCGCGCGGAGAACGTGGGGCGCATCGGTTTCTTCATGAGCGCGGACAAGGTGAAATTCCGCAAGCCGGTGATGCCGGGCGACACGCTGATTATCCAGGCCGAGTTGACCAAATCACGCGGCAAAATCGGCAAGGCGGTCGGGCAATGCACCGTGAACGGCGAGGTCGTCTCCGAGTGCGAGCTAAGTTTCGTGGTGCAATAAAGCTATGAGCCATGAGTTTTGAACTTTGAGATAAATATGATTCATTCCACCGCTATCATCTCCCCGCAGGCCGAAATCGGCGCTGACGTTGACATCGGGCCGTATTGCGTCATCGGCGACCATGTGCGGCTCGGCGACCGCTGCCGCCTCATGAGCCACGTCAACATCGAGGGCCACACCGTCATCGGCAGCGGCAACCTGTTCCACCCGTTCAGCACCATCGGCGGCAAGACGCAGGACATGAAATACCAGGGCGAGCCGACGTGGCTCGAACTGGGCGACAACAACGAGTTCCGCGAGTTCACCAGCGTCAACCGCGGCACCGGCGCGGGCGAGAAGACCGTCATCGGCAGCGGCAACTTGTTCCTCACCTACAGCCACATCGCGCACAACTGCGTTGTCGGCAACCATTGCATCTTCTCCAACAACGGCACGCTGGCCGGGCACGTCACCGTCGAGGATTACGTCATTATCAGCGGCCTGTCCGCCGTGCATCAATTTTGCCGCGTCGGCCAGCACGCCATGATTGGCGGTTGCACGAAGATTGTGCAGGACGTGCCGCCGTATTTCATCGCCGACGGCAACCCCGCCACCGTCCGCGCGGTGAACAGCGTGGGGCTGCAACGGCGCGGCTTCACCGAAGAGCAAATCTCCGTCATCCGCCGCGCCCGCCGCTCATTGTACGATGAAAACCTCAACACCACGCAGGCGCTGACGTTGCTGGATGAAGAACTCGGCGCGCACCCCGAAGTGCAAGTCCTCATCACCTTCGTCCGCAACAGCCAGCGCGGCATCATCCGCTAATGGTCGGGGAACGCGCGCGATTAACGTAGCACAGGCAATCCTGCCTGTGTATTGGCACCAACGACCCCGCCGCTGCCGATGAAAACACAGGCAGGATTGCCTGTGCCATGTTGATTGAAGCGTCACGAATAAGCGATATCCTTGCCCGGCTCCATCTCGAAATTCAGCGCGGTCTCCCGCTCGACGAATCGTTCGAGAATCTGGTGCCGGAACTTGATATACACCGCCTCATCCTCGGCGACGCGGAGTTTCGCCAGGCTCTCCGTGTCGAACGCGAAAAAGACTTGGTAACCGTCAGCGGCGGCGTCGATGCGTTTGCCGACGCGCAGGTTCATGATTTCGGAAATCTTCAGCAGCCGGATGCGTGTCTCGACCATCAGGTTTTCCACTTGCTCAGGCTGGACGCCGGCCTTCAGTCCCAAAAAATGAATGTGTTGCACCATAAATTATTCCGCTGCCAGACAACTATCATCCGCGATGAGGGGGCGGGCTGTCAAGCCGCTTGCGCCGGCAAAAAACGCCGCTGACGGTGGAATGTGCTGGACTTTGCGCGCGATTCGGCTTAAATACCATGATGTTATCCGACGTATTTGGAAGAAAAAACAATGAGTCTGCCGAACCGCAGGAGAAAAAAAACGAATCGAAAAACGCCGCGTTTATGGAATCAAACCGCAAATCATCGTCCGTCGCCGTCATTTCCGAGGATGTGGAATTCAAGGGCGTGCTGAGCTTCACCAACCAACTGGAAATCCACGGTCGCTTCGAGGGCGAAATCCAAACCGTCGGCCCGCTGCTCATCGGCGAGAGCGCCGTCGTCAAAGCCTCGGTCAAGTCCGAGTCCAAGGTGGTCATTCGCGGCAAGGTGCAGGGCAACATCCACGCCAAGGACAAGGTCGAGGTGCTTGGCAACGCGCAACTGTACGGCGACGTCCGCGCGCCGAAGTTCAGCCTGGCGGAAACGGCGGTCTTCGTCGGCAAGAGCGACACGTTGGGCGGCAAGGCGCCGGCTAACGATTTCGCCAACATTTTCTCCCGCTTGGACAAAGTCGCCAAATCCGCCTCGACCACACCGCCGACGTCCGCGACGAAGTAATTATAACTCGCGCCAAGCCGCCAAGACGCAAAGTTAACCTAAAAAACTTAGCGGCTTGGCGCGAGATTCCCAAAAGTTATTTCACCGCCGCGTAATTCTGGCCGATAACGTCCCAGTTAAGGACCTGCCAAATCGCCTTGAGATAATCGGGCCGGCGGTTCTGATATTTCAAATAATACGCGTGCTCCCAGACATCCACGCCGAACAGCGGCGTGCCGCCGTCCATCAACGGGCTGTCCTGATTGGCGGTGCTGGTGACCGCCAGCTTGCCGTCCCGGCCGACCATCAGCCACGCCCAGCCGCTGCCGAAGCGGGCGGCCCCGGCTTGCTCCACCGCGGTTTTCAGCGCGTCGAAATCGCCGAAGGTTGACTGAATGTCAGCGGCCAGCCCGCCGGTTGGGACCTTCGCGCCGCCGGGCGTCAGTGTCCGCCAAAACAAACTGTGGTTGGCATGACCGCCGCCGTTGTTCCGCACCGCCGCGCGGATGGCCTCGGGGACGGCGTCGAGGTTGGCAATCAACTCCTCGACGGGTTGGGCCGCGAGAGCCGGCTGGGTCCCCAGCGTCTTGTTCAGATTGTTAACGTAAGCAGCGTGATGCTTGTCGTGATGGATTTCCATCGTCAGCGCGTCGAGATGCGGCTCAAGCGCGCCAAAGGCATAGCCGAGGGGAAGTAATATATAAGCCATAATTTTTCTTTGATTGATAACCTTCATTAACCTAACACAATTCAGCGCCAGCGCCAGCTTTTTTTAATTTGGCAAGGCGCGGGTTCTTGAATTAAGATACCCACTGTAAATTATGATTCGCTCATTGTTGAAATCCAAAATTCACCGTTGCGTGGTGACCGCGGCCAACGTCAATTACGAGGGCAGCATCACCATCGCCGAGGACTTGATGCAAGCGGTTGACTTGTGGGAAGGCGAGAAAGTGCTCGTCTCATCCGTCACCAGCGGCTCGCGCCTCGAAACCTACGTGCAGAAAGGCACGGCGGGCAGCGGCGCCATCATCATCAACGGCGGCGCGGCCAACCTGATTCACCAGGGCGAAATCCTCTCCATCATGTGCTTCACGCAATCGGCGACCCCCATCGTCCCCAAGCGCATCCTGTGCGACCGTCACAACAACATCATCCGCTGACGCTCATCCCTCGAAGTTATTTTGACGCAAAGAACGCAAAGTCTCGCCAAGTTTTTTTGAAAAGGCACCCTAAAAAATCTTTGCGAAACTTTGTCCCTTCGCGTCTTTGCGTCAAAATTTTTTCCCCGGCGGCAGCGGCACTGGCGGATAAGTCACGGACAGCGCCTTGGCGCGCCATGCCGCCGCGCCGTACACGCCGGCGCGCGTGTAATCAAACGGCTTGAAGCCGAGCTTCAACGCCGGCGAATCGGGCCGCAGCCGGAAGTCGCGCGCGGCGGCGTCCACGAACAGCGGGTCGGCGATGACGCTGCCGCTGTCGCGCCCCTGCCCGACCCACGGCGGTTGTTGACCGTCAGCGGGCGCGGGGTTGAGCGCGCGCAGCGGCAGCGCTTGCCACTCGGCGAACGGTTTGTTGATGAACTTGACCGGCTGGCCGCCGGCGTTCCAGTAACAATTATCCCGCATGATTTCGCGCCCGTTGCCCCAGTCGCCGGCCAGCAGCGGGCTGGCGTTGTCCCACCACACGATGTTTTTTTCAAACGTGAAGGATAAATGATTTTCCGACCTGGTGAATTGCAACTGCTGCTCGCGCGCGGCGGCGAAAATGTTGTTCCGCAACACATTCTCGCGCCCGTAATGCTGGTGAAAGCCGCCGCTCTTGGTGTCGTACACGAGGTTGTTCTCGAACACAATGCCCGCGCTGCCCTCGTCCGGGTAAATGCCCCAGCCGCCGTAGGCGTAACTGTGGATGTCGAAAAACACGTTGTCATGCACCGTCGTGCCCGGCTGCGGGCCGAGCGTGTAAATGCCGCCCATGTCGCTGAGCAAGCCCTTGCCGAGATGATGCACGCGGTTGAACGCGACCTCGTTCCGCTGGCAGCGGCTCGCCGCGTAACCCCAGCGCCAGCCGACGCTGATGCCGGTGTAATACCAGTCGGCGATTTCATTGTGCGTGATTTTGTTGTCCGGGCTGGCGCCAATCCACACGCCGACCGCGCACGGGAAAATGTGCCCGCCGCCGCGGATGATGTTGTTGTCAACGACCACGCCGCCGGTGAGCATCCAATCCTCCGGCGCCTCCGTCTCGCCGATACGCACTCCGCCCGCGCCGAGGTCTTCCAGCAAGCACTCGCTGACCGTGACCTCGCGGCAAGCGCGCCGCGCCCACACGGCGTAAGTGCCGATGTGCCGCACCACGCAATCGCTGACGGTGACGCCGCGCGCCCCGTTGAACTCAATCACCGCGCCAATCGGCGCCGCCGCCTGCGCCGGCTCGAACCCTTGCGGCGGCGTGAGCCATTGCGCGTGCTCGAACGTCAAACCCTTAAACGTAATATGTTCCGCAAACCGCCCCGCCGTCGGGTCGCCGCCGATGGCGATGAATTTCCCCGCCACCGGCGCGACAACCTCGGCGCTAACCATGTCCTCGTCCGGCAACGGCAGGTAGGACAGCGTCCCGTCACGCGCCAAAAACCACTCGCCCGGCGCGTCCAGAAACTGCCGCGCGTTTTCAAGAATAAATGGCGTGTCCTTTTTCCACGGACTCCACGGCCACATCATCTCGCCCTCGGTTATCACCGCGTGGCGCTGACGGTCGACGGTGACGAAGCGGCGCGTCACGTCCCAGTTGTGATATACCACCAAGTTCACATCGCGCAGTTCATCGTCAGCGAGGCCGTCCAGCGCGGCGAAATCCGCGTCGCGCAACAACGCCGTGCGCCGCCCGCGCCGGTCACGGTCGGCGGTGCCGGCGATTTTTTCCTCCGCCACGTCGCGCAAGTGAAACCAAAACTCATTCGGCGTCCGCGCGCGCGTGGCCCGTCGGCCATTGACCCACAGTTGCTCGAAATACCACTTGCCCGCCGCGACCTCTGGCACCTTTATCCACCAGACCCCGTCAGCGCCTCGCTGCCATTTGCTGACAGGGATGTCCTCGCCAAGCCTGTCCCTGTACACTTCGCCGGCAGTGACGAGTTTGTTGCCGATGAGCTTGCCGCCGCTGAAGACGGGACGCGCCCCCGCCGCCGCCTCGTAAGAAACATTGCCGTCAGCCTCGCCCAACTCAAGCGGCTCGGTCATGCGATAATACCCGTCCGCCACCACCACCCGCGCCATCTCCGAGCGCGCCAACCGGCTCTCCGCCCGCGCCTGACGAATCGCATCCCGCGCGCCGGTCAGCGAGGCAAGCGGTCCATCCCCATCCTTGGAACCAGACCGCGCCATCGTGCCGCTCCAACTGTCATACCCATCCGGCGCGATGAAGAAATCCATCCCTGCCGCCGTTGACCATCCCAGCGTCAGCGCCAGCCACACCCCACCGCTGACGGTGAGCCGACGAAAGATTTTCACGCGCGACATGGCCATCACTATAACATTGGGCATGGCCCAAGCGACAGGACAAAATTCCCGGTAGCGCTTCAGTTTGCGGAAATTAACGCAACGGCGCAAAGACGCAAATATTATTGGTTCTATCCCGTGAACAGAGGAATGGCAGTGGCGTGAGGTAAGCGCAGTATAATTCCCCTTCCGTGAAGGGGTGGCGCGGAGCGACGGGGTAGTTCAGCGTTTGGGGCGAGGTCCCGGTTAACGCTGAACTACCCCGTCCGCTCCGCGGCCACCCCTTCACGGAAGGGGAATGCGCTGGCGCAGAAGGCCGGGGTGGTGAGGGGAGGCGGCGTCAGCGCTGCCACTGCTAACAGTGAGGAACCATATTTTTATTTTTAGCATGACCCGACGCGGGCAACCACCAAGCATTTTGCACTTGGTGTTTTGACTTGCATGACGTATCTTCCAACCGCCATGAAAAAGATGAACCTCACCGCGGTATTGGAACGGGAAAACGACGGCTTTGTCTCGCTCTGCCCTGAACTGGATGTTGCCAGCCAAGGAAACACGGTCAAGGAAGCCGTCACTAACCTGCGCGAAGCCGTCGGCCTCTTTTTGGAAACTGCCGATACTGCTGAGATTGAGGAACGGTACAAGGGCGAGGTTTTCGTCACCCACTTCGAGGCAGTCTATGCCTAAATTGGGAATTTTCTCCGGACGGGAAATCTGCCGGATTTTGGCAGAGCCACATGGTAATGCAATCATGTGGAATAGGCCACGTCATGCTGAGCGAAGTTGCATAGCAACGCAGTCGAAGCATCGGGTTGCTCGGGCGAACGGCGTTGACCGTAGCGCTGGTGTGCGGTGGGACCAACCGATTCCTCGACTGTAACAACTACGTTATTGCGCTCGGAATGACGGGGCATGCTTACTGACGGCATGATTATTTCACCGATAACGGCGAGGAACCTAAAAACGAATAGCATAAGAGGAATTAAATCACTCGCATTTTAGCATTGTCCTTTCGCGGCTTGGATTTTAGACTGCCCGCCTTCAATTATGCGCGTGGTGTTTGTTTGTACCGGAAACGTTTGCCGCAGCCCGATGGCGGAGGCGTTGTTCCGTGACTTGACCAAGGCGGCGGGTGGGTTCACCTCGGCGTCGGCGGGTATCGGCGCCGCTGACGGGCAGCCGCCCAGCACGCATTCCGTCGCGGCGATGCGCGAGCTGGGCATTGACATCAGCGGACAGCGCAGCCGGATGATTACGCCGGAGTTGGTCGCTGACGCTGACTTGATTGTGGCGATGACGTTCGGGCACCATGATGTGTTGCAAATGTTGTTCCCGGAGGCGGCGGACAAAATGTTTCTGTTGCGCGAGTTCGAGGAGGCCGCTGATGGTGAGTTGGAAATTGACGACCCCATCGGGCTGTCGCTGGAAACGTACCGCGTCTGCCGCGACCAAATCCGCGCGGCGGTTCAGGCGCTGGCGGCGGCGTTGCTGGAGCCGGGCCGACCCGCTGACGGTGCCCCTTTCCGCGATGACGCCAATCGCGCGCGCCGCCGCCGGACCATTGAAAAAATCAAATCGAAAATCAACATGAGCACCTCAAATCCCAACCTGCAACACGCCGACCCTGAGATTTTCCGCGCCATCAGCGGGGAAAAGGAGCGGCAATTCAACAACATCGAACTCATCGCGTCGGAGAATTTCACCAGCCGCGCGGTGATGGAGGCCCAGGGTTCCTGCCTGACCAACAAATACGCGGAGGGTTATCCGGGCCGGCGCTGGTACGGCGGTTGCGAGTTCGTGGACGTGGTGGAGCAACTGGCGATTGACCGCGCGAAGGCGGTGTTTGGCGCGGAACACGCCAATGTGCAACCGCACTCCGGCTCGCAGGCGAACACGGCGGTGTATTTCTCCGTGCTGCAAGTCGGCGACCGCATTCTGACGATGGATTTGGCGCACGGCGGGCATTTGACGCACGGGCACAGGATGAATTTTTCCGGCAAGTTGTTCGAGGTGCGGCATTACGGCGTCAGCCCCGCAACCGAGGCGATTGATTATGACGAGTTGCGGAAAGCGGCGGAGGAATTTCGCCCGAAAATGATTACCGTCGGCGCGTCGGCATACTCGCGGATTATTGATTTCAAGCGGATGGGCGAGATTGCGCGGTTGGTGGGCGCGTATTTGTTCGCGGACATCGCGCACATCGCGGGCCTGGTCGCCGCCGGTGAGCATCCGTCGCCGGTGGAGCACGCGGATTTTGTGACGACGACGACGCACAAGACCTTGCGCGGGCCGCGCGGCGGGTTGATTTTGTGCCGCGCGAAATACGCGAAGGAAATTGACGCGACAGTGTTCCCCGGCTTCCAAGGCGGGCCGCTGATGCACGTCATCGCGGCGAAGGCGGTGTGCTTGGGCGAGGCATTGCGGCCGGAGTTCAAGACCTACCAGCAACAAGTCCGGCGCAACGC
This sequence comes from Verrucomicrobiales bacterium, assembly GCA_031265365.1. Classification (GTDB taxonomy): domain Bacteria; phylum Verrucomicrobiota; class Verrucomicrobiia; order Methylacidiphilales; family JAAUTS01; genus JAIRPN01. The sequence goes on from JAISCS010000201.1 coordinate 28,137, forward strand.
CAAGGCGTTGTGCGAGGGCATGAAGAAGAACGGCTACCGCATCGTCAGCGGCGCGACGGAAAACCACGTCATGCTGGTTGACGTGCAGCCGCAGGGGTTGACCGGCAAGGAAGTGCAAGAGGCGCTGGACCAGGCGGGCGTCACGGTGAACAAAAACGCCATTCCGTTTGACCGGCAGTCGCCGTTCAAGGCGGGCGGCGTGCGGCTCGGTACGCCGGCGGTGACCACGCGCGGGATGAAGGAGGACGAGATGTTTGACATCGCCAACTTCATTCACGAGGGCATTCAACAGCGCGGCGACGCGGCGGCACTGTCAGCGTTGCGGAAGAAGGTGCACGCCTTCACCGCGAATTATCCCCTGCCGGGGTAACCATTCCCCAATTCCCCTTCCGTGAAGGGGTGGCCGCGTAGCGGACGGGGTAGTTCAGCGTTCGGCGTATGGAGCGCGGACATCCCGTCCGCTGCGGACAAGATGTCCGCGCTCCATACACTAAAACCCTCGGCCCTAGCGCCCACCTCTTCACGGAAGGGGAATTATAGTAGTTCCTCATACCATTGGCCGAGTACCACGTCATCCTGAGCGCAGCCCTGAAGGGGCGCAGTCGAAGGAGCGGCCCAGCACGGACCAACAGGCTGATGACAACTAATCCGCTGACGTTCACCACACCGCTCCTTCGACTACGCACCTACGGCGCTACGCTCAGGATGACGCGGTACTCGGCCAATGGCGTAATGAAATGCTATAGTTCCGGCGTCAGCGCTGCCACTGCCAACAGCGAGGAATCATTTTTTACTGGCAAAAATTTTTGTCCGTGCTAATAGTAAGACGTTATGTGGAAGCTGATTAGAAACCTCATCATTGCCGCCACGTTGATTGGCATCGGCTGTTGTCTGCTTAATCTTTACCATTTGCCGCCGGAGGTGACGGACGCGGAGGAGACGCTCAAGAATTTGCTGGTCAAGATGGCCGGCGGTTTGTTCATCGCCGGCGGCGCGGCGGTGCTGTTGTGGCCGGTGGCCGGCGTGGTCGGGTCTTATTTCGAGTCGCTGTTCTGGGCCAAGGGCGGCAATGTTGACGCGCCGCCAATGTACAAACTCGCGGCCTGGCTGGTTGAGCAGGGGCGCTACGGCGAATCGCTGGCGGAGTACCAGAAAATCACCAAGCACGACAAGCGGGCGACGCTGGCTTACGAGGGGCAGTTGTTCGTCATGGTGCAGGCGATGGGCATGGGCGGCACACCCGCCGTGCAAAAGCTGCTGGCGGCGGCGCGCAAAAACGTGACGCCGGAGGAGTTGCCGCATCTGGATTGGTTTTATGAGCAACTGCTGGCCGGCAATCCTGAGGTGTGCGCCCGCCCGCCGCACGTCGAGGAAATCATCGAGTAACGCCGCTGACGGTGCCGGTCAGCGCCGGCGGGTGCATTTTCAACTTTGCATTTTTCACTTGGCACTTTAATCTTTCCACCCTATGCGAATCCGTGCTTTTCAGGGGCTGCGGCCCGAACCCGCGCAAGCCGCGCAAGTGGCGTGTGTGCCATACGATGTCATCAACAGCGAAGAGGCGGCGCAACTGGCCGCGGGGAACCCGCTCAGCCTGTTGCACGTCATCCGGCCGGAGATTGATTTGCCCGCCGGCACTGACCCGCACGCCGACGCGGTGTACGCGAAGGCGGTGGAAAATTTCCAGGCGTTCCAAGCCAACGGCACCCTGCGGCGCGAGAGCGGGCCGGTGATTTTCTTGTACAAACTCCGCATGGGTAATCACGAACAAACCGGCGTGACGGCGGTGTTTCACACGGACGATTACAACAACGATGTCATCAAGAAGCACGAGAAGACGCGCCGGGACAAGGAGGACGACCGCGCGCGCATCACGCACGAGTTGAGCGCGAACCCGGAGCCGGTGTTTTTGACGTACCGGGACGCGCCGGAGATTGACGCGCTGGTCGCCGCGACCGTCAGCGGCGCGCCGTTGTACGATTTCACCGCGCCCGACGGCGTGCAACACACGGTCTGGCGCGTCGCCGACGGTGACGCCTTCGTCAGCGCGTTCGCCAAGGTGCCGCGCGGCTACGTCGCCGACGGTCACCACCGCAGCGCCAGCGCCGCGCGCGTGGGCCGCGAGCGCCGTGCCGCCAACCCGGCGCACACCGGCGGCGAGGATTACAACTGGTTCCTCGCCACGATTTTCCCCGCCTCGCAATTGCGTGTGCTGCCGTACCACCGCGTCGTCGCCGACCTGAACGGGCTGACCGCCGGCGGCTTCCTGGAAAAAGTCCGCGCCATCTTCACCGTCAGCGAGAACGCCGCGCCCTCACCGTCAGCGCCGACGAACGTCAGCATGTATCTCGGCGGCAAGTGGTACAATTTGCACTGGCCGACTGACGCCGCCGCCGACCCCGTGGCGCGCCTCGACGTCAGCGTGCTACAGGAAAAACTACTCGCGCCGGTGCTGGGCATTGACGACCCGCGCACCAGCCGGCGCATCGACTTTGTCGGCGGCATCCGCGGCACGGCGGAGCTGGAGCGGCGCGTGAACAGCGGCGGCGCGGCGGTGGCGTTCTCGCTGTATCCCGTCACCGTGCAACAACTGATGGCCATCGCCGACGCCGGCCAAATCATGCCGCCGAAGAGCACCTGGTTCGAGCCGAAGCTGCGGTCGGGTTTGTTCATCCACACGTTTTGACATAAACAGAACCCCGACCTCGAAGACCCGAAGTTATTGGCAAATATTTCCTCGTGTCTTCGCGGCTTCGTGACCGGAGTTTGTTAAATTCAGATTCTTCCACTGAATCAGGTAAACTTTAATATTTTGGAGTGTCCAATGGGTTTGCATTCTTTTAATGTGGATGGATAATTCATGAAACGGCCGACGCTTGGCGATATTTTGTGGCGGGTGACCCTTAAGGTACTGAGGGCGATTGGTGTTTTTTTCAAACACCGCCCCAGTCTCGCGGTGTCTTTGGCGCTGCATGTTGGATTATTAGTTTTACTTGGTTATTGCATAACATTGTCCGCCCCTCAAAATGCGCCTCGGTATTTTAGTCCTGCCATTGACGAAATGCGGGTTTTGGATGAGACCGAGCCTTTGTTACCGGTGATTGACGACGCTGACGGTGACACGCATGAAGCGGCTGACAGGGGAGTAGAACCCGTTTTGCTCGACGCTACCACACAATTCAATTCGTTGTCGAATATTGTTGCCGTGGCAGGGATTAACACGCCGGCGATTTTGCCGTTTGGCGCGGGAGACGGTTCAGTACAGGGAATCGGCGGAACGCGGAGTGGCACAGGCCGAACCATTAAGAACAAAGGCATGGGAAAATTGTTCGGCTTGGAGGTGGGCAACGCGGGGTTGGTGGTGTTGCTGGATAATTCCGACAGCATGAAAACGGTGGCGGCGCAGGTGCGGAAACTAGTCGAACGAGAGTTTCCAACGGCGCTGTGCATGGAGTTGAGCGGCGCGTTGTTTTGCGATGAGAAAAATCTGGACAAACTTGGCAGAAGCAAAAAAATCGGCGAGCCGTTGCTCGGTTATTATCGGTCGGGTTTGGCAAAATCCGTCATTTCGCTGACCGTGAATCATCTGCAAACTTGTCAAACCGCACCGGAGTCGGTTTATATGATGAGTGATTTTGAAGATTATGTGGATTTTCCATCGGTGAACGAGTTTGGCGCTTTGCTGGCGGAGAAGAAGGTCAAATTTTTTGCACACAGTGTAGGGCAGCGACCACCGTCAGCGATTACCCGATTGTGCCAACAAACGGGCGGGGCGGTATTGCTGTTGCCGCCGGAGAAATTACCGGAAGTGACCGATGAAAAAGAGTAGTGTCATGAAAGATTTGCTGGGAGCCGTGGCGTTGTTTTTAATGTGCGCGGCGGCGGGCTGGGGTATCTTCAAGTTCCATTGCTGGCGCGGGCATAATCCATTCACACAGCTTGAATTTAAACTGCCGGACAGGCCGGAAATTCGCGTGATTGATTATGACGAGGCGAAACGTCTGGTCAATCACGTTGATATTTTGGTGTTGGATGCCCGCGCATCCTTATTTTACGAGAGCGGGCATTTGCCGGGAGCGATTTCCTTGCCGCGTGGGACAGTGGAAACCGACCCGTCCGGCGTCGTCGAATGGTTGCGCGGAAAAAACAAAAAAGCGTTTTTGGTTTATTGCTCGGACGCGCAATGCGAGGACAGCAAACGGGTGGCGCTCCTGCTTAATCAACAGGGCTTGACGCCACTCCTGATTTACACAGGCGGCTGGGCGGAGTGGAACGGGAGACGCTGACAATGAGCAAGGCGACATTAATATTGCGGTGGGTTTTGGGATTGGTGTTTGTGTACGCGGGAGTGATGAAAATCATGGCTCCGACGGACTTTGTCGCGAGTTTACAAACGTTCCGATTTATTCCCGTGTGGTTGATTAAGCTGGCGGTGATGACTTTTCCGATGTTTGAATTGGTCACAGGAATTTTGCTGTGTTTGCGAATTTGGTTCAAACCGGCGTTGTGCGCGGTGAACGGGATGTGCCTGTTGTTCTTGGCGGCGCTGACGGTGGCATTGATACGGGGCGAACCGGTGGATTGCGGCTGTTTCGGCGCGGGGCAAATATCCATCGCTCATGTCTGGCTGGCGCTGGGGCGGGATGTGCTGTTATTGGCGGCTGGTTTGTTTTTATATATCAGGGCGCTTCGGCGTTGAGGACATAGTCAGCGAGGTCGTCCATGATGGCTTGCCACTCGGACGCGGTGAAGTAATGGGAGTAATCGGGCAGAAGTCGCCATTGCACGGGGAGATTTAATCGTTCCGCCTCCGCTTTGAGTTTCAGCCCTTCTTGATAAGACACCAGAAAATTATATTGCCCGTGGATGAAATACAGCGGGCAGGTAATCTTGGCCAAATTTTTGCGCGGGGATTCGTCTTCCTCCGGCCACTCGTAAGCGCTGCCGAGTAAAATAATACCGGCGAGCCGGTCGGTTTTGCCCGCCGCCGCCAACGCTGACCGTGTGCCAGAATTCACACCGAACACGAAAATGGGCGTGTGGTCGGGAAAAGCGACACGCGCTTTTTCAATCAGGCGGGAAATTTGCGCGGCGGAATTGGCGTTGTTGTCCGTGGCGTTGACAGCCAAGGCGGCGATGCCGTGACTGGCCAAATAACGCAATGTGTCGCGACCGAGTTTCTGGATATTTTCCCCCTTGTCCATCGAATACACCACCGCCGCCCTGACCGGCGCGCGATTGGGCGCGACCAATACCGCCTGATTATCATCAAAAAACGCGACTCGTGCCGGCAATTGCCTCGCAAAGAAACAGCCCGCCGCATAAATCCCGCCGCACACCAACAGCGCCCCCGCCGAAACCCACAACCCAATTTTAAAAAAAGCTCCGCGTCTCCGCGTCTCTGCGCGAGATATTAAAAATTGTCCAAACGCCACCGCCAGTATCAGCGGCGACACCCAAGCGATTTCCAGCAACGTCAGCGTGTACGTGAATTGCCCCGCGATTTGAAAACAAACCTGCGCCGCCGCCAGACACGCCGCCAGCAAACTTTGTCCTCTGACCGCCAGCCAAGAGGAACAAACGATGCTGCTCCAAATAATGAGCAAATAAAGCCACAAAACCGGCAAACCCAGTTCGGCGGCGAGGCAGAGATAGTTGTTGAGCGCGCCGGGATATTTGGCGGTTAATTTCGACGGCTGGTGCCAAGTCCAGTAATAATCGCTGAACTTTTGCCAACCAATGCCGCCGATTGGCTGCTGGGAAATAACCGCCGTCGCTCCCTTATAAACAATCAGCCGATTATGCACGGAACCTTCCGCAAAGTCACCACTGGACAAAACCCGTTCTGTGCCGGAGGGCAACAATAATAAATTGAATGCGAAGGCCAGCATCATCCAGATTACCGGCCATCGGTAACCGCGGATGATGACCAGTAAAAAAATCAGGCTGGCACCATAGGCCACCCACGCGCCACGGGAATAAGTATGGGCCAGTAAATTCGATAAATACCAAACACTGACGATGGCGATAAGTTTTGGCGACCAGTGCAACTTCTTGTTAAAAAACAACGCCGAGCACAGTAACGCCACCCCCAGCAACACCGCGCAGGTATTGGGCGAATCCCAAAAACCTTGGAAACGGACGTGCGTATGGTAAAAAAACACGAAAGGATTATAGCTATAAATTTTTTGTGATTCTAGTATTTTTCTTTTATTTCATGGTTGACACAGATTAAAAAGTTGGCATTTTTCTTTTATTCAGATGCAAATCGCGCGTTCAAAAATCGGTTGGGTGGCCGTGGCAATAATTGCCATTGGCGTGGTTGCGTGGAGTATTGGCGCGCGATTTTTTGGCGAGTCGCTAAAAATAACTCCTAATAGTTTGGAGTTGGGGAACGTGTGGGATGGACAGACCGTTAAAAAATCCGTGGTGCTTAAAAACACCTCATGGAAAACTCTCAAGATTGAGGATGTCAAATCGGATTGCGGTTGCACGGTGCCAAGTTTGCCGGAGACGGAATTGAAGCCCGGCCAGTCCATGCCGATGTTGGTCGAGTTCAACGCGCCGGTTATTTTTCAGCAACAAAATAGTGCTAAAAATGTCGCACTCAAGGTTTCGGGGAAAAATTACATGTTGCCGGTGAAAGCGGTGGTTCGCCCGAGAGTAGAGGTTTCGCAAGTGATTTTTGACTTAGGTGAATTGGATAAGGCGGAGGAAAAAACAATCTCAACGATTTTCATCAACCGACAGAATGAATCATGGACTCCGAAGATAGCATCCAAACCGGCGGGAGTGGAGGTTGAGTTAAAATCCTTGGGAGAAAACCAATTTGAGCTTGGTGCTAAGATAGGTAAACTGGCGTTGCTGGATGGCGCATGGTCGGAAGAAGCGGTTACCGTGGATTTGGGACATGAGCATGAAATTTCCGTTTTGTTAAGCGGCAGTCGCAAATCCGACATTGTGATAGAGCCGCCGGTGATTAATTTCGGCATGGTGCAACCAAATCAAAGAAAACAAGTTTCCGTTTCTATTAGCCACAAAATGCTAGGCAAAAAATTTAAAGTCAAGGAAATGTATATTGCTTCATCATCATTCAAAGTTAAAACTGAACTGAATCAGATGGCTCCGGGGCAATATATTTTGGAGGCAAATTGGGTGGGAGACAAAATAGCGGAGGGAGAAGTTCAAAAAATGACTTTGCTATTCGCTACTAATGATATAGAACAAAATCAAATTTTCGTAACAGTTTTAGGTATGGTGCCTAAAAACAGTACGGAATGTTGCAATAAATAATAAACAGAGAGATAAGGGTAATAATATGAAAAAAATAATACTAATGTCGTTCGCGATTATTTCTGGTGCGTGTGCATACGCAGATACTTGTTATACAACATATTTTGCTGCATATCAATTCCAAGCTCCTATACAAGGAGAGCCTTGTCATTTTTTATATATGTGGCAGCATGGGCGTTGTGGTGCGGTTGCTAATGAGGGTGCGTATTGCAGTATAATTCAAGATAATAGTCTTATGAATGAATATGTAATATTTAATCAAAATAGCAACGGAGATTGCTTGGATGATATATTATATATTTTTGAATCAAGCGCAGGATCAATAAATGTGCCCCAATTAGTGGGTGGTTGTAAAGAGCCATAATGTTATTTATAAACATAAAAACAATATAATCATGAAACACTATTTGTTATATGTAATAATAATTTTTATTTCTGCCAATAATTTATTTTCCGATATTAATATTGGACAAACACTTCTAAATAATGATAAAATTATTTCATCTGGCGAATTTTCTGTTACTAGAAATATAAAAATTGAGCCAACCATAACCACAGAGTCCGAATTGGTCGAATTCCAAAGTGAATTAAGAAAACGGCTTAATAAAACTGTTTCTAGCGCAATATCTAAAACATCAAATGAAAACAAAAAAAATACAGAATTAGCAATTAAAGAAATGGCTAAAACTAGGGCAATGGAGTTGAAAAATGGGGTTGATAATACTGCTAATTTTACCATTAAATTTTCAGGTACGGATAATGTAAAAATTATTTCCCACAGTAATAAAAGCCGATACGACAACTTTTATTATCGTTCATCGGGCATAACATATCAATATAAACCTGATAATAATATTATTATAATTTCTCAAGAAAAGAAATGGGGGAATATTGGAGGACCAATATACGAAAATTGGCGTTTTGCAGGGCGTGGAATATTAAATCATTTAGAAGATTTTAATTCAAAAATTAGTGTTTTAACAGAAACTGATAATGAATTATTGATTGGTTTTTTTTCAAAAAAACATAAGGATAATATCACCTTCTCTTTAAGAAAGGATTTAGGCTATTTATGGGATAAATATATTATTGAAGAAGAGAAAATGTTTTTTAAAAAAGAAGGCCAATTTTGTGATTTCCAGTATATTTCAGGAATTTTATTTCCAACTAAGTATATAGAAACAGAAACTAGAAACAAAAAACTTCGGTACACAATAACTGACACCTTAAAAGATATAATATTAAATAAAAATTATGAAATAACGGAATTTATTCCACGAGGGTTTCCAATATGTAATGTTCAGGACAATCGCTTTTCCCCTCCATTTTTTTATTTAGCAAAAGGTAGTCTGCCTAGTGAAGAAGAATTAATAAAAATGCGCACCAATGAAACTTATTTACAGAATTATAATGATTTGATAAGAAAATTAGCAAGATAAATTAATGAATCATTACCAATTTTCAAAATATTTTCTAAAAATATTTTCTTTCCATTCAAAGTTTTTTGGCCGATCTTTAGAAAATTTTAAGAATTGTTTTTTTTGTTTAAATGAAAAAATATACCATGCAGGTATCTGTCTATCTCTGTGGTTGTTGTCTATATTATATTTAGCGTCTACCAGCTTATAGCCCCACATTGTTTTTCTGTAGCCAAACGTAATTAAATATAATTGGAATCCGAAGCCATAATCCAAATTTCGAGGTAAATCATTCATCAAATCCTTCCCATTGATTACCAGAAATCGAGTGTTGCCAATAATACAAAAATTAACATCGAAATTCGGAGTTAATGGATCAGGGCAAAACCAAATTGGAAAAGTCTCAGTATAACGCGGTGTAATGTTTTGAGGAGTCTTTGCATTAGAGACAACAGCAGAAAAGTTTTTGCCAAATTGTTTTTGTAACCATGTCAGGTGGTTACTGTCAGCGGGAGCACTAGGTACCCATGGTTTCCAATCTTCTTTTGAACGATATTCCAACCATATCTTACCGCCTTTTTCATTAGCAATCGCCGGAGCCATGACAATGCGGGAAGCTATGCCAACAGAACGCAAAGCAGCCACACCCAGAATAGCAAGGTCTATTTCCGTACCCGCTTTCCCTTTTAACGTGGTCAACGGGTCAAGGTCACCTTTAGTGCCGATGGGATAGGTGTTTCCTTCATCTTCCAATCGCACTTCTTTTCGCAGCCATTGAAACACGATATTGGCTGTTTGGTCAATGTCAGCGGCATCCTTGACCAAGGGATTTAATATTTCATGCAAAACCTGTCGCCAGTTTGAATGCGCGGTGCGTTCGTAGCGAATGCGTAAAGCAAGCAAGTACTCTTGATAGGCTTGGTACGGAATGAACGAGTAATATTTGTTTTTGACACTTTGCGAGAGTTGTATGTGTTTAATCACCACATCCGGCGGAATGTTCAATTTGTCGGTGCGGCTGAAAGTCCGTACCAGATAAGCGGCGTCACGATTGAAATTGTCATCCGGCTCGGCTTGGCCAAGATATTTTTTCAGTTCATCCACGTACTGCTCCGCTTCGGTTGAGGCGTAACCGTCGGTGAATTGGCTATGCGCGATTTGCGGTATCATGGGCAGCGTGATTAACACAAGGTACTGTAAGATATGTTTCATTTTTACTTGGTTTTCTGTGGAAACTGGAAAATATTTTCCGCTACTTGTTCGTGCAAATAAAGCTCGGTTTCCCGTCCGGCGATAACTTTTACCGTGTCCCATACCAGTTTCCCGTCAACTGCCGCGCTGACCAAATAGGGGTAAACCTTGGTGTTGTCCGCCAGTTCAAACACGACTTCCCCTGACCGCTGGGCGGAGTATTGTTGCGCTACCGTGCGCCAAGTGCCGTAATTGAAGGTGTAAACGGTGTAGCAGATGGGTTTGACCGTGCTGCCGGCGGCGGTGACCTTCAGCAAAGCCGGTTTGGTATACGAGGCAGTGATGTTCTCCATGAGTTCCCATCTTTCCCGTCCGTGCAAATCCCGCTCCGTGGGAAAGCCAGGCAGGGCGTACACCACGGAATAAGACTGGCTGTTGGCCATCAGCCAGTCGGGGTTTGCCCCGGCGTCCAGATGCCCCCATTTGGCGTTCTGACTGTCCCAGTATTCCACCCATGAATGGTACAAATCCGTTTGGCCCGTCCAGTAGGGAATGACCACGAAGCGTGCCGGCACGCCGATGGAGCGCAACAGGGCAATCATCAGCAGGTTCATCTCGAAGCATTTGCCCTCTTTCGTTTTCAACAACTGGCGCGGGGCCATGTCGCGGTATTCGCCGGAGCCGGGGGTGAATTTCATGAACGCCGTCCCGCCGGTGTTGCCTTTGTACAACCACTTATGGGCAATCAAGGCGGCTTCCTTGGTGTCGGTGCAGTTAGCGACCAGCGGGGCGAGGGTTTCGTAAAACTCCTTGCGCCAGTCGTCCAAGTCCTCGTCCGTGATACGGTAAGGCAAGACGTATTCCATCCATAATTTTTCGTCAAGTTCCTTGCCATTGCCCCAAACCGTTTCTTTTTTGACTTTCAGGTAGTAATTGACCGTGTTGAGCAAATGTTCGGCGGTGATGTTGACCAAGTCGTAGGGCGGCGCGGAAGTAATCAATAATTTCATTTCCGGCGTGTTTGACTGCGCCAACGCCTGTTCCAACTCAGGCCGGTTTTCCCCCGCGCGTATCAAGGCTTTTTCCAAGGGAGACACCGCGACGGTTGGGGAAGCAACAGGCTGGGAAGATGCACTGACGCTTGGCACGGGGGATGGCGTCGACTGGGCGGTTGTTCCGGTCGCTGACGGTGACACATTCCGGTAGTTTTTCCATGTGCCGCGCGCGGGTTCCTTGGGCGGCGCGGGTTTCAGCAAAGGGTCGTCCGGGAAAAATTCCCTCAGACTATCCTCCGCCAGCAATGTTTTCGGGATGCGCGTGGAGCCGCCGGAAACAGCCAGCCTTAAATAATCGCCGTCAACTTCGACTTGCAAGCCTTCCAGCGCGGTGCCGTTTTTCAAATGCACCACTTTGGCATAAACCGGGTAAAACAGAGTTTGGCAAACGATTAGCAGGCTAACCGCGATTAACTTGCGGACAGGCATTTGTTTATGTTTAAGATAAAAAAACAGGTCAGATTGGTCAAGCAATATCATGATTTCTGGTTCCTCGCCGTTAGCAGTGGCAGCGTTGACGCTGGGACCAACGCCGCCGACCACACTCCCCGCGCTTATTCATTCCCCGTCCGTGAAGGGGTGGCGCGGAGCGCCGGGGTAGTTCAGCGTTTGGTGCTCTTCCCCTTGGACCGCTAAACTACCCCGTCGCTCCGCGCCACCCCTTGTCTGTTTGGAATAGTGTATCATCGTTTTTAATGGCCACTGGAGTGGTCGTTAACCAAGGAGCCCGTGCGACGGCCGTCGCACGGGCTCGGCGGCGGTGAGTGCGCGCA
>JAISCS010000140.1 GCA_031265365.1 Verrucomicrobiales bacterium
GGGGAAGAGCACCGAACGCTGAACTACCCCGTCGCTCCGCGCCACCCCTTCACGGAAGGGGAATTATTAAGCGCTTATCACACGCCACCGCAATTCCACTGATAACGGGATAGAACCACTACAGAGTCACCCCAGTCTTAAAGATGGCAATCTCACGACTATCCTGCTTTTCATGATTAACCAATTCACCACTGGCCACCTTGATGATGTAAGCGATAAACTCTTCGTGCAAATCCTCCATCGTCTTGCCTTGCAACAGGCTGCCGGCGTTGAAATCAATCCAGTTCGGCTTGTTTTCAAACAGCGGCGTGTTGGTCGAGATTTTCAGCGTGGGCACAAAGCTGCCAAACGGCGTGCCGCGACCGGTGGTGAACAGCACCATCTGGCAGCCCGCGGCGCCGAGTGCGGTAGCCGCCACGAGGTCGTTGCCCGGTGCGCTCAACAGGTTCAAGCCGGTGGTTTTCAGACGGTCGCCGTATCCCAGCACATCTTTTACCTGGGATTTCCCGCATTTTTGCGTACAGCCGAGAGCCTTTTCCTCCAAAGTGGAAATGCCGCCCGCCTTGTTGCCCGGCGACGGATTTTCGCCCACCGGCTCGCCATGCGAAAGGAAATATTCCTTGAAATCGTTGATGAGGCGCACGGTTTTGTTGAACAGCTCAACGGTTGCGCAACGGTTCATCAAGATGGTTTCCGCGCCAAACATCTCAGGCACCTCGGTCAAAACGGTGGTGCCGCCCTGCGCCACGAGGAAGTCCGAGAACACGCCCAGCAGCGGGTTGGCCGTGATGCCGGAGAAACCGTCGGAGCCGCCGCACTTCAACCCCACGCGGAGCGCGGTAAGCGGGTGTTCCGCGCGCGTCTCTTGCGAGGCAATGGCGTAAAGCTCGTTCAAAATGCCCACGCCTTCGGCAACTTCGTCGCGCGATTTTTGGCCCACGAGAAATTTCACGCGACTTTCGTCATATTCGCCCAAAAATTCCCTGAAGGCGTCGGGTTGGTTGTTTTCACAGCCCAAACCGAGCACCAGCACGCCGCCGGCGTTGGGGTGCAGCACAATGTCGCGCAGAATCTTGCGGGTGGTCTCGTGGTCGCCGCCCAACTGTGAACAGCCGAAGTTGTGTTCAAACACTTCCACCGCGTCAATGCCGGTCAACTCGCCCGCTTGTTTTTTAAATTCGCGGATAATGGCTTTGCCCACGCCGTTCACGCAGCCCACCGTGGGCACAATCCAAAGCTCGTTGCGAATGCCCACCGCGCCACTTTTTCTCGTGTAACCGTTGAATTTCAGGTCGCGTTTCGGAATGTCGAGTTTCACCTCAATGGGGTGGTACTCGTAGTCGAGCAGCCCGGCGAGGTTGGTTTTGAGGTTCGAGTCGTCCACCAGCCCGCCCGGCGCGATGTCCGTCAGCGCGTGACCGATGGGATAGCCGTATTTTATCACATTTTCACCGGGCGCGAGCGCCTTCAACGCGAATTTGTGTCCGGCGGGAATGGCGCGTGCCAGCGTGATTTTTTCGCCGTCAATCGTAACTTCCATGCCGGCAGTCAGCTCATTGATTGCCACCGCCACATTGTCGGCAGAGTTGATTTTCAAATAACGAGCCATAGATTTACACAATCGATTTTACCGCTTTCAACATTCCTTTTTCCTGGATGGCGGCCAGGTAGCCTTCGATTTTAGCGGTTAAGCCGGGGATTTTGTTCAAATCCTCGCCCCAGATAAACTCAGCGGATAAAACGCCCTCGGTTATCTTTTTGAGGTCGCCGGTGGCCCAGAGATTTTTCAGCAGGTCGAGGATTTCGGGCGCGTCGTTGGGCGTGATTTCGTCGTTGCCGCGTTTGCCGCCTTTGTAATAGGTGATGATGCTTGCCAAACCAAGGGTCAGCGCGGCAGGCAATGCGCCTTTGCGTGCCAGGTAAATTTTCAAACCGGGCAGGTCGCGGGTTTTGAATTTGGGGAAGGAGTTGAGCATGATGCTCGTTACCAAGTGCTTCACAAACGGATTGCGGAAACGCTCCAGCACATCGGCGGAATATTGCACGAGCTGGTCTTTCGGCAGGTCGAGGGTGATGAGCAGTTCTTCGTTCATGGCTTTGTTCACGAATTTGCCGAGCACGGCGTCCTCGCAAATTTCGCGCACGGTGTCCAGGCCGGAAAGATAGCCCACCGGCGCGAGCACGGTGTGCGGACCGTTGAGCAGCGTGACTTTGCGCTCGTGGTAAGGCGCTTCGTCGGGCACGAAGAGCACATTCAAGCCGGCTTGGTCGGCGGGGAATTCTTTCGCCACCGACTCGGGAGCTTCAATTACCCAGAAGTGGAAAATTTCGGCTTTCACCACGAGTTGGTCCTCGTATTGGATTTTCCCCAAAATTTGCCCGATGGTATCTTTCGGATAGCCAGGCACGATGCGGTCAACCAGCGTGGAGTAAACGCCGCAAGCCTCGTCAAACCATGCCTTGAAATCCGCGCCGAGATTCCACAGTTTAATGTATTGGTTGATGCATTTTTTCAGTTCCCTGCCGTTGTGGAAAATCAGTTCACAGGGAAAAATAATCAGCCCCTTGCCCTTGTCGCCGCCGAAGGTTTTGAAACGGTGGTACAATAATTGCACGAGTTTGCCCGGATACGACGAAGCGGGCTGGTCGTCGATTTTGCAAGCGGGGTCAAAGGCGATACCGGCTTCGGTAGTGTTGGAAATCACGAAACGAATTTCCGGGTTTTCAGCCAGTCCCAGGTATTCGTCAAACTGCGCGTAGGGATTCAGCCCGCGACTGATGGTGTCAATCAGCACGATGTCATCCACCGTTTTGCCTTTGTCCAGTCCTTGCAGGTTAAGGTGATAGAGTCCGTCCTGTGCATCGAGCAGGTCCACCATGCCGCTGGCAATCGGTTGCACCACCACCACGCTGCCGTTGAAACCGGCTTTTTTGTTCAAGCTCCACACCATCCAGTCCACAAACGCGCGCAAGAAATTCCCTTCGCCAAACTGAATGATTTTCTCCGGGTATTTTTGTGCCGCCGGAGCATTGGCACGATTTAATGTTTGCATGGTAAAAATGACAGTACCTGATTATGCCGAGCCGAGCAAGACCCTCAATATTTTTGGTCATCGGTAACGCCCGGAAAATCGTCCGTGCGGAACGGCGCGGCGGGCAGGCCGGCCCGGTTGTACAAATTGCACGGCGGGTTGTTGCCCCAGGCGTAGCGCACGGCAATTGGCTTGGCCACGCCGGCGGCGCTGACGATGACGGTGTCGCCGGAAATTTTCGCGCCAGCCCAGCGCCACTGCCGGTCCTCGCCGCAAACGGCGAAACCCTCGACCTCACTGTCCGGCGTGTTGCGGACGAGCGGCACCGTTTTCGGCTGCAAGCTGACGGGCTGGTATTCCGCCGGCAGCGGTTTGGCAACAAGACCACCGTCAGCGTGTGAAAATTTCACCACCGCCTTATCGCCGTCAAACTTTACCGACGCGAAGCGCGGGCCGGAAAACTCCGTGTCTGTTTTGCCGTAAGTGTCATGCAGCGCGATGAGCGCCAGCCGCTCGCCGACATCACGCTTGTTGCGCGGATGGATGTCCCACTCCTCGCCGATGTCAATCAATACCGCCATGCCGGTATTGGGCACCGTCAGCGCCATCTCCTGCGCCTCGCGCAACTCCGCCCATGGACTGTCGCCCGGCTCCTTTTGCAGGGTGCGATGATTCGCCAGTTGGCAAAAGTAAAACGGTAAATCGTCCCGCCCCCATTGCGCGCGCCAGTCCTTGATGAACAGCGGAAAGGCCGCGCGATATTGCCAGGCGCGGGCGGTGTTGCTCTCGCCCTGATACCAAATCACGCCGCGCATACCGTAGGGAACCAGCGGGTGAATCATGCCGTTGAACAACAGCGACGGACTGCCGCGCGGCCCGATTTTTTCAGGTAGCGCGGGATATTCGTCGCGCGCTGTCACCGTCAGCGGCGGCAATTCGTGTTCAACCTTGGCCAGCCACTCGCCAGCCAGGTCGGCCAAGCCGTTGGTGAGCCGGACGCGGAACAGCGCCTGCGGGTCGGTGAAGCCGCCGCCGCCCGCCGGCGCAAGGACGCGGACGGCCAGCACGTTCGCGCCGTTCTTGAGCAGTCGCGCGGGCATGGGGTAGGCGCGATTGGAAAACGCGGGCGCCGACGGTGTGGTCTCGCCGATTTTCTCGCCGTTCCAATACACTTCGTCGAACTGCCAGATTTTGCCGAGGTCAACAGTCACATTGCTTTGCACCGTCAGCGTGCTCGGCGGCGCCGGCAGTTTAACCACGCGCCGCAACCACACCGCGCCCGTGTCCGGCAGGCCGAGGTCGGCGAAGCGCGCGGGCAGCTTGACTTTTTTCCACGCGACGGGGTCAATGTCAGCGCCCGTGAATTCCGCGACGTCGGCGCGCCGGTCCTGCCGCCCGTATTTCTCCAGCCAAAGCGGATAATTCTTTTCAAAATTTTTCACGCGGGCATCGAACGAACGGATGTCCGCCAGTCTTTTCGCCGTCCTTTCCTTCAAGTCAGCGTCAGCGTCAAATGCCGTCTCACTCATCCACGCCTCGATGGCGGTGCCGCCCCAGTAGCTCGCAATCAGCCCCACCGGCGCGCCCGTCTCGGTGGCGACGCGCTTGCCGAAAAACCAGCCAACGGCGGTGAAGCTGCCCGCCGTCACCGGCGAGGCGACCTGCCACGCGCCGGCGCAGTCGTCCGCCGGGGCCGCGGTCGCGCTGACTTTCACGGTGAACTGGCGCAACGGCACGGCGCCGGCGGCGGCGATTTCCTCCTTCGCCCCGATGGCGCGGGCGAGCGGGAACTCCATGTTCGACTGGCCGGAACACAGCCACACCTCGCCGACCATCACGTCGCTGACGGTGAGCGTGTTGCTGCCTTTCACCGTCAGCGTGAACGGGCCGACGCTACTGTTGTTGAGGTCGAGGGTCACGTGCCATTTGCCGTCAGCGCCGGCGGTGGTTTGCGCGGAGACGTTGCCGAGCGCCACGGTCACTTGCTCGCCAGGGACGGCCTTGCCCCAGACCGGCGTGTCCTTTGATTTCAACAGCACGGCATGGTCGGAAATAATCGCCGGCAGCGATACGTCGGCGCGGAGCGGCGCGGTCACGGTCAGCGCCGCAGTCACGGTCAGCGCCAGTCGGCGAAGAAACTTCATCGTTTTCATATTCACTGCCGACGTCAGTTCGCGCCGGCTTTTTCCGCGACATAAACGCGCGTCCACGGCCCGTCGTTGACGTTGAAATAAACGCGCTGCCCGTCGGCGCTGAAGGCGGGGTGCGGGTGCGACTTGCGCCACGAGGCCGCGCCACCCTTGAGCGTGAAGCGGTGCACGGTCACGTATTCGTTCGTCGCGAACTCGCCGACCGCCACGCCCCAGTCGCCCGGCTGCGCGCCCGCGCGTTTGGTGATGTCAGCGTCAGCGGTGAAATATTTGCCGTCGGGACTGACGGATTGGTGGTCGCCGATGCAGCCGACGGCGAAGCGCGCGTTGGGCCGGCCGTCGAGGTATTGCACGCTGATGCCGCGTTCGATGATGGCGTTGCCGTCGGGGAACCACGCGGGGTGCCCCCAGAATCTCACCGCCGCGAGCCAGCGGCCGTTTTCGAGGTCGTACACAAACTTGCCGAGCCGCTCGCTGACCTTGCCGCGATGGGTGTCGCCGCCCTTGCCGCGCGCGATTTTGCACATCGCCCGCTTGCCGTCGGGACTGACCACGGGGAAAAACAACGAGACCTCACCCTCGCCAACCAGTTCGCGCACCAGACCGCCATGCTCCGCGAGCAGACCGCTGACGGTGGCGACGGTCTTGATTTCGCCGGTGTCCACGTTGACCATTTCAAAGTCGCGATGGGCGCCCTGCTTCCAATGATAGCCGTAGAGCGGGAGCCACTTGGAATTCGGCGCGCCGAAACACAGCAACCGCTCCTCGGCGAGCATCTTGTTCTCGCCGCTGGCGAGGTCCACGACATGCACGCGCCACACGCCGTCGCGCAGGTCGTGGTAGGCGATTTTTTTGCCGCCGTCAATCCACTGCTGGCAGGCGACGCGGTGGGCGTCCTCGGTGGTGACGCCGCTGGCGACGACCTTCTCCGCGCCGGTGGCGCGCTCAATGACGGTGATGTTGCCGAACTCGCCGCTCGCCGCCGTGGAGGAAAAATACAACACGTATTTGCCGTCAGGACTTTCGGGACTGGCGTTGAAATAACTGTGAATGCTGTGCTTGCCGTCCGGCGCGACGGGCCGCATGGTCGCGTTTTTCCACGCGGCGATGTCCGGCGAGTTGATGACGGGGCTTTCCAGCGGCCACGAGGGCGGCGGGTCGGCGGCAAGCGCGACGCTGACCGTGACCAACAGGGTCAACAGGCCCCCAAAAAGCGGCTTCATGGCGGCAATGCTTTCTTTGCGCCGACAGTAAGCACACCCAGCCATTAGCAACAAGCCCCCGCAGATTAGACTAATCGTGGAAGGTTCGGGAATGATAGCGGCGGTACCGATGAAATCGGTGACACGCAAGGTGCCATTCGCGCAGATTTGGTCAACGCCGTCCCAAGTCTCCGTGTAGAAACCGATTCCCCGTATGTCGTCAAAGTTGATGGGGTCAAACACGGTCGGTTGATAATTCAGCGTCTGGACACCGCCGGACGCGCCCGCAAGGTCGTAAAGCGACCAAGTGGAGGTGGTGAAGTCGCTGAGGCTGGCGCTGGCGGTGAACGTGGCGGAGGAAACATAAAAATAGTCGCCGTTCTGCACCAACCAGCGGCCGCGCATGTTGGTGCAGACGGCGAGACTAATGCTCATGGAATCAAGTTTGAATGAGTCACCGCCAAGGTTGCCGAGGAAGTTTTCCTTCCTGAACAAAACCGCGCTGGTCAGGATGCCGACAGTGGCGTTGGAGCCGATATTGATATGCGCGCCGAGACCGTCAGCGTCCCGGACGGTGGTGGCGCCAAGGACCGAACCGCTGGCGGCATCCAATATAATGGACTCAGAGGCGCCGTAGAAAGTGGTGGAATAAACCACCGCGTCCACTCCATTGGGATAATTGGTTGACGGGGAAAACACCGCCGGGTTGCTGCCGCTCAAAAACGGGGTGATGCTCTGACGGTCAGTGATGTCGGGGTCGCCGCCATAATTGATGTTAAAGCCGCCGCTTGGCGTTCGCATATTGGTTGAGCGCGCGCCCGTTCCCGCGACGTAGTTCTGCCCGCCAATGCCGCCGTCCCAGTTGACAATGACCGTTTCCGCCGACGCCGACCATGCCAGCGCCGACGTCACCGTCAGCGCCACCGTTAATATTTTAATCCAGAGTTTCATAATATTTTTTCACTTTTGATTTTTGTTTGGTCGTCTGATTAACTACAAACATCACCATTGGCAAAAATTATAATGTGCACGTGCACTATGACAAGTAAAAAAATAAGAATATGTTATTGTCAGCGAAACGTCAGCTTATAGAGTGCGGCGAGTATCGCCACACTTGGGTGGCGCCAGCGTTGCGCCGCAGGAACCTCACCATCAGCATCCTTCCCTTGCGGCAATGCTTGCCATGCCACAATCCATAAAATAGGTTCCTCGCCGTTAGCAATGGAAGCGCTGACGCTGGAACACTCCTCTCCGACCACACCTACCGCACACGCCGCCGTAATTCCACTGATAATGAGATAGAATGAATATTTCAATCCCCGAAGCTGATGCCAATATCGCGGCAAGTCCTCACCAACTGGCTGTCCGGCTGGACAGTCTTCAGGTGGCTGACCGCCTCGCTAATTGGCACGTCGGTGATTTCGTCGTTGCAGTAGCTGACCATGCGACCGAACTTGCCCTTGGCGATAAGTTCCACCGCCGCGACCCCGAACGAACTGCCGAGAATGCGGTCCACTGCCGTCGGATGACCGCCCCGCTGAAGATGACCGAGCACTGTGCAACGCGTTTCCTTGCCGGTTTTTTCCGCGACGGTCTGCGCCACGTAATCGCCGATGCCGCCGAGCGCCGCCTCGCCCTTGCGTCCCTGCGCGTCCTTGGTCGCGTAACTACCGTCGCTCTTCTTCGCGCCCTCCGCCACGACAATCATCGTCGTGTAATAGCCGTTCGCCTCGCGCGTTTTCACCACGTCGCAAACCTTGTCAATGTCGAAGGGAATTTCCGGCAGCAGAACAATGTCCGCGCCGCCGGCCAGCCCGCCGTGCAGCGCAATCCACCCCGCGTAACGCCCCATGACCTCGACCACCATGCAGCGCTTGTGACTGCGCGCGGTGGTGTACAGCCGGTCCATGGAATCCACCACGCACGACACCGCGGAGTCGAAGCCGAAGGTCGCCGCGGTGGCCGCGATGTCATTGTCAATGGTCTTCGGCACGCCGATGGTGTTGATGCCGTTTTCAAAAAGTTGCTGCGCTGTGCTGAGCGAGCCGTCGCCGCCGATGCACACCACCGCCTCGATGCCGAGGCCGTCGAGGGTGGCCCGCGCCTCGCTGATGATGGCGGGGTCAAGCTCGGCCTTGTTGCCGTGCCCGATTTTGGCGACGAAGCGACCTTTGTTGGTCGTGCCGAGAATGGTGCCGCCGAGCTGCATGATGCCATCGGTGGCGCCGGTGTTGAGAATGCGATACCGCACGGGCGACAACATGCCCTCGTATCCGTCAGTGAATCCGATTACTTCCCAATCATGGTGAGCCGCAGCCTGCACCACTCCGCGAATCACCGCGTTTAATCCGGGGCAATCCCCGCCACTAGTCAAAACAGCAATACGTTTAGCAGCCATGCGAAGAAGTATAGGGAAATCATATAATTTGCCAGCGAATTGTGCAGGAAATTTTGGACGCAGGGATTCCATTTCATTTCTGGCGCTGTTGGTCGCGTCAAATCATGTTTTTGACGGTGAACCGACCGTTTGGTTGCGGGTGGTGATGATTAGCGAGGTTTTCGCGTCGAACCGCGTCGAATTCAGCGTCAGCGGGCATGATTCGCCGCTGATGTTGACCGTGTGTTTTTCATTCTTTTCAACAAACCCTCACCGGTGTCGTGCTTTCTCGTTACCAGCCATTCATTAAAACCGCGCGCCAGTTTTTTCAAAAATCGTGTGTAAGGATAATGGCTGAATAGGTGCGCTAACGGCGTATGTTGCAACAACAGCCGCTGGATTTTTTTGCTATTGGCGGATAAATCTAGGGTCATTTTTTGCGGCGCGGTGGTTTTTTGAAAAATCACGCGGATAATACCGCCATCGTCAGCGACAAACCTGTTTCTAATCGCAAAGCCCGCGCGCATTCCCAAGGCTTCAAGCGTGGCAAGATTAAAATTGTAAATATGCGCGAAATGAAAACGATTTTTAGGTGACACGCACAGTGCTTCAACATTAGGCACCTCGACAATCAAGTGCCCCCCGGAACGCAGCCAGCCGCGGGCTTTGTGCAAAATTTCCAACGGCTCAAGAATGTGTTCCAGCACATGAAACATAGTGATTAAATCAAAAGTCTCCGCCGCTATCGGCGCGGTTTGATAATCGCCAATGCTGATATTTAACCCCAACTGTTCCCGTGCATATAATGCGTAGCCATGATTGGGTTCAAGTCCGGTGACACAACGGTCGCCAGCTTGCATCATGTAACAAAGCTCGCCGCCGCCCGCGCCGATATCCAAGACCGTTTGCGTTTCGGTCAGCCAGGTGTTCATCGCTTGCACCCGCTGTAATGCCACAAGGCCCGCGCGATAAACGTGTTTTAATTTTGGCGTCAGGTTTTTTTTGTAATCCAGTCGGTAAGCCTTTTCGTAATACCGCCGCACTTCATCCGCTGTTGGTAGCGGACTATGACGCACCAAACCGCAACTCCGGCAAATCACCGTTGTCAGCGGCTTTCCGCGCCGGTCACGGTCAGCCAGCACAGCGGTTTCCGTTCCGCCGCATAAACAACAAATTGATTTGCTCATCAGGCCAAATTAACACGCGGCAAGCGGGAACGTCAACAATCCAGACGTGGGGGCGGCTTGTCAAAAGTGTCTTACACAGGCAGGATTGCCTGTGCTACGTTAATGGAGCGTTGGCCACGGAGCCAAATTTTGTGTTTAGTAAAACTCGCCGCCAGCTTGGAACGCGACGTGCGAAACACGCTGAACATCGGCAGTCTGCGGGATTTTGACCGGCTGCTCCGCGCGGCGGCGTTGCGGGCCGGGCAGCTATTTTGGCAAAAAAAATCACTTTGTACGTGTTTTTTCGTGAAAAAGAAATTGACCAAAACATAATTTTTCGCTTTCATATACGACTCCCGTTTTATCGGGCAAAGGAAATTTTATGGCTAAACGTATTGCAATCAAGGCTGAGTCCCGCTCCGGCACTGGTAGAATCCAGGCCAAGAAAAGTCGCGCCGCGGGGAAAATTCCCGGCGTGTTGTATGGTTTGGGCGAGGCGAACCCCATTCACCTTTCCGCCGTCGAAATCGTCGCGGCGATTAACGCCACCGGCGGCGAGTCCACGCTGGTTGACTTGGAGATTGATGCGACCAAACATCTCGCGCTCATCAGCGAGTTTCAGGTGCATCCGGTGAAGGACAAGCTGCTGCACGTGGATTTTCACGAGGTTGACCCGAACAAGAAGATGCATGCGGAAGTCGCGGTGCATGAGACGGGCGAGGCCGTTGGCGTGAAGGACGGCGGCGGCGTGCTCGACCATATTTTGCGTCACTTGCGCGTGGAGTGTTTGCCGGCGGACTTGCCGTCGCACTTCACGGTGGACGTGTCGGCGCTGGCGCTGGGGCAGGCGATTCATGTGAAGGAGGTACCGCTGCCGAAGGGCGTGACGATTTTGAACGACCCTGAATTGACGGTTTTCGCGGTGCACGCGCCGAAGGTTGAGGTCGAGTCAACGGCAGCGGCCGAGGGCGCGACGCCAGCGGAGCCGGAGGTCATCACGGCGAAGAAGGACAAGGAAGAGGGCGCGGCTCCGGCGGAGGCCAAGGCCGAGAAGAAATAAGCCATGATGTTTCCCCTCGTCG
Source organism: Verrucomicrobiales bacterium (assembly GCA_031265365.1). Lineage (GTDB taxonomy): Bacteria > Verrucomicrobiota > Verrucomicrobiia > Methylacidiphilales > JAAUTS01 > JAIRPN01. The sequence goes on from JAISCS010000140.1 coordinate 11,010, forward strand.
TTGGACTGGGGAATCCGGGCGCTGAGTATGACTCGACCCGGCATAACTTTGGCTTTATGGTGGTGGAGCGTTGGGCGACGGTCAGCGGCGCGAGTTGGAAGGCGGCCGGCTTTGCGAATGCTCTGCTGGCGCGGACGGAGAGCGGAACGCGGTTGTTGAAGCCGCTGGATTATGTGAACCGGTCCGGTGTCAGTGTCAGCGCGGCGTTGAGCTGGTTTAAGTTGCAACCGGAGCAGACGCTGGTGGTGGTGGATGACGTGAATTTGCCGCTGGGCCGGCTGCGGTTGCGGGCAAAAGGCTCGGCGGGCGGGCACAACGGCTTGAAGTCAGTGGCAGCGGCGCTGGGAACGGAGCAGTACGCGCGGTTGCGCGGCGGCGTTGGAGCCGCTGCCGGTGACGGCGGTTTGGTTGCGCATGTGCTCGGCAAGTTCGCTGACGGTGAGAGAAAAATTTTGGAAGAGATGATTGTCAGGGCAGTGGAAGTCCTGCAAAATTGCCAGCACTTGGGCTTGGACCAAGCGGCGGCGAAAATAAAGAACGATATATGAAACAGTACTACGAAGCGATGTTCATCCTGGACATCCAGGGCAAGGAAGAGGGCGTGGATGCCGTGTTGACGGTAATCAAGCAGGCGATTGAGGGTCTCGACGGCGTGTTCAAGGGCGCGCAGCGGCTGGAACATCGCAGGTTCGAGCGCGTGGCGGTGAAGAAACATAACTCCGGCTACTACCTCGGCGTGACGTTTGAGCTCGACCCCGCCAAGCTCAAGGAGTTGCAGGAAAAATTCAAGTTCAACGATAAAATTTTCCGCCAGAGCTACCTGCGGTCGAAACCCGTGGTGGTGAAGGAAAAGCAAGCGGAACCGGCGGCCGCTTGACCCGCCAATACAGACAACAACCCTTAACGGATACCAATCATGGCCTCGCTCAACAAAGTTTTTTTAATCGGCAACCTGACCCGCGATCCAGAAATCCGCCACACGCCGAAGGGCACCGCTGTTGGTGACTTGCGGCTGGCGGTCAGCATGATGTATCGCACGCAGGATGGTTCTGACAAAGAGGAAGTATGCTTCGTGGACATAGTGGTCTGGGGGCGGCAGGCCGAGACGTGCAAGGATTATTTGACCAAAGGCTCGCCGGTGTTTGTCGAGGGGCGTTTGCAATTCGACCAGTGGGAGACGCAGCAGGGCGAGAAACGCAGCCGGTTGCGCGTGTGCGCCGACCGTGTGCAGTTCCTCGGTCGCGGCGGTTCCGGTGGCGGCAGCAGCGGCGGCGGGCGTTCGTCGGGCGGTTACTCGCGCGACGGCGGCGGTGAGCCGCAGCGGCGGGAAGGCGGCGGCTCGCGCGATTACGAGCGTCCGCCCCGCGACAATTATGACGAGCAGCCGGCCGGCAATGACGCCGGCGCCGCTGACGATGAGATTCCGTTTTAACAACTAGCAAATTATTGGAGATAAAATTATGGCAGTAGAAGTGATTCTGAAGAAACCCGTTCCGAGCTTGGGCGCCGAGGCTGACCTCGTGAAAGTGAAACCCGGCTACGCGCGCAATTATTTGTTCCCGCGCGATTTGGCCGTGGTCGCCACCGCCGCGACGAAAAAATTGGTGGAGGAATTGAGGCGCCGCCGCGCCGCGCGCGAGGCCGCCGAATTGAACGCCGCCGAGCAACTGGCGACCGCGTTGAAGAAGGTGACGATTACGTTCCAAGTCGAAACTTCGCGGCAGGACAAAGTGTTTGGCTCCATCACCGTCAGCGACATCGCCGCGCGCCTCGAAACGCTCGGCCACATCGTTGACCGCAGGAAGATTGTGTTGGCGAAGCCGTTGAAGAGCCTCGGCGAGTACGAGGTGGAAGTGCATTTGCCGCAAAGTGTGCATGGTAAATTCAAGGTGGTGTTGGAGAGCGCCAACAAGGACGCCGGCCCCGCTGAGGATGAGGTGCCGAGGAAAAAAGGCCCTCGCAAACCCCGCGCCGAAAAACCCGCCGGCAAGGCCGCTGAGAAATCCGTGGAAGCCTGAGCCGGAATCATCCTCATGAACAGCGTCTCGTCAAACCAAGAAATAGGCTTGACGGGACGTTGTACATCCGCCAACTTTTGCTACTTGGGATTTTCACGTAAAAACCGGTAAAAATGGCCAATAGAAAACAAGCAAATGAATGACTGGAAAAAATTGAATTGGGGTGCGCCGCTGACGCTGGCGTTTGGTTGCATGGTCTTGGCGTGGTTTTGCGCCGCTGACGTTCGGGCGGAGAATGAATTGCCGGTCAAGACGGACAGCGTTGGCGTGGGCTCCTCGCCCAGCGACGGCGCCGTTTCCGCCGCGCGCCCGACGCCGCCGCGCGAGGTGTCCGCTGACAGTGAGGGCAAAGTTTTGGTGTCCGCGCCCACGGCCACCGACGCGACCGCCGCGCGCGGGCCGATAGTCAAGGACATCGAAATCGAATACGAAGGCCCGCACTCGGTGGACCGCAGCGTGATTATTTCCAACATGCGTACCACCATCGGCCAGCCGTATTCACTGTCAGCGGTGGAGGAAGACGTGCGGAATTTGTACGCGACGGGTTTGTTTGTCAACCTGCGTATTTACGACGAGCCACTGGGCGACGGATTAAAAATCATGGTCTTGGTGCAGCCGAAGCCGATTATCCGTGAGCTGGCCGTGGCGGGTTGCAAGGTCATCACCGAGGCGCGCGTCCGCAAGGAAATCAAGAGCAAGGAAGGCGACCCGTTGAGCGAGCAGAAGGTGGCCGACGACATGCGGAAGGTGTTGGAGTATTATCGCAGCAAGGGTTTCTTTGAGGCGAAGGTGGAGTATAAGATTGACGTGAACGAGCAGGCCGGTCGCGCGACGATAAAGTTCACCGTCAAGGAAGGCGAGCGCGCGTGGGTTGACAAAATCAGCTTCGCGGGCAACAAGGCGTTCACCGAGGATGAACTGCGAAAAAATTTCAAGACCAAGAAAAAAAACTGGCTGTCGTGGATTAACAAATCGGGCTTGCTGAATGAAGAGCAATGGACGGCCGATTTGAAAACGCTGAAGGAATTTTACCAAAACCACGGTTACATTGACATAGACATCAAGGATATCAAAAAGACTTATCCTGAGCCGGAAAAAATCGAGGTCAAAATCACGGTGTTTGAGGGAATCCAATATCATGTCGGCGCCATCACCTTCGAGGGCAACCAGCTTTACACGCGCGAGCAAATCATGAGCCGTTTCAAAACCGTTCAGGACGGCATGTTGGAGGGTGGAGTGTTTTCGCCGACGGGCTTGGACGCTGACATTACGGCGATACATGACTTGTACGGCCAGCGGGGTTACATTGACATCAAAATCGAACCCGTGCGCCAGCCGAACATCGAAAGCGGCCGCATGGATATTCTGTTCAGGGTGACGGAAAACTCGCAATCCTACGTGGAGAAAATCGTTATCCAAGGTAACAACACCACCAAGGACAAAGTCATCCGCCGCGAGTTGACGTTGGTGCCCGGCGAGGTGTACGACATGGTCAACGCCGATGCCGCCAAGAAGCGGCTGCACAACCTGGGTTATTTTTCCAAGGTGGATGTCACCGCCGAGGACACCTCGGTTCCGGGCCGCAAGGACATGTTAGTCACCGTCGAGGAACAGCGCACCGGCAACGTCACGTTCGGCATTGGCTTCAGCACGGTGGACAGTCTGCTCGGTTTCGTCGAGTTAAGCCAGGGCAATTTCGACATCGCCAACCCGCCGCGCTTCACCGGCGCCGGCCAAAAATTCCGCACCCGTTTGCAATACGGCATTGAACGCCGCGACTTCCTGCTAAGCTGGACCGAGCCGTGGTTCCTTGACCGCCAGTTGTCCTTCGGCTTTGATTTGTTCTACAACGACGCGCAATACTACGACAGCGATTACAAGACCCAGCGTTACGGCGGCTCGGTGCGTGTGGACAAGGCGCTGAACCAATTCTGGCGCGTCGGCTTGCGCTACCAGCTTACCGAGAATGATATTTACGACGTGAACGCCGACGCCAACAGCCAGTTGCACCGCGAGGTCGGCTGGCGCTCGGAGAGCGCCGTCACCGCCAGCATCACCTACGACTCGCGCGACGATTTGTTTCTGACGCGCCACGGCGAGAAATTCGAGTTCGCCGCCACCGGCGCGGGCGGCCCGCTCTGGGGCCAGACCAACATTTGGAAATTGCAAATGTCCGGCGAGAAATATTTCACCTTCCCGTATGACATCATCCTCGGCTTGCGCGGCACCACCGGCGTGGCGGACAAGTTCGACAACTCGGAATTTGTCCCGCTGTTCGAGCGGTTCTTCGTCGGTGGCGCGCGCTCGGTGCGCGGCTTCAGCTACCAGTCCATCGGCCCGCGCGACCGGCAGGGTCATTCGCTGGGCGGCAACACGATGGGTTACGCCACCGCCGAGGTGACTTGGCCGATTATTGACCGCGTGCGCGGCGCGTTCTTTGTGGATGGCGGTTTCGATAACGCCGGCACGTTTGAGTACACCGACGCCATTAACATCGGCGCTGGTCTCGGCTTGCGCCTGAACTTGCCCATCGGCCCGCTGCGCCTCGACTTCGGCTGCCCGATTGTCACCGACGGCACCAGCGGAAAATTCGGCCATTTTCAATTTAACTTTGACGTCGGTTATCAATTCTAGTAAACTGGAGACTTTATGAACAAAATTATTACTGCGGTATTATGTGGTGCTTCCTTATTAACCCTCTCGTTCTCGGCGCAAGCCCAGACTAAAATCGCCACGATTGACATGGAGGTTCTTTCCAAAGACTACTACAAGGTGCAGGAGGCGAACCAATTGAACCAAAACCGCACCGACCAGTTCCGGCGGGAGGCCGAGGCTCGCCAGTCCGATTATAACAAGTTGGTCCAGCAAATTCAGGACATCAGTGGCAGGCTGAAAGACTCCACCCTCAGCGAGTCCGCCAAGAAGGATTTGGAAAAGAAGGGCAACGAATTGGTTGAGCAAGCGCGCATCGAGGAAAATAAATTCAAGGAATACCAAAACGCCAGTCTGCGGCTCTTGCAGGATGAGGCCGGTCGTTCGCAAAAACAAATCTTCGACAAAATCAAGGACGCCATCGCCACCTATTCCAAGGGCAAATTCAGCCTCGTGCTCAATAAATCCGCCTCCATCGTCGTGTTGTACGACGAGGGCCTGACCGACATCACGGCGGATGTGCTCAGGCTGCTCAACGCCGAAAAACCCTCGACGGCCAAATAGTCCGCTGCCGATGGCGAAAACCTATAACTTGGGCGAGATTGCCGCGCTGGTCGGGGGCGAATTATCCGGTGACGCCGCGTTCATCGTCAGCGGCGTCAACGACTTGGCCAACGCCACCGCCGCGCAAATTTCCTTTCTCGGCAATTCGCGTTACCTCCACGCCGCGAAAAACAGCAAGGCCGGCGCGATTCTCGTTCCCGCTGACGGTGAACTGTCCCTGTCAGCGGCGCAAATTCGCGTCAAAAATCCCTCCGCCGCGTTCGCCAAAGTTTTCACCTTGTTCGCGCCGGAGCCGATTCAATGGGAGGCCGGTGTTCACCCGTCCGCGCGCGTGTCACCGTCAGCGCGGCTTGGTGCCGATGTCCACGTCGGCCCCGGTGCGGTCATCGAGGCCGGCGCTGACATTGGTGCCGGCGCGCACCTCGGCGCGAACGTGTATGTCGGCCACGAGAGCGTCGTCGGCAGCGGCACGTTTTTGCATCCCAACGTCACCATCCGCGAGCGCAGCGTCATCGGCAGCCGCGTCATCATCCACAGCGGCGCGGTCATCGGCGCCGACGGCTTCGGCTACGAATTTCACGACGGTCGCCACGTCAAAGTGCCGCAACTCGGTTACGTGCAAATTGACGACGACGTGGAAATCGGCGCGAACACGTCGATAGACCGCGGCCGCTTCGACAAAACGTGGATTCAAGAGGGTTGCAAAATTGACAACCTTGTGATGATAGCCCACAACGTCACCGTCGGCGCGCACAGCATCATCGTCGCGCAATGCGGTATCAGCGGCAGCAGCACCATCGGCAAACACGTCACCATCGCTGGCCAGTCCGCTGTTGTCGGCCACATCAAAGTCGCCGACCAAGTGACCGTCACCGGCTGGACCGCCGTCACCAAGGACATTGCCAAATCCGGCGTCTATCGCGGCGCGCCGGCGAAGCCGATGAAAGAATCCATGCGTATCGAGGCGCTGACGATGAAGCTCCCCGAAATTTACGAGCGCCTCCAAGCCCTCGAAAAACAACTCGCCGCCCGCTGAGTCGGCGATATATCCACCGCGCCCCCGCCCCTCGTCATCCTGAGCGGAGCCGCGTAGCGGCGCAGTCGAAGGACCGGCAAGGCAAGATTCATCCGCTTGGTTGCAAACAAGTCGCTGAGGCTGAGGCCACCAGCATGGAGCACGGACATCTTGCCCGCTGCGGACGAGATGTCCGCGCTCCATACTGCGAACGCTGAACTACCCCGTCGGCTCGCGCCGCCACCCCTTCACGGAAGGGGAATCCGTCACTATCTCAAGGCGCAAAGCTATAGTGTTTGGTCCACTGACAATTCAACGGATTTGATTTTAATTGGCACCGGCGGCTTAACCTGTCAAAACCCAGCTTCCAATGCCAGTAAACCCATGACTTTTCGTCCATGATGCCGGCGGTCGGGTGCTGCAACGCGTCAATAAAATCTTCTTTTCCGAAAAACTGTTCCAGAATTTTCAAGTCATTAAACAAGCACCGGCGCATGGCATGTTGCAAAAAGTAGCGCTGGTCACTCAGCGATTCATCCGGCGTTTTCCACCAGATATAACGGCGCGCCAATTCTTCAAGAAGCGTGTTGGCCATCTAATGATTATATCCAAGCGATTCCACGATTCAAGCGTGGAACGCGCCGTCCGCGCTCCATGCTGCGAACGCTGAAACACCCCGTCGGCTGGCGCCGCCACCGGGGAATTTGCTGGCGCAGGGGCATGGTCGATGAGGCTTGCCTCAGCGTGAAAGATTCTCCGCTTCGAGCGGGGAATTATGTGGGGTCAGCGTTTCCGGCGCGGGGTTAGCGCCAAAATCAGCGCGCCAATGCCGGATAGCAATAATACCGATGGTTCGGGAATTTGCTCAAGTTTGAACCAGTCTACGGTGGCGCCGTTGCCATATGAGATGAGGAATACGGTGTCGAGGGCGGTTTGCTGGTCGGCGGTCAACGTGTAGGTGGCGAACGGTGTCGTGGTCAGGGCGTTGTCGTTGATGTAGTAGGCGATAGTCCAGTCCTCCCCGGTGGTGTCCAGCGTCAGGTGCAGTGTGTTGGCGATATCGCCGGCGTTGACCGTGGGGACGCCGGTAATCGTCACATCGGTGCTGGTGGTGCCGGGTTTGCCGACAGGGGTGTATCCCTTGTCCCCCCTGATATACATCCACGTGCCCAGATTCCAGCCGGATGAGGTGATGACGGAGGAGTTACTGAAGCCAATGCCTGCCCAGTTGCCGTTGGCGGCGCCGAGAATTGTCAGTTGCACGGTCAGCTCGTATTGAGAGCCGGCACTGAAGGTCACCGGTAGCCAAGCGGTGGCACCAGGCGCGCTGCCGCCGGCGGCGGCCAGCATGCCGGCCTCCGCGTCGGTAATCATCCAGTCTTTGTTTTGGTAGCCGGGACTCCACGTGATACTCTCGGCCAGCGTGCCGCCGCTAGGGTGGGAGCTGTTGAGCGGTCCGGTGCCGGAGCGGGTGAATTGTTCGTCGACCAGTACTTGTCCGCTGACCGTGAAGGTCATCGTCAGCGCCGTTAGGATTTCTAGCAGGTATGTTTTCATAGGAAATTTGGGTTAAGGTTGGGCCTTCTGGACGCGAATTTGCTCAAGTTTGAACCAGTCGCAGACAACGGTGGCGGCGCTGTTGCTGTACACGGCGAGAAACACGGTGTGAAGGTTGGCTTGCTGGTAGGCGGTCAACGTGTAGTTGGCGAGCGCGGTGGTCAGGTCGTTGATGTAATAGGTGAGCGCCCAGTTCGGCCCGGTGGTGTCCAGCGTCAGGCGCAGCGTGTTGGCGGTGCTGGAGTTGACCGTGGGGGTGGCGCCGGTTTTCGTCGCCCCGTCAGCGGTGACTTTGCTGATACAGCTATAATTACCGTTGGGCCTGACAATCATCCACGGCCCGTCCATCCCCCAGCCGGTGTCGAAGGTGCCGAAGCCGAGGCCCATCCAGTCGGCGGCGGTGTTGGTCAGGCGCGCGGTTAGCTCGTAGCGAGCGCCGGCGCTGAAGGTCACCGGCAGCCAGACGATGGCGCCAGGCGAGCCGGCGCCGACGGCGGTGAGCGTGCCGGCCTTCGCGTCACTGATAACCCAGTCGCGCGTGTCGAGCTGGCCGGGGTTCCACGTGATGCCCTCGGCCAGCGTGCCGCCGCTGGGATGGGAGCCGTTGAGCGGCCCGGTGCCGGAGCGGGTGAATTGTTCGTCGACCAATACTTGTCCGCTGACCGTGAAGGTCATCGTCAGCGCCGTTAGGATTTCTAGCAGGTATGTTTTCATAAGATTGGTTTGGTTAGGTTTTATATGGGGTTTGGGTTGATAAAAACGGGGTTACGAAAAGCTTCCGTCAAGTTACGAAAGGCTTTCGTCGACTGACGGAAGACGTTCGTCATTTGACGGAAGGTTTTCGTCGCGTGACGGAAAGCGTTCGTCATTTGACGGAAGATGTTTGTAATTTGACGGAAGGCTTTCGTAATGAGGCAAACGGTCATTGCCACAGGGGGAAAGTCTAGTCTATTGGCGGGTTCAGCCACCCCCCGGACGGGGTTGATAACCGCATGGGGAACGAAGCGGGTAAAACTAGGCGGGTAAATTAGCGCGTCACGGGAAGGTGCGAAGGTGCGAAGGTGCGAAGGTGCGAAGGTGCGAAGGTGCGAAGGTGCGAAGAGCTTAAAAGTCCTGCCATCGCGTTGTCAATCACCAAATGCATAAGTTGAAAAGTAGAGATTTGACCGTGGAGGTCAACAGAAAAATTATTTTTTTTGGTTGAAAGCAAGCCTCGCGCAAAGACGCCAAGGATTAGTGGAATGGCAGTGGCGGGTGGTAAGCGCCGCATAATTCCCCTTCCGTGAAGGGGTGGCGCGGAGCGACGGGGTAGTTCAGCGTTAAAGAAAATACCAAAACCGAACGCTGAACTACCCCGTCCGCTCCGCGGCCACCCCTTCACGGAA
>JAISCS010000147.1 GCA_031265365.1 Verrucomicrobiales bacterium
GGGGAAGAGCACCGAACGCTGAACTACCCCGTCGCTCCGCGCCACCCCTTCACGGAAGGGGAATTATTAAGCGCTTATCACACGCCACCGCAATTCCACTGATAACGGGATAGAACCACAAAAGATATGGACCAACCGATAAAAACCCGCCTGAAACGCTAGTCCATCATGGCGGTCAAAGACCAAGAACTTGATTCAGGTCTCAGTGAGTTGGATGTGCCACACCCCATTCCACTCGTTCAAAAATATATACAGCATTTGGTCAAAGGATTATCAATCCGCCATCCCTCTTCAACTGCAAAAGAAAATAGTACTGACAAATTGCGAACCTCATTACGGATGCCTCGCACGGTAACCCCTGTCTGCTGCCCTTTGGCGTTTTCGGTCACCCCCGCTTACTTCTGGCATTGACGCGGAAAGGGAAAACGCGAACAATAGCGTTAATGGGTAAACTTATGAAAAATTATCTGGCCGTCGGTTCACTCGGTGTATCTATTTTGATTCATTTGGCGTTGTTCATCACCATCAGCGGTGTGATTTTAATCCAGGCCGTCGTGCCCAAGGTGCCGTTTATCGCCGGCGACCCCGCGTCCGCCAGCGTCGCGCCGTTGCCGGAGGCGCCGCCGGAGCCGATGGATGACACGCCGGCGCCGCCAGCCCAGGACCCGGTCACTGACAGCGAGGCCACCGCCATGCCGAGCATGGAATTGGACCGGCAAATCGTCAGCCAAGCCGTGAGCAGCCCCGTGTTCAATCTCACGCCATCGGTCAATTTCGCCCAGAGCGCCGGCGGTGACGTTCCCGGCCAATCAACCGCTGCCGGTGACAACGCGCCCGCCGCCGCGCCGAAGCCCGGCGCGTTCAGCCCGTTCGGCAGCAGCACACCGTTCAACGACGCCATGCACGGTTCCATTTACGACTTGCGTAAAAACGTGGACGGCAAACCGGTCAAGTCCGACAAGCCCAACGCCGTGCCGTTTCTCATCGAGGCGTTCACCAATCTGCACAAAAACAAGGGCAACCGCGCCTATCTTGACAAAAAGTATTACAAAGGCCCCACCACGCTTTACGCCTCCGCCGTCTATATGCCGCCGATGAGCGCCAACATCGCCACCACCGCGTTCAAGAGCGAAAAACTCGTCGGCTGCCCCGGCTGGCTGGCGTATTACGAGGGTTGGATGACGCCACCGGCCACGGGCGAGTACCGCTTCGTCGGTTTTGCCGATGATAATATGCTGGTCTTTGTCAATCATAAGATGGTCTTGCACGCCTTCTGGCCGGGACAGGTGCTGGGCAAGATGATTCCCACCGGCGGCGGCTGGTTGCCGCGCGACGCCGCCGAGACCGACGGTCGCTCGGCCTTCAAGGACTTGCCGCCGAAGTTGACCAACAACGGGAAGAATGGCAGCCAGTACGCCCGTTATTACGGCAACTGGATCCCGATGGAAAAAGGTACGGCGTACAAGATTGTCGTGGTTATCTCGGAGGCTTACGGCGGCGTGTTTTCCGCGATGCTGGCGATTGAGCAAAGGGGTGTGACCTATCCGGCCGGCACCAGTCCCGCGCAACAGACCCGGCTGCCGATTTTCAAACTTTCGCGTGCCGGCACGCCCGATGATGCGACCATGCGCCGCTGGCCGTCAGATTATGACCCTGCCGGCCCCATTTTCGGTCTCTCCGCCAATGGCGTCGCCCAGCCGAAGGATGAGTAGGGATAGTTGGGGTTTAAGGAAATTGGCAAGCTGAAAGCTGAAATTATTTCGGTTTTCGACTTTTTCAACGCTGAACTACCCCGTCCGCTACGCGGCCACCCCTTCGCGGAAGGGGAATTCGCTGGCGCGTTAAACTTTCCTGACCTCCGACACGTCGGGATATCTGGTTGCAATGGTTTTCTTGACCTCTCGAAATCGAGCTTCCAACTCCGCGACGATTTTCTTGGCCTTTAATCAAAACGGTTCCTCGTTGTTAGCAGTGGAAGCGCTGACGCCGCTCCCCTCCACCGCCCCGGCCCCCTGCGTCAGCAAATTCCCCTTCCGTGAAGGGGTGGCGGCGCCAGCCGACGGGGTAGTTCAGCGTTAAAGGAAGTACCAAAAACGCTGAACTACCCCGGCGCTCCGCGCCACCCTTTCACGGAAGGGGAATTATGCCGCGCTAACCGACCGAGCCTTCCATCTCCAAGTCGATGAGGCGTTTTAGCTCGACGCTGTATTCGATGGGGAATTGGTTGACCAAATCGTTGACGAAGCCGTTGACGCTGAGGCTCATCGCTTGCGCCTCGGTCAGGCCGCGTTGTTGCATGTAAAAAATTTGCTCGGCGCTGACTTTGCTGACGCTGGCTTCGTGTTGCGTGGCGTTCCCCTCGCCGCGGACGGTGATGGCGGGATAGGTGTCGGTGCGGGAGTCGCTGTTGATGAGCAGGGCGTCGCACTCGGTGTTGTTCTTGCAGCCGCGCAGGTGCTTGGGGATGTGCACTAGCCCGCGATAGGTGGCGCGCCCCCGGCCGATGCTGATGCTCTTGGAGATGATGTTGCTGCCGGTCTCGTCGGCGGCGTGAATCATCTTCGCGCCGGTGTCTTGCCGCTGGCCGTTGTTGGCCAAGGCGATGCTGATGACTTCGCCGCGCGCTTTGCGGCCCTTGAGCACGACGCACGGATATTTCATCGTCAGCCGCGAGCCGATGTTGCAGTCAATCCATTTGATTTCCGCCTCCTCCATCGCGAGGCCGCGCTTGGTGACGAGGTTGAAGACGTTGGCGCTCCAGTTCTGGACGGTGACGTATTGGATTTTCGCGCCGCGCAAGGCGACCAGCTCGACGACGGCGCTGTGCAGGGTGGCGGTCTCGAACTTCGGCGCGGTGCAGCCTTCCATGTACATCAGCTCGGCGCCCTCGTCGGCGATAATCAGCGTGCGCTCGAATTGGCCGAATTGCTCGGCGTTGATGCGGAAGTAGGCTTGCAGCGGGTGCTTCAGTTTCACGCCTTTCGGGACGTAGATGAACGAGCCGCCGCTGAAGACGGCGCTGTTGAGGGCGGCGTATTTGTTGTCGCCGCTGGGGATGACTTTGCCGAACCACGGGCGAAAAATGTCCGGGTATTGGTGCAGACCCTCGGTGCTGCCGGTGAAGATGACGCCCTCGTCGGCGAAGGCTTTTTTGATGTTGGAATACGCGGCCTCGCTGTCGAATTGCGCCTCGACGCCGGCGAGGAATTTGCGCTCTTTCTCCGGCACGCCGAGGCGCTCGAAGGTGCGCTTCACGTCGGCGGGCACTTCGTCCCAACTGCGCTTGGCTTGCTGGCCTTTGGCGAGGTAGTAGCGGATTTGATCGAAGTCGAGCGTGAGTAAATCCTGGCTGGCCCAGTGCGTCGGTTGTTCTTGTTGGCGGAACAGGTCGAGCGCGCGGAGGCGGAACTCGCACAGCCACGGCGGGTCGTTCTTCACGTCGGCGATGTAATGGACCGTCGCCGCTGACAGGCCGCGCCCAGCGTCGTAGGCGTAGTCCTCGGGGTAGGAAAAATTCCCCACCTCGGCGTCGAGGTTCAACTCTGGCTTTGGCTCGCTCATAACGCCCCCGACACCCAGTCGTAGCCCCTGGCCTCCAGCTCCAGCGCGAGTTCCTTGCCGCCGCTGCGGACGATTTGGCCGCCGACCATGACGTGCACGCGGTCGGGCACGATGTAGTTGAGCAAGCGCTGATGGTGGGTGATGACCAGCGCGCCCAGCTCCGGCCCGCGCAAACGGTTCACCCCGTCGGCGACGACGCGGAGGGCGTCAATGTCCAGCCCGCTGTCGGTCTCGTCGAGAATGGCGTAGGGCGGGCGGAGCATGGCGAGTTGCAGGATTTCGTCGCGCTTTTTCTCGCCGCCGGAGAAGCCGTCGTTGACCGCGCGGGAGGTGAAGGCGCGGTCCATCTTCAGCGCGTCCATTTCCTGATACAACCGCTGGTAATACTCCACCGCGTCAAGCTCGGCGCCATCGGGGAGGCGCGCTTGCAACGCGGCGCGGATGAAGTTGGCGATGGTGACGCCTGGAATTTCGCCGGGCTGCTGGAAGGCCATGAAGATGCCCTTGCGCGCGCGTTCATCGGGTTCAAGGCCGAGGATGTTTTCGCCGTCGAGCAGGACTTCGCCGCCGCTGACGGTGTAATCGGGGTGGCCGGCGATGACTTTTGACAACGTGCTCTTGCCGGAGCCGTTGGGCCCCATCAGCGCGTGAACCTCGCCCTTGGGGATGGTGAGGTTCAGCCCGCGCAGGATTTCGCGGTCGGCAATGCCGGCGTGTAAATTGCGTATCTCAATGGCACTCATGCGGAGAAAATGTAGCATGATTCTGGCGAGGCAAAAGCAGAAAGCGGAAAGTTGAAAACAGAAATATATTTCAGCCTGCTGCTTTCAACTTTCCGCTTTTGCCTCTCAAGTCTCGCGTCGCTTGGCGATGAACTGCTGGATTTTCTTGACCTCCTGCGGGGTGAGACCTTCGAGCCGCAGCTTGCCGCTGGTCAGCGGCTTGTCAATCACCGCCGCGAGCAGGATGCGGCTGCTCTCGTCCACGTCAGTGCGGAACAGGACGGCGAGGATTTTGCCCATGCCGGTGCGCGTCGCGGCCTCCAGGGCGTTCGTGCCAATGTTGTCGAACTGCACGACCACCGCGCCGTCGGCCAGCACTTGCAAATCCCACAAGTATTTGTAGCTGACGATGGCGATGCGGTCGAAGTTCACCATCTCCGGCGGATTATCCAGCGGCAACTGAATAATCTTGGTCGGCTCGATAATCTCGTTGTTCTGAATCAACACCTGCAAGTCAATCGGCGGCTTGCTCCCGCCCGCCAAGGCCGCAGCCGTTGTCAACATCAGCGCCACGAGAATAGAACAGCCCCATCTCGCGCCAAGACGCCAAGACGCCAAGTTAAATTTGGTTAAAAAAACTTTGCGTCTTGGCGTCTTGGCGCGAGTTACTATGTTCATATTAAGCCTCCGTCTCAAGGAACCCCTGCAAGTGGCGGATGCGCGTGGGATGGCGCATCTTGCGGAGCGCCTTCGCCTCGATTTGGCGGAGGCGCTCGCGCGTCACCTTGAACTGGCGCCCGACTTCCTCCAGCGTGCGCGAGTAGCCGTCCACCAAGCCGAAGCGCTGCTCCAGCACGGCGCGCTCCCGCTCCGTCAGCGTGTCGAGCACGTCCTTGATTTTGCCCTTGAGCAGCGAGTACGCCGTCATGTCGGACGGGTTTTCGGCGCTCTTGTCCTCGATGAAATCGCCAAACGTCGTGTCGTCGCTGTCGCCCACCTGCGCTTGCAACGAAATGGGCTGCTGCGCCATCTTCAACACGGCGCGGACCCGCTCGACGGACATTTGCGTCTCGTCGGCCACCTCCTCCGGCGTCGGCTCGCGCCCGAACTCCTGCACGAGTTGCTTCTGCACGCGCATGAGTTTGTTGATGGTCTCAATCATGTGCACCGGAATACGAATCGTGCGCGCCTGGTCGGCGATGCTGCGGGTGATGGCCTGGCGAATCCACCACGTCGCGTAGGTGCTGAACTTGTAGCCGCGCCGGTACTCGAATTTCTCCACCGCTTTCATCAAACCCATGTTGCCCTCTTGAATCAGGTCGAGGAACGACAGGCCGCGGTTGGTGTATTTTTTCGCGATGGAAATGACCAGCCGCAAATTCGCCTCGACCATCTCGGTCTTGGCGCGCAACGACCTGCGGAGCCAGTCGCGCAATTCCTTGTAATCGCGCAGGTAATCTGCGGTGGACATGCGGAACTTGCCCTGCAACTCGGTGAGTTGCAGCGCGACCAGCGACCGCTCCTCCTTGTCGCTCTTTTTCCTGGACTTGAGCTTTTCCATCCGCGTCTGCCGCTGGAGCAGTTCGCTCGTGCGGCGGTAATAGTTGTCGCAAATCGCCACAAACTCCTCGGTGACCCGCTGCTTGAAGAAAAACCGCGTGAATAGCTTGTACAACGACTGCTCGGCCCGCTCGTAATCCCGTTGCGCGCGCTTTTGGGCGGTGGGATTTTTCAGCGCGGCCGCCTTGGCGTAAGTCACCTCCACTTTCTTGTTGGCCAAGGCCACCGACTTGACCAACTTTTTCAGCGACTTCATGTACTTCTCGCGGCTGTCAATTTTCTTGTCCTGGATGACGCGGTCAAAGCGCTCGCGGCCCTGCTCCAGTTTCTCCGCGAGGCTGATATACTCGTCGGCGATGAACCCGAAGCGGTGCAAATGCTTGTGCACGCCGACCTCGGCGTCCTCGATACGCTTGGAAATCGCCACCTCTTGGTCACGCGTCAGCAGCGGCACCTGGCCCATTTGCTTCAAATACATCCGCACCGGGTCGTCGAGAATGTCGAGCTTCGCCTCGGTCTTGGTGAGGTCGTCATCCTCCTCCTCCTGGCCGACGAGCGCCTGCTTGTAACGGTCCACCTCGGAGGCGTCAATGACATCAATCTCCAGCGTTCGCAAAAAGCCAAGGATGGCCTCGATTTGGTCGGCGTTGTTGACACTGCCGGGCAGGGCCTCGTGCAAATCGTCAAACGTCAGGTACCCTTGCTCGCGCGCCAGCTTGATAACCTCGCGCAGACGGGCGTGCCATTCCTCATTGCCGCTCCACACGGCGGCGACCATTTCTTTCTCCGAAAAAGCGCTCGGCGCGGCCACGGTTTCCTGCGGCGCCGGCGCTCCGGCTTCGGGCTTCACCGGCAGCGGCTTGGCGGGTTGGCCTTTTTTCACCGGCGCGGATTTTTTGCCAGCCTTGGGTTTCACCGGCAGCGGCTTGGTAGGCAGCGGCTTGGCCGGCGTGGATTTCGCCGGTCGCGGCGCGGGCTTTTTCCCCGCCGGCGGCTTGGCGACAGGCGGTTTCCTGTTGGGGATTTTGACATGCGGGACTTTCGCCTTGGCTTTCGGCTTCGACTTCAATGGCTTTGTGTTGTTCTTTTTCAAGCTGCAGACCTTGTTTAATTATATCACCACTTCCCGCTTCGTCAGGGCACAATTCCCCTTATACGGGCCTTTCAAAAAGGAGAAACAAAGTAGCAGCTAAGTTCTCGCTGTCAAAGAATTTTTCTGCCGCTGCAAATCCCGCACCCGCGCCATCAGCGCCGCGCGTTGGTCACCGCCGGCGGCGGACGGTTCCGCCAGCCGCCGCCAGACCTGTTGCAACTCGCCTTGCAGATAATTCAACCGGAGCAGGGCGATGACTCTTTGCAAGCCTTTCAACACTGCCGCGTCGTCCTGCTTTTCCAGTTCCTCCAAGCTCAACCCCGCGAGAAAATTTTGCTCATGGTCAGCGAGTTGGGGAAACACCTCGGAGATTTTCCGCCAGCCATCCTCGTTGTACCAGTCCGTCAAATTTTGCAGCAACTGCGCGCCGGCGAGGTCCCGCACCCACAGCGGGTCGAGATTTTTCTGCACTTCGGGAATGTGGCGCGGGTGGGCGGCGACCAGTTGCAACAGGTTCACCATCAGCGGGGGCGGTTTCAACACCTCGGCGCGTTTCGGCGGCGACGCTTGCTCACGCTCGGTGGCGCGGGCGGCGGATTGTTGCGCGGATTTTTTCGCCTGCCGCTCCAGTTCATCCACGCGCTCCAGCAAAATCCCGTCGCTGACTGCCAGCCGCAGCGCCGCCTGGCGCAGCAACTGCTCGCGGTACGCCCGGTTCGGCACCCGCGCGAGAAACGCCGCCACGCTCTCAATCATCGCCCGCCGCCCGCTGATGCCGGCCCCGTCGTGCGTCTCCCGCAACCGGTCGAGATAAAAATCCAAATACTCCCGCGGCTGTGCAATCAACGCCTTGAAAGCCTCCGCGCCCTCCCGCGTAATCAGCGAGTCGGGGTCATGGCCGGCGGGTAGGCGCACGACTTGCACGCCGAGTTCCGTCTGCAACATCGCGTCCATGCTGTCGGTCTGGTCGAGGAAAATCTGCGTCACCCGCTCCGCCGCGCTCAAGCCCGCCTGGTCCGCGTCGAGGCACAAAATCACCTGCTTCGTGTAACGCTTGATAATCCGCGCGTGCTCCGGCGTGAACGCCGTCCCCAGCGGCGCGACCGCGTTCAACACCCCGGCGGCGTGGCAGCGCAGCACGTCAATCTGTCCCTCGCACACCAGCGCGCGCCCCGCGTCCATGATGGGCCGTTTCGCGCGGTGCAGGCCGAACAACACCTTGCTCTTCGTGAAAATCGGCGTCTCCGGCGAGTTGATGTATTTCGCCGCCTTCGCGTCCTTGTCCATCAGCCGCGCGCTGAACGCGATGGGGTGCCCCTGGTCATTGGCGATGGAAAAAATCAGCCGCCCGCGAAAGCGGTCGTACACGCGCCCCGCCTCGTTCCGCACCAACAGCCCCGCCGTCAGCAGCAGCGCCTCGTCGTACCCGTGCTCCCTCCCCCAGCGCAGCGTGTCGTCCCAAGCCTCCGGCGCGAACCCCAGCCCGAAGTCCTTGATCCACGACTGCGGAATCTCCCGCTCGTGCATATATTCACGCGCCGCCCGCGCCCGCTGGTCGTGCAACAACAACTCGCGCCAATACACCAACACCTCGCTGTGCAACGCCAGCAACCGCTCCCGCTGATGCTTCTCGCGGTCATAATCAGCGCCGCCGCGCCGGTCTTCCTCGAGGCGAATCCCCACCCGCTCCGCCACGCGCCGCACCGCCGACGGGAAGTCAAGGTTCTCGTACAACATCAAAAACTTGAACACATCCCCGCCGTGCCCGCTGCTGTAGCACTTGAACGACTGGCGTTGCGGGGACACGAAAAACGACGGCGTCTTCTCCTTGTTAAACGGGCTGAGCGCCTTGAAACTCGCCCCCGCCCGGCGCAACGGCACATAACTGCCGATGACATCCACAATGTCAGCGGCCTGCCGGACTTGCTCAATCACCTGCGGAGGAATCGCCATCCCAGCATCATACGGCAAATATTTTTTAACCACAGATTAAAAATCTCGCGCGGAGGATAAGGAAACACTATTTGCCGTTCGCGCGGAGACGCGGGGGCGCGGAGTTTTTTTATGGTTCCTCGCTGTTAGCAGTGGCAGCGTTGACGTCGCCCCCCTCACCGCCCATGCCCCTGCGTGAGCTAATTCCCCTTCCGTGAAGGGGTGGCCGCGGAGCGGACGGGGTAGTTCAGCGTTTACAGGGACCTCGCCCCAAACGCTGAACTACCCCGGCGCTCCGCGCCACCCCTTCACGGAAGGGGAATTTGCCGCGTCACGCCTTTTTTATCAGCAGGGCCATGAGGGTGAACAGCGCGCAGGCGGCGGCGACGAAGTAGGCTAGTCCGTGGTCGTTGTAGTGCATCGCCACGCCGGCCATGAGCGGGCCGATAAACGCGCCGCCACCCCACATCAGGCCCATCGCCGCGTAGATGCCGATGAGTTTGCTGCCGCGGTATTGGTCGCCGACGATGGATAGCATGATGGTGTAGATGCCGACAAAGGCGCCGCCCCAGATGAATAGCAGGGTGTAGGTGGCCCAGGGGTTGGTCAGGGCGTGGGGCCAGGCCAGGGCGCCCAGCGCGGCGAGGCCGGCCAGGATGATGACCAGCCGCCGCCGGTCCATTTTGTCGCCCAGCCAGCCGATGGGGAGTTGCAGCACGATGGCGCCGAACATCATGCAGGACATGAGTTGGGTGGCCTGGCTTTCTTGCCAGCCGAGGGAGATGGCGTAGAGGGTCAGGAAGGTCAGCCCGGCGGTTTCCACCGCGGCGTTCAGGGTGGTGGCGGCGAGGGCCAGCGGGGCCAAGCGCATGGAGCGGAGCGGGTTGTGGTGCGCGGGTTGGTCGATGACCGGCGCCGGTATTTTGGGCGATAACACTAGCAGCGCGGCGAGGACGGCCAGCGCCGAACCCACCAGGTACGGGGCAAAGCCGTTGCTGCCCACCCATGATAGTATCAACGGCCCAAGCGCGAAGCCGACTGACAGCGCGGCGGTGTACAGGCCCATGGTCCGCGCGCGGGTCTGGTCGGAACTCAGCGCGTTGAGCCAGGTCTCGGACAAGACAAACAGCGATTCCGAGGCCGCGCCAAGCAGGACGCGCAGGGGGAACCACAGCCAGACGTACGGCAGGGCGGGGAAACCCACCATGAGCACCGCGGCCGCCAGTAGTGAACTAATCACGGTGCGGCGGAGGCCCGCGGCGGCGGTGAGGCGCGGCAACAGGAAGGCCATGGCCAGCACGCCCACCGCGTGCATCGCGGCGTTGGCGCCGATGAGTCCCTCGCCGGCCTGTAGTTCCGCCAAGTCCAGGGCGATGAGCGCGGCGCTCAGGCTGTAGGTCAGGCCGAAGATGCCCGCGGTGACGATGACGGCCGCGCGCGCGAGCAGGCCGTGAGGTGAGGCGTTGGTGGTGGTCATAGATGGGGGGAACGGCGGGGCGGCGGCTCAGTGGTGCATGCGGTGATGCAGGTTGTTGAGGTAGGCAATCGCGCGCGCGTAATCCAGCACGATGCCGGGAGTCCACGTCATCGCGGCGGCACGGCGGCGCATGAAGCCGGCCACCATAAATTCCGGCGACAACAGCAGCCGGATAAAGAAAAACAACCCGCAGCCGCGCCGCTCCAACAAGCCTTCCAAGCCCGCGTCCAACGCCTTGGCCACCGTGGTCGAGCAATTGCGGTTGGTGAGATTGTAAGTCGCGTCCGTGCGGTAGGAGGCCCAGAACTTGCGGATGCCGGCGGTGTTCAGGCCGGCCAGGCGCACCTGCATGGTGGAGGGGCACCACTCCCGGCTTTCTTGTTGATAACTCGGTTGAAACTTGCCCGCCACGTTGTTCTCCTTAGTGGCCAGCAAGGTGGCGGCGGCCAGGCGGTCGCGGTCGATTTCCACGGCGGGATAATGGCTGATATATAAATCGGGAACCAGTTCCAGGGCCGCGTGGCCGGTGGAGACGGTGCCGTTTTGGTCCATCGACGCCATGTAACGGCTGATGCCGCGGTTGACCTGGACCATTTTCCCCGTCGGCGTCCACACATGCACCACCACTTCCCCGTCCTGGGGTTCCGGCTGGGCTGGCGCGAGTTCATCGACGACGTGCGCGACGGGCCAGCCGCGGGCGAACAAGGTCAGGACCGGCACGTTGAGCGGCAGCCGGCGGATGCGCCAGGCCAGGTAGCACACCCGGATGCCGGAAATGAACAGCAGGGTGCCGACATCCGACCCCACCTCACCCTGCCAGTGGGTCGGCCACGGCTGGAGCAACCACCAGCCGCTGACAAATTTGACCGCCGCGTAGAGCAAGGCGACGCGCCAGCCTTCATAACGAATGACCACCGCGCTGGCCCCGTGCCAGCAACCGTCGATGATGAGCGCGGGGCCGATGATGAGGGCGATAATCATGCCGCTATGGCGCGGGGACAGGACAATCAACGCGCAGATGCCGAGGAGGATGCCCGCGCGGGCCAGTCTTAACCAGCGGGCGGTGCGGATGGGGGAGGAGAACGCGGTGGCCAGCGACCACATGCCGTCGAGCAGCATGGGGATGGCGAAATAGATTGATGGAATGCGCACCTCGTCAATCAGGGCGTTAATCATGAAAAACAAACCGAGCGACAGCCAGCCGAGGCCGAACGCGAGGATTACCCACCACTTTCGGCGGATGGCCCGCGTGCCGCATAATAGTAAGAACAGTTGAATCATAGCGCGTGACCGCGACGAAGGTCGGCGCCGCGTTCACCGGCCATGACTTTAGGGCAACCCGCGCGCTTTGGCAAGGGCAAGGGGGAAGGAGAAAGCTGAAAACTGAAAGCAGAAAGCTGAAATTATTTCTGTTTTCAGCTTTCTGCTTTCTGCTTTTGCCTTAACGCTGAACTACCCCGTCCGCTTCGCGGCCACCCCTTCACGGAAGGGGAATTTACTCGTCATCCTGAGCGGAGCCGCGTAGCGGCGGAGTCGAAGGACCGGCGCGCCCAACCTCAGCGGCCCGCTCACCAGCAAACGGCTGAACTGTGCTGTGCCGGTCCTTCGACTCCGCGCCTGCGGCGCTCCGCTCAGGATGACGAGCTAATTCCCCTTCCGTGAAGGGGTGGCGGCGGAGCCGACGGGGTAGTTCAGCGTTCATGGTCTGCCGCAACACGCTCTTATCGGCTTCCCGAAAAGCATTACCGAGTTCCCGAAAACGGTTGGGGACTTCCCGAAAACCATTGCCGGTTTCCCGAAAACGGTTGGGGACTTCCCGAAAACCATTGCCGGTTTCCCGAAAACCGTTGGGGACTTCCCGAAAACCGTTGCCGGTTTCCCGAAAACCGTTGGGGACTTCCCGAAAACCATTGCCGGTTTCCCGAAAACCGTTAGGGACTTCCCGAAAACCGTTGCCGGTTTCCCGAAAACGGTTAGCGGTTTCCCGAAAATCATTTTCGGGCCACCACCGGCGGCTAAATTTTTCCCACTTCAAGCTAACAGGTCACTTGACATAATCGCCGGGTTCCCTTATTTTTTCCGGCGTTAACCAAATATTATGAAAAGTCATTATAACTTCACCGGATACGTCCCGACAACCGCCGATGGCCGCTACCATTGGGCGTTAAACTTGCTGGAATACGTATATAACAACCAAGCCACCTTCACCAGCGTCCCGAAGGAGGTGTTCGACCAGTCCAATGCCCGTCGTGAGCAACTGCAAAAGTTGTACGACGCGCTGTTGGACGTGCGCCGCCTCTCCGCCGCGATGACTGCCGCGTACCGCGACTTCATGGAGGGCCATCCGCGCGGTAATTACACCAACCGGCTGACGTTGCCCAAGCTGGATGCCGCCGGCACCGCGCTGCTCACCGGCGCGGCGACGATTTATCTGGAGGGCTTAATCCCGTGGCTGGTCAAGGTGCTCATCCCCGCGCTGCAGGCCGACCCGAAGTGGACGGAGGATTTGAATGTGATTTGCGGCCTCGTCCCGCCGGCGCCGGGCGACACGTTGTTGCATCATGATTTCAAGTTGCGCGTGGAGAAGGGGGTGGACGGGCAGCATTTGGAGTTGCACTTGCAGAAGGGCGGCTTCGCGCTGTTCCAGGTGGACCGCCGCATCAACGACGGGAAGGTGACGACGTTCGTGGTCTCGCACTTCCCGTGGGTGGACCCGCAGCCGTTGGCGGACCAGCCGGAGACGCGCGAGTATCAAGTCCGCGGCCTGGTGCACGACCAGCCCTACGGCGCGCCGAGCGAGCGTCTCATCGTCACCGAGCGCCGCACCGAACACCTCACGGTGGAAAGCGTGTAGGTTCGACGCAAGACGAAAGCTGAAAGCAGAAAGCTGAAAGCGGAAATTATTTCTGCTTTCAGCTTTCTGTTTTCCGCTTTCGTCTTTGATTGAAGTTCGCGCAGAGACGCGGAGCCGCGGAGGGTTTTCACGGCAGGGAAATTAAATGTTAAAAAAAACTCCGCGTCTCTGCGGCTCCGCGCGAACATCAATTCTGCTTTCAGCTTTCAGCTTTCGTCTTTTCAAGCACGCTAACGATAACGTCCGTCAGGCGGTGGCGGACGGCGGGCAGCGGGGCGAGGAATTTCAGCAGCGCGCGGAGGCGCCACGGGTGGGTCATTAGATATAGCGTCAGCCGTAGCGGGGTGGTGACGCCTTTGGCTTGGTCGTAGCCGTGGGCGAGGATGGCGACCGGCACCGTCTCGCCCGCCTCGTCGCTGACGGCGCGGATGGCGCGGAACTCCACGCCGGCGGCGGCGGCGACCCGGGCGACGGCGGCGGTCTCCATGTCGACCAGCCGGCAGCCGGTGCGCTGGGCGAGGGCGTGTTTTTTTTCCGGCGTGTCGATGACCGCGTCGGCGCTGTGCAACATGGTTTCGTCGGCGACGAAGGTTTGGCCTTTTTGCAAGTCCGGCGTCAGCGCGCCGGCGAATCCGGCGAGGATGAGCCGGCGCGCCGGAACCAGGTCGAGGATGGTTTTGACGCGCACGGCGGACTTGGCGTCGCCCATGCCGCTGATGATGACCAGGATGGTCTTGCCGCCGATGACGCCGCGCCAGCACGGGACGCCACGGATGGTTTCATGCCGGCGGCGGGACAGGCGCGCGAGCAGTTCGCCGGCCTCGTACTCGGTGGGGAAGGCGATTATCATGGAATTTCCACGGGCGCCAGTTTCCAGATGTCCCGCGCGTAGTCGCGGATGGAGCGGTCGCTGGAGAACTTGCCGAGCCGCGCGGTGTTGAGCAACGACATCCGCGCCCAACGCCGGCGGTCGCGGTACACTTGGTCCAACTCGTCCTGCGCGCGCGCGTAGTCGGCGTAATCGGCCAGCACCATGAACGGGTCGCCGCCGTCCAGCAGGCTGTGCAGCAGCGGCGCCAGCGCGTCGTGCGGGTCGTGCGGGATGAAGTGCCGCGAGCCGAGCCAGTCGATGGCCGCGCGCAGCTCCGCGTTGGTGTTGTAATAGTCGTAGGGATGGTAACCGCGCGCGCGCAGTTCCTCGACTTCCTCGACTTTCAGGCCGAAGATGAAGATGTTGTCCGCGCCGACTTCCGCCAGGATTTCCACGTTCGCGCCGTCGAGGGTGCCGATGGTGACGGCGCCGTTCAGGCCGAGTTTCATGTTGCCGGTGCCGCTGGCTTCCTTGCCGGCGGTGGAGATTTGCTCGGAGACATCGGCGGCGGGGATGATGAGCGAGGCCAGTGAGACGCGGTAGTTCGGCATGAAGACGACCTTTAGTTTGCCGTTGATGCGCGGGTCGTGGTTGATGACCTCGGCGACGCTGTTGATGGCCTTGATGATGCACTTGGCGACTTGGTAGCCGGGGGCGGCCTTCGCGCCGAAGATGAACACGCGCGGGGTCATCGGGTAGTCCGGGTTTTGCAACAGGCGGCGGTACAGCGTGAGGATGTACAGCAGGTTCAAGTGCTGGCGCTTGTACTCGTGCAGCCGTTTGATTTGCACGTCGAAGATGGCCTCCGGGCTGACGGTGACGCCGCATTCCCTTTGGATAATCATCGCCAGGTGCGTTTTGTTGGCGAGCTTGATGTCCTGGATTTGGTCGAGCACGGCGGGGTCGTCGGCGAACTGCTCCAGCCGGCGCAACTGGTCGAGGTCGGTGACCCACTCGTCGCCGATTTTACCGGTGATGAAGTCGCTCAACGGCCCGTTGATGGACAACAGCCAGCGGCGCGGGGTGACGCCGTTGGTGACGTTGTTGATTTTGCGCGGCCACAGTTCGTGGAAGGACTTGAACAGTTTCTGCTTCAACAAGCGCGTGTGCAACTCGGCGACGCCGTTGACGGAGAAGCTGCCGACGACGGCGAGGTGCGCCATGCGGAGCATCTTCACGGGGCCTTCCTCGACCAGCGAGAGTTCGCGCTGCCTGGCGCTGTCGCCGGGCCATTTGGCCTCGACTTCCTTGAGGAAGCGGCTGTTGATGTCGAAGATGATTTGCAGGTGGCGCGGCAGGACTTTTTGAAACAGCGGCACGCTCCAGCGTTCCAGCGCCTCCGGCATCAGCGTGTGGTTGGTGTAGGCGAAGATGCGCGTGACCATGTCCCACGCCGGCGCCCACGGCAGGTTATACTCGTCGAGCAACAGACGCATCAACTCGGCGACCGCGATGGCGGGGTGCGTGTCGTTCAACTGGATGACGGCTTTCTCCGGCAACAGCGCGATGTTGTCCCCGTGCTCGCGGTGGAAGCGGCGCAGGATGTCGCGTAGCGAGCACGCCACGAAGAAGTATTGCTGCACGAGGCGCAACTCCTTGCCGTTCTCCGTGCTGTCGTTGGGGTAAAGCACCTTGGAGATGACTTCGCCGAGGTTTTTGTTTTGCAACGCCTCGACGTAGCCGCCGGCGTTGAACGCCTGGAAATCCAGTTCCTCCTTCGCGTGCGAGCGCCACAAGCGCAGGAAATTCACCGAGCAACCGTCGTAGCCGCACACCGGCACATCATGCGGCACGCCGACGATGACGCGCGTGTCCACCCACTTCGCGCGGTAATCGCCGTGCCCGTCAAAAACATTCTCGACGCGCCCGAACAAATGCACCTCCTGCCGCAGCGACGCGCGCGTGATTTCCCACGCGTCGCCGAACTGCATCCATTCGTCGGGCCGCTCGATTTGGTAACCGTTGCGGAACTCCTGCTTGAACAAGCCGAACTCGTAGTTAATGCCGTAGCCGACGGCGGGGAGGCTGAGCGTGGCGAGGGAATCGAGGAAACACGCGGCGAGCCGGCCGAGGCCGCCGTTGCCGAGGGCCATGTCATACTCCTCATCGCGCACCTCGCGGAGGTCGAGGCTGAGGTCTTCCAACGCGCGCACCGCCTCGTCGTAAATGCCGATATTGAGCAGATTATTACCGAGCAACCGGCCCACGAGAAATTCGAGCGAGAGATAATAAACGCGGCGGGTTTTCCGCCTGCCATGCTCGGCCTGCGTGGCGATGAGCCGCTCGATGATGCGCTCCTGCGTGGTCTTGGAAAGGGCGAACCACCAATCGTGGCGCGACGCGGTGGCCAAGTCGCGCGCCAAACCGTAGCGGAGATTGCGCAAGATGGCATTGCGGATGGGTTCACCGTGCAACAAAGACGGCACAGCATTCTCGGTGATTTTCTTTTTACGCATAACAATGTTTCAAGTGGGCGTGAATTATTCCGGTTCGCCGCGGCAAAAGCAAGGCATTATCAAGTTCCTAATTCCCCTTCCGTGAAGGGGTGGCCGCGGAGCGGACGGGGTAGTTCAGCGTTAAGGAAAATTAGAAAGCCGAAAGCAGAAAGCTGAAATTATTTCTGTTTTCAGCTTTCGGCTTTCAGCTTTCGTCTTGCGCCTGTCCCAACGCTGAACTACCCCGTCGCTCCGCGCCACCCCTTCACGGAAGGGGAATTATGCCGCGCTTATACCACCCGCCGCCGCCATTCCGCTGTTCACGGGATAGAACCCATTATCATGACCACCCCAAACCCGGCCCGCGCATCGGGCCTTGCTTGCCACCGAATTAGCGGATAGACTAACCGCATGGTTGGCTTGCCGATTTATTTCTACGGGTATTATTGGTCGCGGACATTGAGTATGCACGATTTGATAACGCCGATGTTGACGGACCGGCAGCGCTCGTTTTACACGGACGACGCGGAGTTGGCGGTGGCGCGGCAGTCCGTGCGCGCGGGGAACGCGACTTGGGGGGCTTACCGCTTGGAGACTGAGCGGTTGGAGCGCGGCGCGGTGTGGGCGCGGGTGTTTTTCAAGGACCAGTGGATGACAACGCTGACCTTCGCGCCGGATATGTTCGCGGCGGTGACGGTGTGGCGGCGGCTCGCGCAAATGTGGCGAGAGCCGACGGCGTGTTTGCCCGCGGACGAGGCGTGGCGCGGGACCCGGCCGCCGGCGGAAGACCCGTCCAGCCGCCAAATGCCCGGCCCGCCGTGGGGAATCTGGCTGGCGCATTGCGCGCCGCATAGCCATAGCCAGGAGGGGTTCAAGGAGCCGCGCGGGGTGTATGATTGGTGGTGGTTGCTGGTGGCGCGGGAGTCGGGGAAGTGCGGCGCGGAGGCGTGGCCGGCAGGGGCGACGCCGGTGATTTTGCCGCCGGTGGCGGAGACGACGGTGACGGTGCTGGGGGAATGGTCGGGCACGGTGGCGCGGTATCCTGAGCCGGCGAAGTTGTCGATGGACTGGTTTAACATGATACATGACACGCTGCTGGGCAACCAATTCTTCAATCATCCCAACGTGACGTTGGAACAGTTGCGGCGCGAGCCGGCGATGGTGATGGTGGACAATCATGTCACGATGCGCGGCGAGGCGGTGTCCGGGTTCATGCATTTCTGGCAGGAAGACCCGTCGGTGCGGATGTACGGGTTGTTCGAGTATAACATCGCGCTGACGGAAGACGCGGCGGATGAATTGTGGTCGGGGGAGGAGTCGCGGATGATTTACTACGCGGAACAGCGCCGGGTGTGGACGCCGATTGAGCGCCCGCCAGCGCCGTGGGTGCTGGTGAATGATAGTGAAAACTTACGCCGGGCCTTGTTCTCGCCGGAGTTGGTGGCACGGATGTGGGAGTGGGTACGGGAACTGGCGTTTTTATTGTTGAAAATCCGGCGCGGGGAAATTCACATGCCGCCGTGGGATGAGCAGCGGGGCTGGCTTGAGGCGGATTACGAGCGGCTGACGCCGTCGTGGATTCGTGAGATGACGGATGAGTTGTCGCGGGACATGCTGGAAGACGACGATGACGACGAGGGCGAGGCGTGGAAGCGGGGGTGATAACCTCGCAACCTGCGCTAATTCCCGCGCCGGGTTTTAATCGATTCATTCCCTACCTGGCTAATTATCTGACCAAAACAGGTCGCACCACCGGCAACATCAGTCGCGCGCCCACCATCAGCGGCAGCGGCTTGACCATCACCGAGAGCATCACCCGCCGTCGCCGTTAAAACACCATGTTCGCGCAGAGACGCGGAGCCGCGGAATTAATTAAATAAAAAACTCCGCGGCTCCGCGCGCGCTAGATTATCGTCTCCGCCGGCGGCAGGACGCTCTCCCCGCGGATGGCGTCGGCGATGGATTTCGGCGCGGGGGCGTTGCCGTTGAACAGCGGGTCTTCATCCTGGCGCGCCATTTTTACCGAGACGAGTTTCGACACGCCGTGTTCTTCCATCGTCACGCCGTACAATACGTCGGCGCTGCTGATGGTGCGTTTGTTGTGCGTGATGACGACGAATTGCGATTGTTGGACGAAGCGTTGCACGAGGCGGATGAAGCGGTTGATGTTTGATTCGTCCAGCGGCGCGTCCATTTC
>JAISCS010000076.1 GCA_031265365.1 Verrucomicrobiales bacterium
AAGCGACGCCGAAGTAAATCATCATGGGGATGAGTATTATGTAGATGGCGAGGCAAATTAACATGACGACCACGCCAAGCCCCGCGCCAATCAGCTTGGCGAGCAGTACCGCGAGTATGCAGCCGAGCATACCGATGAATAACGGTGCCACGATTATCAGCCCGACCAAAATATTGGCCGCGATGACTTTGAGGGCGAGCTTGAAATCCTTGAACACGAAAAACAAGTTGCCCAAGTCCGGCGTCTTGCCGCGCAGAGTTTCGAGCAACATCCAGAACATGCCAGCGTAGAGCGTCGGGGTGATGAGCAGGTTAAGAATCATGCCAACGCCGTAGAGGCTCCAGCCGAGCATCAGCATTGACGAGGTGAGTTGATAGTGCAGTTTCTCAGCCAGTTTAGCGTCGGTCAGCAACGAGCTGAAGTTCATCGGCGCAGAGACGACGAAAGCGATGACCCCCGCCAGAAAAACCCCGCCGATGATATGCGCGGGATATTTCCACACCAAGTCCCAGCCGCGTTGCAGACAAGCGGACGCCTTGAACGCGCCGCTGCCGGTGACCGGCACAGCGTTCTTCGCTGCCAGTGGCGGGGTGACGGTCGGCGCGCCGAACACCTTGCCCGCCGCAATCCACTTCGGCGTGCCTTCTTCCCAGACCAAATCGGTCGCGGCGAGTTCACCCTTGTTATACAGTTCCTCGATATGCGATTTTTGGAACGGGCCGAATTTCTGTCCACTCTTGGCGTAATACCATTGCTTCATAGGGGGGTTATTGTTAGCGGGGTTTCGGGGTATTGTCAAGGTTGACCCGTTGGTGGTGACGCGGAACGTAGCACAGGCAATCCTGCCTGTGTCATGTTATTGGCGGCGGAGCCGCTTGCCTTAAGCAACACAGGCAGGATTGCCTGTGCTACGTTGTTATATCAGTCGTTGGGGAAACGGTAAAATTTGAAGAATAATCCGCGCGGATTGAGCAATTCCGGCTTCGGCGTGTGCAGGGCTTGGTATATTTGCCAACCCCACAGGAGGACAAAGACCGCCGCCAGTGACAGCCAGGCGCGGCGGGAGAATTTGAGGCTGGGGAAAATCGCGCGGCGGGCGAGGAGTTCGATGCCGCTGACGGTGACGATGATAATGCCGGCGGCGGCCACCGGCAGCGCGAGCCAGTTCAAGTACAGCGCTTGAGTCAGGTCGCCGTGGAAGAGCGCGTTCATCGCGCGAGTACCGCCGCAGAGCGGGCAAGGAAGACCGAGCCAGCGCTGGAAGAGGCTCTTGGTCAGCGCGCCGAGAAACGGCAGTTGCGCCATGAATACCGTCTGCAATACCACCACACCGACGGTGAGCAAAAGGCCGAGGCGGAGGAGAATGGCGTCGCGGGTCATGGCTATATTTAACCTGAGCACGGGCAATTTGAAACGAAAGAATTCAGCGCGGCAACGCGGAAAGTAGCGATTGTTGATAACCAGCGCGGCTCATACGAAGAATTTATGGCAGGTTCTGGTTATGGTTAAGGAATATTTTTCACCGACGTGAAAATATTCAATAAACTCCGCGTCTCCGCGCGAACGTTACCGTGGCACTTTGGCGATGGTGCTGCCGCCGGTGGCTTGCGCGATTTTTTCGCCTTCCTCCGGCACGGGTTTGCCGGTGAAGTTGTGGGCGATGACTTTGATGCCGCGCGCTTGCAGTTCTTTGATAAGTTGGCCGGCGACGCGGTTGGAGATTTTGTCGCGGAAGTCGGCGAACCAGTACACGGTGTCCACTTTTTCGTCCAGCAGTTTCTTGAAGCCGAAGTAGGTGTGGCCGCAGTTCTCCGCGTACAAAACGTAGGTGCCGGGACGCGCGCGGAATTTCTTGAACAAGTCGCCGGTGGCGCCGCCGGCCTTGGCGATTTGGCCGAGTGTGTTTTTGGCGCCGGCGTCGGCGGGTTTGCAGCGGCCAAATTCCCTGACATACATTCCGTCGGCGCCGGCCCGCTCGTACATCCCGCAGCCGTAGGTCAGCACGATGACCGCGTCGCCGAAGTGTCGCTCGATTTCCCGGACCGTCAGCGGCAGATACGGGTGCGCCGAACTGGACACGTCCAGCAACACGCCGAGCCGCGCGCTTTCGACGCGGGTGTTGAAGATGTTGCCGACGGTGATTTTGCCTTGCAGACTTTTGCCGACGCGCCCGCCACCGTCAGCGGCCCCGGCACCCCCACCGGCACGGCTCTCCGGCAACAAATTACCGGCGACGCCAATGGCAGCGGGCATGGCGGCGACGAATGAGGAATATTCATTCCCCCCGCTGGCGCCGCCGTCCCCCATCATCAGCGTTGGCAATGCTGCCGCTGACGCCGTGTCTGCCGCCGGCTCCGGTGCCATGTCCTCCGGCGGCTCCGGCGGCGGGGCCTCCCACTCGTCCTGCACGAACGCCGGCGGTTCGGCGAACGCCTCAGGAATCCCCGGCGCGTCCGTTTGCCAGCCAATCACCCACCCGCTGACCATGAGCAACAGCCCGGCGTGCAAGGCCAGCGACACCCCCAGCAAACCGTACGGCCACCGGGGCAGACTGATTCTGATTTCCGCCATCCCCATAATATTCCAGACGCGGGCGACGGCGGGGAGAAACTTTTTGTGTCAGTATCGCTAACAACGTCAGCGGATGTAATACGTCCCCTCCTCCGCGGTGGATGATTTTATTTCCAAAAATAATTGACGTTTCGGCGCTTATATGGAATTGTTTTTCGCATCAATTTTTCATATGAACATCCACGAATACCAAGCCAAGGAGCTGCTCGAAAAGTTTTCCGTCGCCACGCCGCCCGGAAAAGTCGCGTTCACGCCGGACGAAGCGGAACTAGTCGCGCGCAGCATGGGGAACAATCTCGTCGTCAAGGCGCAAATCCACGCGGGCGGACGCGGCAAGGGCACGTTCACCGACGGCGTCAAGGGCGGCGTCCAGTTGGCCAAGACCGCCAGTCAGGTGAAGAGCATCGCCGCGCAGATGTTGGGCAACACGCTGGTCACGCATCAGACGGGGCCGGACGGCAAGGTGGTCAAGAAGGTGCTCATCGCCGAGTCGGTCAACATTGACCGCGAGATTTATTTCGCCGTGGTCATGGACCGCGCCGTAAACGCGCCGGTCATCATCGCCAGCCGGCAGGGCGGCATGGACATCGAGGCCGTCGCCGCGCAGACGCCGGAGGCGATTCACAAGGAGGTCGTCAATCCGGCGCTGGGCTTGCAGCCGTACCAGGCGCGCAAGTTGTCCAAGCTGCTCGGCTTCGCGCCAGCGGAGATGAAGGACGCTTCCAAGTTGTTCCACGCGGTGTACAAGCTGTTCATGGCGAATGATTGCTCGCTGGTGGAAATCAACCCGCTGGTGGTGACCAAGGACGGCAAGGTGTTCGCGCTCGACGCCAAGTTGAACTTCGACGACAACGCGCTGTTCCGCCATCCCGACATCCTCGCCATGCGCGACCTCGACGAGGAGGACCCGCGCGAGGTGGCGGCGTCCGGCTTCGGGTTGAATTACATCGGGCTGGACGGCGACATCGGCTGCATGGTCAACGGCGCGGGGCTGGCGATGGCGACGATGGACATCATCCAGCATTACGGCGGCGAGCCGGCGAATTTCCTCGACGTCGGCGGCGGCGCGAATGAGCAGCAGGTCACCGAGGCGTTCAAAATCCTGACCGCTGACCGTCGCATCAAGGCGATTTTGGTCAACATCTTCGGCGGC
>JAISCS010000107.1 GCA_031265365.1 Verrucomicrobiales bacterium
TGCCGCGCGGCAATGGTCTGCCTGACATGCAAGAACTCCCTTCGCCGCGCGGCAAAACCCAGTCTTGCACGCAAGAAACCCTTTTGCCCGGCGGCAGAGACCACTCTTGCATGCAAGAAACCCCTTCGCCGCGCGGCAAAGTCCAGTCTCACCTGCAAGAATCGCCCTTGTTCGGCGGCAATTTGATTTCTTGCACGGAACACACACGTTTTTAACAACTTACAAATCGCCTATCGGCGGCGCGCCGACGGTCGGCAATTACCAGCGAGCCGGTTCCGCCGTTAACTATAGCAGTTCCTCAATGTAAGCGAATTCTCCGGCGCGAGCAAATTCCCCTTCCGTGAAGGGGTGGCCGCGCCAGCGGACGGGGTAGTTCAGCGTTAAAAAGGAATACCGCGCCGAACGCTAAAACACCCCGTCGGCTCGCGCCGCCACCCCTCTACGAGAGGGGAATTTGGTTCTTGCCTGACAAAAACATCAGCGCGTCCATTACAAGTGTTGGTGGGAACATCTCCTGTTGTCGTAGTGACTCCAAAATCCCCGGTGATATTTCTTTTGTGGTTTATTGGGAATTGATTATGTTCGCGCGGAGACGCAGAGACGCGGAGTTAATTTATATATGACAACGAAAAAAACTCCGCGGCTCCGCGTCTCTGCGCGAGGGTAGTTTTTTGGGGTTTAATAAGTCTTGGCGGCTTGGCGCGAGTTATTCTTTGGATTCTTTACTGGGCAGGGTCCTTTTCCGCCATAAATAAAAAATCACGGGATAGACTAATAACTCCATCGCCGCAGAGGTGACCACGCCGCCAATCATGGGCGCGGCGATGGGTTTCATCACGTCCGCGCCGACGCCGGCACTCCACAATATCGGCAGCAGCCCCAGCAGGATGGCGCTGACGGTCATCATTTTCGGGCGGATGCGTTGCACGGCGCCCTCGCGGATGGCGTCGAGCAGGTCGCTGACGGTGTGCATCCGCCCCGCCCGCTGACGGTCATCGTAAGCGTGGTCGAGGTACAGCAGCATGACGATGCCCGTCTCGGCGTCGATGCCGGCCAACGCGATGAGACCGACGGCGGCGGCGACGCTGAGGTTGTAGCCGCACAGCCACAGCAGCCAGAACGCGCCGACCAGTGAGAACGGCACGGCCAGCAGCACGATGCAGGTCTTCGCCGCCGATTTGGTGTTGAGGTAAATCAACAAAAAGATGATGAGCAGGGTGAACGGAATGATGACCGTCAGCGTTTCCTTCGCGCGCAGCAAATTTTCAAACGTCCCGGCCCACTCGAAATAAGAACCCGCCGGCAGCGGCACGCTGGCGTTGAGGTGCGCGGTCGCTTGTTCCACGAAACCGACCACGTCCGGCGCGGTGCTGTCAATGGTGACGAAGTTCACCAACTGCCCGTGCTCGCTGCGAATCATCGCGGGGCCGAGGTTGTAGTCGATGCGCGCGACCTCCGCCAGCGGCACCTTCGCGCCCGCCGGCGTGGTCAGCAAAATCTGCCGCAGCGCGGTGATGTCGTTGCGAAAATCTGGCGCGTACCGCACCGCCACGGGATAGCGCTCGCGCCCCGCCACCGCCGTCGTCAGCGTGTTGCCGCCGATGGCAAACTCCACCGCGTCGTTCACTTCCTCGACGCTGAGGCCGTACCGCGCCAGCGCCTCACGGTCAGCGGTGATGTCGAGGTAGCGCCCGCCGGTGATGCGGTCGGCGTACACGCTGCGGACGCCGGGGAAATTTGTCAGGCTGCGCTCGACGGCCTCGCCCAGCCGGTTCAATTCCGTCAGGTCCTGGCCGTAAATCTTGATGCCGAGGTTCGAGCGGAAACCCGTGCTGAGCATCTGCGTCCGCGTCTGGATGGGCATTTGAAACACATTGCCCATGCCCGGCGTCTTGAGCGCGGCGTCCATTTCATCCAGCAAGGCTGCCCACGTCAGGCCGGCGCGCCATTGCTCGCGCGGCTTGAGCTGGACCACCGTCTCGAACATGGACAGCGGCGCGGGGTCGGTCGCCGTCTCCGCCTGTCCCGCCTTGCCGAACACCGTCAGCACTTCGGGTATTTTCATCAGCACGCGGTCCTGCCAATTCAACACGCGCGACGCCTCGCTGACGGCCATGCCCGGCACCGCCGTCGGCATATACAACACCGCGCCCTCGTTCAGCGGCGGCATGAACTCGGAGCCTAACCTGGCAATCGGCCACCACGTCGAGAGCAAAACCAGCGCCGTCACCGTCAGCGTCGCCCAGCGGAAGCGCAGCACCCATTCCACCACGGGACGATACAAGGTGATGAGCAGCCAGTTCACCGGATTGGTTTTCTCCGACTTGATTTTGCCGCGAATGAACCACGTCATCAGCACCGGCACGAGCGTTACCGACAGCAGCGCGGCGAACAACATTGAGAAAGTCTTGGTGAACGCCAGCGGCTGGAACAAGCGCCCCGATTGCCCGTCCAAATAAAAAATCGGCGTGAACGAAACGGTGATGACCAGCAGCGAGAAAAACAGCGGCCGCCCGACTTGCCGCGCCGCTTGCAAAATAATCTCGCGCCGCCGCTCGCCGCTGACGTCCGCGCCACCGTCAGCGGCGTGCTCGAGTTGCTTGTGCGCGTTCTCAATCATCACAATCGCCGCGTCAATCATCGCGCCGATGGCGATGGCGATGCCGCCCAGCGACATGATGTTCGCCGTCAGCCCCATGTGCCGAAACGGGATGAACGACAGCACAATCGCCGTCGGCAGCATCAGCACCGCCACCAGCGCGCTCCGCAAATGCCACAAAAACACCACGCACACGAGGCTGACGATGAGGCTCTCCTCAATCAGTTTCCACTTCAGCGTGTCAATCGAGCGCTCGATGAGTTCCGCGCGGTCGTACACCGGCACGACTTTCACGCCCGCCGGAAACGACGGCGCCAAACTTTTCAGCCGCGCCTTCACCGCCTTGATGACGTCCAGCGCGTTCTCGCCGTGGCGCATGATGACAATGCCGCCGACCGTCTCGCCGCGCCCGTTGAACTCCGCCAGGCCCTGCCGCATATCGCCGCTGACGGTGACCGCGCCGAGTTGCCGGATGAGCACGGGGCTGCCGTTGGCGTCGGCCTTCACCGCGACTTGCTCAATGTCAGCGGCGGATTTGAAATAGCCCTGCCCGCGCACGTAAAACTCCGTGTTGGCGACCTCGACCGTCTTGCCGCCGCTGTCGCGGTTGTTGCGCTGCACCGCGTCGGCGACCTCGCGCAGCGACACGCCGTAGCCCACGAGCTTGTTAGGGTCGAGGTTGATTTGATATTGCCTGACAAATCCGCCGACCGCGGCGACCTCCGACACGCCCTTGACGGAGCCGAGCGCGAACCGCAGCGTCCAGTCCTGAAACGTCCGCAGCGACGCCAAATCCTGCCGTCCCGACTCATCCACCAGCGCGTACTGGAACACCCAGCCGACGCTGCTCGCGTCCGGCCCGATTTGCGGATTCACGCCGACTGGCAGCGCCGCGCGCGCCTGGTTCAAATACTCCAGCACGCGGCTGCGCGCCCAGTAAATATCGGTGCCGTCCTCGAAGATGACATACACGAACGATTTGCCGAAAATGGATTCCCCGCGCACCGATTTCACCTTCGGGGCCGAGATAAACAGCGACGAAATCGGGTACGTGATTTGTTCCTCAATCAGCGTCGGATTGCGTCCTTCCCAGTTCGTGTACACAATCACCTGCGTGTCCGACAAATCGGGAATCGCGTCGAGCGGCGTGACCCGCAGCGAGTGCCATCCCCACGCGACGCCGATAAACACAAGGATACAGACCAACAGCGGATTGCGCCCGCTCCACACGGTCAACTTTTCAATCATCGTCAGCGGCGGTTCGTTCATCGGAAAATAAAACGCCGCTGACGGTGACGTCCCTCAAAAAATTATACTGATGATTTACCCTCCCTGCTGTATTAGCTGTTCCAACCCAACCGCCTCGATTTTCTCCGCGAGCGGGAAACGGTCGCCACCGGGGATGACCACCAGCAGCCGCGCCAAGCGCAAATCTTCTAAGACAATGTGCATGGAGCGCGTGGTTTTGGGCGCGGAGGTGTGTTTGAACTCGAAGCCGACCCGCTGACCGTCACGCAGCACGAGCAGGTCAAGTTCAGCGCCGGCTTGCGTGCGCCAAAACCATGCCTCTGGATGAGCAAGCGCCGTCAGCGTCTCCTCCAGCGCGAAACCCTCCCACGAGGCGCCCAGCACGGGATGCCCTAACAATCCATCACGCGAGTTAATTCCTAACAAATGATGCAACACACCGCTGTCGCGCAAAAAAATCTTGGGGCTTTTGACCACGCGCTTGCCGGTGTTCTCAAACCACGGCGGCAGTTGCCGCAGCATGAACGCGCCGGTGAACAAATCAATCTGCCGCCGCGTTGCGTGGGCGCTGATGCCCAGTGACGACGACAGAGCGGACAGGTTCAGCGTTTGTCCGTGGCAATGCGCGAGCATCGTCCAGAGCCGGCGGTTTTCCATGGCGGGAAATTTCGTGCCCAGCGCCGGCATATCGCGTTCCAAAAATGTCCGCACAAAATCCGTGAGCCAGCGTTGCGTGGCATGGTCGGAAGCCGCCAGGAATGCGTTGGGAAAGCCGCCGCGCAACCAGAGTTTCTCCGCATCCGCCGCCGGCACCTCGGTCAGTGAAAAACCGCGCATATCCACAAAACGGGCACGACCGGCGAGAGTTTCCGAAACGCCGCTGACGATGTCCGGCGACGCGCTGCCTAACAATAAAAATCGCGCCGGCAAAGGTTGACGGTCAGCGAGCACGCGTAACACGGCGAATAATTCCGGTCGGCGCTGCACCTCATCGAGCACGACTAGGCCGGTGAGTTTTTCCAACGCCAACAGCGGGTCGGTGAGGCGGGCAAAATCGCGCGGATTTTCCAAATCAAAAAAAATGGTATCCGCGCGCGAGGCGGCAAAATCACGCGCGAGCGTGGTTTTACCGCACTGTCGCGGGCCAAGCAAAATAGTGACCGGCGTTTCCTCAACACCAGCGGCTATAGCCCTCAAATATTGTTTACGAATGAACATACTTTCCTTGAAAATTAGAAAACATTTGCCAATTTTCAAGGAAATTTTTTGCTGTTATATTAGTTCCTCATAACATTGGCAGGCTGATGCGTCATCCTGAGCGCAGTCGAAGGAGCGGCCGGGCACTGACTAACCGGCTGGCGGCAACCAATCCGCTGCCGTGCACTACACCGCTCCTTCGACTACGCACCTGCGGCGCTGCGCTCAGGATGACGGGAGACCCGGCCAATGGCGTAATGCAATGCTATAGGCAAAAATCCTCCAGCCAGAACATCGAGGTCTCCTGCATGGACACCAAACCGGCGAGAATTTGCCTGACATCTTGCTCGGACATCTGGCATGTATGCATTATATAACAATATCCTACATGTATAAATATTATCATACTTTGCTGACAAGGATTACCCAAAAGATATTGCGCGCGCTAACGTCTCCGAAAATAATCAACGGCGTTACCAAGAATATTTGTTTATGAAAAAAAGACCAACATCCAAACCGCTGAAGGATGCCCTCGTTTCCGCGCGGGTGCCCAGTCAGCTAAAAGAACGGCTGCGCGCGGTGGAAAAGCGCACTCGCGTCACATCCAGCGTCATGCTGGAGGAAGCGCTGGAAGCCATCTGCGATTATGTGGAACAAACTGAAGAAATCCGGCTGCCGTTCCGTTTGATTCCCGACCGCGAACTGGCCTTCTTGCATGGGCAGATTAATAATCCGAAAAATATCGACGTGTCGGCTTAAACACCGGAACCGTAAATCCGTCGGGGCGCAAAAACACTTTACACCTGTCACTGCTGTTCTATCGTCAGCGTTGACATGAAACACCTCGCCTGCCTCCTGCTCCTGTGCGTCACCATCACCGGCTTTGCCGAACCGGAGACGGGCGCCGTCAGCGCCGGCATGCCGAAGGGGAAGACCGTGTACATCATTCCCATCCGCGACAATATTGACCCGGCGATGGTGTACCTCGTCCGGCGCGGGGTCAAGGAAGCCATCGAGGCCAACGCGGACGCCATCATTATTGACCTGGACACCAACGGCGGCATCGTGAAGGACACCGAGGAAATCATCGCCATCCTCAACAAGTTCCCGCACCAGGACCAACTCTACACTTTTATTGACACCAAGGCGTTTTCCGCCGGCGCGTTCATCGCCTCCGCCACGCATGAAATCTACATGGCGCCCGGCTCCGTCATCGGCGCCGCCGCGCCCATCCTCATGGCCCCCGGCGGCGGCGGCGCGCAGGAAATGCCGGGCACAGTCGAGGAAAAAATGACCTCCGCCGTGCGCGCGCTCGTCCGCACCAACGCCCAGCGGCAAGGTCACAGCGCCGAGGTCTTCGACGCCATGGTGGACAAAGACCAGGGGCTGACCGTCAGCGGCAAGGAAATCGTGCCCAAGGGTAAAATCCTCACGCTGACCAATCACGAGGCCGAGACGCAATACGGCGCGCCGCCCAAGAATTTGCTCAGCGCCGGCACCAAGGCCGACCTCGACGCCGTCGTCAGCGTCATTTCACCTGACAACCCGCTGGTGGTGAAGGTCGAGCCGACCGGCTTCGAGCAACTCGCGCGGCTGATTGTGATGATTTCCCCGCTGCTGCTGGCCGGCGCGATGCTGTGCGGCTACATCGAGTTCAAGACGCCCGGCTTCGGCGTCTTCGGCATCAGCGCCATCATCCTCGCCACCGTGTATTTCTTCGGCCACTACATCGCCGGCCTGTCGGGGTACGAGAACGCCGTCATCTTCATCATCGGCATCGCGCTGCTGGTGACCGAATTATTCATCCTGCCCGGCCACATCATCCCCGGCTTGCTCGGCGCGGGCCTGGTGCTGTACGCCTTGCTCAAGGCGATGGTGGACCAATACCCGGCCGACCCCGTGCTGCCCGCGCTGCCGCAATTGGAATTGCCGCTGCTGAACATGGGCAAGGCGCTGCTCGTCACCATCATCGGCGCCATCATTCTCGCCAAGATTTTCCCCAAGACCCCGCTCTACGGCGCGCTGATGCTCGACCACGTCAACGCCGGCCACTCCGCCGCGCCCGTGACCATCAGCATCGGCGACCAAGGCGCCGCGCTGACCATGCTCCGCCCCGCCGGCACCGCCGACTTCGGCAACGGCCCCGTTGACGTCCTCACCCAAGGCGATTTCATCAAGGCCGGCGCCACCGTCAGCGTCGTAAAAATTGAAGGCGCGGTCATCATCGTGGAGGTCGCATGACCCTAATCCTCTCACTCATCCTCGCCGGCCTCGCGCTGGTTATCGCCGAGATTTTCCTGCCCGGCATGATTTGCGGCATCATCGGCGGCGTCTGCCTCGTCGCCGCCGTCATCGCCACCGGCGCGGAATACGGCGTTGACCGCGCCCTCGCGCTGTTCTTCGCCGAACTCGCCGCCGGGGTCGTCCTCTTCGCCGTCTGGATGAAATTTTTTCCCAACTCGCCGCTCGGCAAAAAATTCAGCCTGCCGCCCGCCGAGGGGCAAACCTCCGCGCCGGAGGAATTGCAAAAACTGACCGGCAGCGCCGGCGTCACCGTCACCCCGCTGCGCCCGTCCGGCACCGCCGCCATCAGCGGGCGGCGGCTCACCGTCAGCAGCGAGGGCTTCCCCCTGCCGGCGGGGGTGAAGATTAAGGTTGTCAAAGTCGAGGGCGCGCGTATTGTGGTCAGGTCGGTTTAACAACAAACAAACAGGAGAACATTATGGGTTACATTTATATCGCACTGGGCGTCATCGCCTTCATCTTCATCATCATCTTGCTGAACTTCTTCGGCCTGTGGCTGCGCGCCTTCGCCTCCAGCGCGCCGGTCAAACTCACCTCGCTGGTCGCCATGCGCTTCCGCAAAATGCCCAGCTCGCTGATTGTCAACGCCCGCATCACCGCCGTCCGCGCCGGCATCAATCTGAGCACCGAGCAACTCGAAACCCACTACCTCGCCGGCGGCAACGTCAACGAAGTCGTCCGCGCCCTCATCGCCGCTGACAAAGCGCAACTCAGCCTCAACTTCAACAGCGCCTGCGCCATCGACCTCGCCACCGCCGGCACCGGCAAGACCGTCTACGAAGCCGTCCGCACCAGCGTCAACCCGAAGGTGATTGATTGTCCGAACCCCGCGTCCGGCAAAGTGACCATCGACGCCGTGGCCAAGGACGGCATCGGCGTCCGCGCCCGCGCCCGCGTGACCGTGCGCTCCAACCTCGACCGCTTCGTCGGCGGCGCGACCGAGGAGACCATCATCGCCCGCGTCGGCGAAGGCATCGTCACCACCATCGGCTCGTCCAACACCTACAAGGACGTGCTGGAAAACCCCGACCGCATCTCGAAGACCGTGCTCGACCGCGGCCTCGACAGCGGCACCGCGTTTGAAATTCTCTCGATTGACATCGCTGACGTTGACGTCGGCGAAAACAT
>JAISCS010000133.1 GCA_031265365.1 Verrucomicrobiales bacterium
TCCTGCAACGTGCGGTATTGGTTGGCCTCAATGTCAGCGGCGGTGACGACGCTGGAGGTGACGCCGCCCTGGAACGGCGCGCCTTCAAGGCGCGTGGCCTGGACGAGGATTTCGGGGTACGCCGACGGTGACGCGGCGGTGCCGGAGGTCGCCATCGTGCCGCTGGCCGTGGCGGACGGCTTGGCGGCGGGTTTGATTGATGACGCGGGTTTCACCTGCCCGACAACGGGCGAGGACAACAGGGCGACGGTCAGCGCCGTCATGACATAACATTTTAACATATTCCACTCCTAATTTTGTAAGAGCGGAAGGCGAATCGCCAACGGGGAGATTGGGTTCCACTCTCACGCTTCATTTTTGCGATGAAGTTTTTTCGCCGACGCTGACCGCGACCTTGGGGCACGGTCAGCGCCGACGCTGTGAGGACAGGCAGGCAAGTTTCGGACTTGGGGTTGCGAAGAACCCGATACCGCAGCGCAACTGTGACCGATTCACACGGCCTTCCTTGGGCTGCCCGTCAACGCCCGCGCAACCGGCGCGGGTCAATCTCGCAAAGAACAATGAAAGATTTGTAGGCGGGAAAATATTTTTGGCAAGAGTTTTTTTGACAAAAATATCCAGCACGGAGACGCGGAGGATTGGTTCGTTCTTGCCATGCGCTGACAGTGACCTATGCTCGCTCGCTGATTATGAGCAAGAACGGATATAATATCGCCATCGTCGGGGCGACGGGGGCGGTCGGGGTGGAGATTTTGCGCGTGCTGGAGCGGCGGAAGTTTCCCGTCGCGGGGCTGAGGCTGCTGGCGTCGTCACGGTCGGCGGGCAAACAGCTCGCGTTCAATGGCAAGGATTACGCGGTGGAGGAATTGCACGCCGCCGCGTTCGCCGGCGCAGACTACGCCTTTTTCAGCGCGGGGGCGACGCGCTCGCGCGAGTTCGCGGACGCCGCCATCAGCGCCGGCGCGGTGGTGGTGGACAATTCCTCGGCGTTCCGCATGAACGAGGGCGTGCCGCTGGTGGTGCCGGAAGTTAATCCGCAGGATTTGGCGCTGCACCGGGGCTTG
This sequence comes from Verrucomicrobiales bacterium, assembly GCA_031265365.1. GTDB lineage: Bacteria > Verrucomicrobiota > Verrucomicrobiia > Methylacidiphilales > JAAUTS01 > JAIRPN01. The sequence goes on from JAISCS010000133.1 coordinate 1,065, forward strand.
GTCGCCAACCCAAATTGTTGCGCGGCGATTCTGGCGGTGGCGCTTTGGCCGCTGCACCGGGAGTTTGGCCTCCGGCGCGTCGTCGTCTCCACCTACCAATCGGCGAGCGGCGCGGGCGCGCAGGCGATGGCGGAATTGGAGGAGCAAGTCAGGGCTTACGCTGATGGCCGCCCGCCGGTGGCCAAGGTGTTCCCGCACCAAATCGCGTTCAATCTGTTCTCGCACAACACCAAAATCGCCGCCAACGGTTACAACGAGGAGGAGAACAAACTGGTCGAGGAAATCCGCAAGATGTTCCACCTGCCCGGCCTGCCCATCGTGCCGACCTGCATCCGCGTCCCCGTGCTCCGCGCGCATTCCGAATCCGTGGTCATCGAGACCGAGCGCGCCGCCAGCGTGGAACAAGCGCGCGCGGTGCTCTCACGGTCAGCGGGCGTCAAGCTCGTGGACGACGCGGCGAACAATCATTTCCCGATGCCGCTGGAAGCGAGCGGCGACCTCGACGTGCACGTCGGGCGGCTCCGCGCGGCGGACGCCGGCGGCCACGGCCTCGCGCTGTTCGTCAGCGGCGACCAGTTGCTCAAGGGCGCGGCGTGGAACGCGGTGCAAATCGCCGAGGAACTAAGCAAACGCCGCTGACGCCGACCATGACCGCGAAAACCAAACTCATCGCCGCCGCGACACTGGCGCTCATCATCAGCGTCGTGCTGGGCAAACTATTCGTCTTCACCGAGGCGCGCAAAGTCCACCGCACCATGCTCGCGTTGCAAGAAAAAATCTCCGCGCCCGCCGACGGTGGCGGCTTGGACCTGGCATGGTACGGCGCGGCGCTGAAACCGTTCTTCGCGCCGGAGGTAAGCGTGACCATCAACGGCGGCGGCGACCATTGGGTGTTTGAACGCGACGAACTGCTCCGGGTCATGGTCAGCGTCAAACACCAAAACCCGGCGCTGACGGCGGCCTTTGCTTTCACGCGCAAGGACATCACCGTCAGCGCATCCGCCGCCACGGTCAGCGCCTTGGTCACGGTGAAAAACCTTAACGAACCGGTTGAACCGCAGCGTTTATTGATTATACTGTATCAGGGCGGGGATAAAAAGTGGCGCGTCGCCACCGTGAAAAATCCGCCCGATAACAAACAACCGAAAGACCCTGACGATGAAACTGAACATTGACCACATCCCGAACCTGATCCAACGTCCGCCCCGCAGCCCGCGCGCGCGGCTCGGCGGCTACGTCATCCTGCCGCGCGTGCTCGACAAGGGCCGCGCGACGCTGGCGGGCAAAAACGGCGAATACAAATACGGCAACCCGCTCGACCTCCGCCTGTTCGAGTTCCTCGGCATCAAGCCGGAGGGCCTGCTGGAGCAACTCAAGCTCGGCAAAGGCGATTTTGAAATCCTGCAATGGTTGAACACCGTCGCCCCGCGCGCGCCGCATGAAATCGCCCAATGGTCGGCGTTTATGGAGCAATACGCGCCCGGCACCATCGGCTTCCGCGAGCACATGAACGCCAGCGTCGCCGCGAAGAACCAGGAGCGCGACGACATCCGCACGGTGTTTGACCTGCTCGACCTCGACGACTACACCAGCTTCGGCGGCAAGGCTTGAGCCACGCCGAGCATACTTAAGCAATCAACAAGTTCCATCCCGTGAGAATTCCCCTCTCGAAGAGGGGTGTCCATCAGCGCGAGGGTTGACATGTTGCGCGGCGAGCCGAAATTGCCGTCACCGGTCATTCACCGGCGGCAGGGGGTTGGGGTGCTTGGCGAACAAGTCGGGCGGGACGGCGGCGGCCATTTTCCGGCAGGCGGCGGAGTTGGGATGGATGCCGTCGAGGATGAAGGCGGCGAGCCAGCGGTTGTCACCGGCAGCGGGATTCTCCTCGACCGCGCCGCCGCAGTCAATGAAGCCCACGCAGCCCGGAATTTCGCCGCTGGTCGTCCGCACCTGTTCGTTGAAGGTCCGGCGGTCGGCGATGAAGTCGGCAAAGACTTCGGCCGGTTTTTTATCCTGCAACCCCTCGCCAATGACCATGCAGCCGGCGGTCATGGGGGTGAGCGTGGTGTGGAGGTAGGCGAGGCCCTGGCGGTGGGCGATGGCGGCAAACTCGGCCCGCTGCCGCCAAATCAGTTGCCAATCGGTCGCGCGGTCCGCCCGCCGGTAACGGTCGCGGAGGTTGTTGATGCCGTAGCCGTCCACCAAGTGGGTGAACTTGCGCCCGGCGCTCCCGTCGCCGAAGAGATAGACGAACAACGGCTTGCCCTGCAAGTTGCGGAAGCCGACGCCGGTGGAGCCGCCCTGACCGTAAACCAAGTAGGGGACGCGGTCGGCGCAGACGCGACCGTTCCAGCCCCTGGCGGGATAGGGGTCGTCGGCGTCGGCGCGACCGAAGTCGCCGTTGGCAATGGCGATGGAGTCGCCGATAAAGACCACCGGCGTCACCGGCCCCCGGTAGTCGGGATGAGGCCGGCCGACCACCCCCATCGGCTGATAGGAGCGGATTAAATAAGGTTGACCGGCGAGGAGTGGCGCCGGCGGGGTGGGACCGGTGTAAAGTTCGCGTTCTGGAGACCCGGAGCTGGCCGCGAGCGCGTCGCGGTCGCCGACGAGACCAGCGTCAATCCCCGCCGCCGTATAACCCCAATTCATGCAGGGGAGCTTGCCCGCCGGCGCGGCGTTGCGGTAATAAGTTTCCACATAGAGCACCGCGCCGGGCGGAACCGGGACATTGACCGCGTCGCTTTCGACCACGTTGTCGCGCGGCACCACGACGTTCGGTTTCCCGCTGAACGTCAACTGATGGCCGCCGGGCTTCCGGCTCGCGTCCGGGAAGTCGACGAGCGCTGCCACCCGCAGTATCTCGATGTTGAACTCACCGGCGGGAACATCGGAAAAGCCGAGGTACGGCACGCGCCAGCCGGCGGCGAGGCCGTAAGGCAGCTCGAAGCGGAAGCGAACGATGGCCTCCTTGCCCTCGCTTTTGTCGAGGAGGCTGGTGCGGGCGAAACCGCGCGTGCTCATGAACCCGGGCACCGCGGCGCCCCTACCCGCGTCACTGGCCCAGCCGGACGCCGCGACCAAGGCGAGGGCGGCCCAGCATCCCGCGATTTTTGTTTTCATCATGATGTGCCTCACTTCGTCTCCGATGGTTCCGGTCAAACGCTCCCGCGTTCGGACTCGCGGGCGGTTGATTCCTTCCGCCCTGAATGGCCGACACCGTAGCTGTTTCAGCGCGCACCGTCAACCCCAAACCGGCGGCGGCCCCCTCTCCTGAGGGCGACCGCCGCCGGCCAAGAAACAGCACATGCATGATGCCTACTTGCGTCGCCGCAAGAATTATTATAATGAGGCCAATCCAACCGGCGACTGGAATACCATCGGTAGTTGGAGCACTCAGAACGGCACTCCAGTCGATATACGGCGCGGTGTTGCAAACCAGTGGCACGGTCAGTGTCAGCGGCGTCAACGGTCTCACTTTATACGGTGCCAACAACGGCGTGAACTCTTACACTGTGACCGGCGGCGTGTTTAACACCATGACGGCGGGGCGCGCCATCAAGTTGCATTCAAGAGTCACCGAAAGCGGCAGCAACACGTTCGCGCCAACAATCGGCACAACCACCGGAAACATGAAGAAAGCAAAAATCTCCAGCCATGGCACCATACTCGTTTACAATAACAACGCCATCAACGGTCTTGGTGTGACCGCTGACGGTGGCACGTCGATTTACACCGGTGTTAACGACGACGGCACCGCCAATCACAACTATTACAAATCCGATGGCGGTTGGTTCGCGCAAAAAGGCGGCTTGTTGAAACTTGACTGGAAGGCGAACAACAACGACCTCACCCGCAGCGGCAATAAAATCGCTTGGGGCCTGTGGGACCAAACCAACATCAGCGCCAGCGTCACCCTCAGCGGCACTGACAATGTGCACGCGCTGTTGCTGACGGTGAAGAACGGCAGCGCCGCCACCGACCTCGACATCAGCTTCGCCGCCGCTGACATTGGCACCCTCGGCGGCGTCACGCTTGGCGACATCACCAACAGCGACGG